>JBEWPZ010000001.1:0-53356 GCA_047689535.1 Candidatus Sulfurovum kebritense | reverse complement strand
CTCACAGCTAGCTGCTCTTATGCCCCTTTGGCATTTCTAAACTCTGCGATCTCACTCTCTACCATGCCATTGATCATACGGACGTAGAGGTCGTTGATAAGGTTTGGGGAAAGGTCCAGCTCAATTGCCTGTGCTCTTACCCTGGAGATAACATCATTGATCCTTTCTTCTGCTTTTACTTCATCAATAGATGTTTTAAAGTGGGCAATCTGTTTAATATAATCATTACGTTGAGCGATCAGTTTGACGATCTCTTCATCTACTTGATCAATTGCTTCTCTTGCTTCAGCAAGTGTTGTACATTTTCTTGTTTCCATAAAACTATCCTACATGAAATTATCTTGATCTATTATAGCAAAATAGTTGCCATAACAATAGAATTTAACTTTGAATTACTTACCTTTTTATTGCTATGATCAACCGAAGCACATCAAAAATTTTATACTCTACTGATTGGATCTTGAAGCCTGCCTCTACTAACGATCTTTCGGTCTCACGAAGCATAGAGGTTCCAAGTAGTCTCGTTGAAAAAAGATTCATTATCCATAGAAAAATGTTGATTACCCGATATCTGCTCTTCATATGTTCAAGAAAGATCGCCATGCCTTGCGGTTTAAGTACCCGATAAACCTCTGCTAACCCTTTTTTAGGGTTGGGAACAGTACAGAACACAAAGGTACTCACCACACAGTCAAAGTGCTCATCCTCAAAGGAGAGATTCTCTATATCCATTTGAAACAGTTTGATACTCTCCCATTGCAATTGCGTTTTCTTTTTTTGTGCATATTCAAGCATCCCCGCACTGAAGTCTATAGCCGTAAGTGCTACATTATTCCTCTCATAGTAAGGAAAGTTCTTACCCGTACCAACTCCCACCTCCAGTACTTTTCCTTTGGCTAAAGCAATAGCCTGTTTACGGAATTTCTTAAAAAGCAGCTGCTCCATAGGCCATTCAACAATGTCATAAAGTTTTGCAGCACTTGAATATTTCTTAGCAGTTTCATTTGACATAAGATACCTCCATATAGATGTGGTACTTGTCCAATTATACAGAAAAATAAAATAGTAGGTTGATAAGGAAATTGAAATAAGAAGGGATGACCTCCAGTTTCCTGGAGGTCAAAGTTTATGAAGTTTCGTTTTACTCTACTTCAGCATCGATAACATCATCATCGTCAGCTTTTTTTGCACCTGCATCGGCACCAGGTTGTCCGCCCTGCTCTTTGGCGTACATTGCTTCAGCCAGTTTGTGGCTCTTTTCGGTCAATGCTTTCACTTTCTCTTCGATCTGCTCTTTCGTTGCATTGTCATCTTTCAACACTGCTTCAAGCTCTTCGATCGCTGCTTCGATATTTGCTTTTTCACTTGCATCAAAGCTCTCACCAAGATCCTCTAGTGATTTTCTCGTCTGGTGTACGAGTGCATCTGCCTGGTTTCTCGCTTCAACTACCTCTTTTCTCTTCTCGTCTTCAGCTTTGTGTGCTTCAGCATCTTGAACCATTTTTTCGATCTCTTCATCGCTCAGTCCAGATGAACCTGTGATCTTGATATCCTGAGATTTACCTGTACCTTTATCCGATGCAGTTACAGTCAGGATACCGTTCGCATCGATATCGAATGTTACTTCGATCTGAGGTACACCTCTTGGTGCTGCAGGGATATCTCTAAGCTCG
Organism: Candidatus Sulfurovum kebritense; assembly: GCA_047689535.1. Taxonomy (GTDB): domain Bacteria; phylum Campylobacterota; class Campylobacteria; order Campylobacterales; family Sulfurovaceae; genus Sulfurovum; species Sulfurovum kebritense. Next base: position 51,683 of record JBEWPZ010000001.1, on the reverse strand, counting down.
AACATACCAAGAGACTTGTTGTCTTTTGAGAACTCACGCTCACCCTGGAGTACATGAATACTTACTGCCGGCTGGTTGTCTTCAGCTGTTGAGAATACCTGAGATTTTTTCGCAGGGATTGTCGTACCTTTCTCGATCACTTTCGTTGTGACTCCACCAAGTGTCTCGATACCAAGGCTAAGCGGTGTCACATCAAGAAGAAGTACATCTTTTACATCACCTGCAAGTACCCCACCTTGGATCGCTGCACCGATCGCAACTACCTCATCCGGGTTCACTGACTTGTTAAGCTCTTTTCCGAAGAACTTCTTCATCTCTTCTTGTACCAACGGTATTCTTGTTGAACCACCGACCATCACAACCTCAGAGATATCTGATGTACCGAGATCTGCATCTTTCAATACATTCTGTACTGTTGTGATCGTACTTTTGACGAGATCAGCGATGAGTGACTCGAACTTCGCTCTTGTGATCTTTGTTACCAGGTGTTTTGGCCCTGATGCATCTGCTGTAATGAACGGTAGGTTGATCTCAGTCTCAGTGGATGAAGAGAGCTCTTTCTTTGCTGTTTCAGCTGCATCTTTTACCCTCTGGAGTGCCATCACATCAGCTTTTACATCGATCCCTGTTTCAGTTTTGAACTCGTTCGCCACATAGTCGATGATCTTGTTATCAAAATCATCACCACCAAGGAATGCATCCCCGCCGGTTGCCAATACTTCAACCACACCGTCACCCGTCTCAAGCGCTGTGACGTCGAATGTACCACCACCAAGGTCGTACACTACGATCTGCTCAGCCTCTTTTTTGTCAAGACCGTAAGCGAGTGCCGCTGAAGTAGGCTCATTGATAATACGAAGTACGTTCAGTCCGGCGATCGTACCCGCCTCTTTTGTTGCTTTTCTCTGTGCATCGTTAAAGTATGCAGGTACGGTGATCACGGCGTCAGTCACAGTCTCACCAAGATATGCTTCTGCATCTTCTTTCATCTTCATCAATACTTTTGCCGAGATCTCTTGAGGTGTGTAAGTCTTACCCGCTACCTCGATCGCACATGCACCGCTTCTATCAATAATGTGGTATGGAAGCTTCTCTTTTGCTTCTTTTGCCTTGTCTTCACTCATCATCAGACCCATGATTCTCTTGATCGAGTAGATCGTCTTTTCAGGGTTTGTTACCGCTTGTCTTTTTGCAGACTCACCGACAAGTACTTCACCTTTGTCTGTAAATGCTACGATAGAAGGTGTCGTGTTCTTACCCTCTTTGTTTGCGATAATCTTCGCTTCACCGTTGTCATACACTGCCATCGCAGAGTTTGTTGTACCTAAGTCAATTCCTAATACTTTTGCCATAATACTATTTCTCCTTTCTTCTTGGTTAGAAGCAAAGCTCCTATCCAATTCATCTCACTAAAGGTTCGCCATTCGGCTCAGTGAAACTTCAATATTTTTAGAAAAAGCACTTCACATGAGAAGTGCAAACCTCAACTCCTACTTACGACTTCTTACCTACTGTCTATTTAGCGGTGCTCACCATTGCCGGTCTAAGCACTCTCTCTTTGATCGTATAGCCTTTTTGCATAACTTGAACGATCTGACCAGACTCATGCTCATCGCTCTCTACTTGCATGATCGCCTGATGTACTTCAGGATCGAACTCACCTTCGCACTTGATCTCTTTGATACTGTTCTTCTCCAAGATCTTTTTGAGTTGATCATAGGTAAGATTCACACCTTCCACCATATTGGAATAGGCTTCAGAATCACTCTCTTCGTTACTCTTCATCGCAGCAAGTGCATTCTCAAAAGAATCTAATACTGAAAGAATATCTTTTGCAAAGCTCTCATTTGCAAAAGAGACGGCATTGTTCTTGTCTTTCTCCAAACGCTTTTTGGAGTTCTCAAAGTCCGCATGTGCACGAAGATACTTATCTTTCCACTCCAGCGCTTCAGCCTGTGCGGCCTCTAAAGGATCGACTGAACCCTCTTCTGCAGCTTGCGTTTCAGATTCGTTCGTCTCTTCTGCTACCTGATCTTCAAGGGTCTCTTTCTCTTCTTGAGCCATAGACAACCTCCTGTTTTTTTCATTCATAATACATCATTTTTGTGATGCTTGGAGACATTATACAACATTGAGTCATATTTTGTCAAGTATAGTATGAGTCTAACTGACTCAACTATAAAATGAGTCCATATAACACAACTTTAAAACTGATACATTGTTACTTAAAACAAACCATACTAAGCCAAAGTATGAGTGTAACAGTTGTAAGATAATAGTTATTTAATGAGTGGTAAATAAATGGAGTATGAAGTAACCATCTCGAATGAGATGGTTTTTGAGTGTGCGATGGAAAGGATTAGTTTCTGATACCAAGATCAGCTTTGATCGCAGTCCATCTTGTAAGATCTGTTTTCTTAAGGTATCTCATAAGTCTTCTTCTCTGTCCTACTAGTTTAAGTAGTCCAAGTCTTGAAGAGTGATCTTTTTTATTTGTTTTAAGGTGCTCAGTTAGGTAGTTAATTCTCTCTGTAAGAAGAGCTACTTGAACTTCTGTAGAACCTGTATCGTTTTCGCCTCTAGCGTATTTTGCAATAATCTCTGCTTTTTTCGCCTGATCCAAAGCCATGATTGACCTCCTGATTGGTATTTAATTCTTCTCAAAATATCATTTTGGGAACGGAATGATAGCATATCAAGCTTATTTTGGACTTAGGATGAGATGGAGCCCAACAACATATAGTGTCATTCGTTTTTCTAATCTAACTTAGAGTAATATACTCCTAATTATATATATATAAAGGTTTAATTTTATGTTATTAACACGTGCAACAGAGTATGCGCTGCTCTCCCTGGATACGATCAGACAATCCGAAAAACCTATCGGCGCAGAGCAGCTTGCCAATGAACTCTGTATTCCAAAAAGCTTTCTTGCAAAAATTCTACAAAATCTGGCGAGGGCTGGCATTCTTGAATCAAAAAAGGGAGCGCAAGGCGGATTCATCCTGGTCAAAGATATCAATGAAATCTCGGTACGTGAGATCATTATCGCTGCTGAGGGGAAAGCACCGGCAGTCTTTGACTGTACGCAATATGCCGCAACCTGTCCGAACGGAAGTATCGGAAGCTGTTCTATCTCACCGTTTTTACTCACCTTTCAAGGTAAAGTAGATGACTTTCTTGATGGTTTAATGCTTGGAGACATAATCTAATGATGCAACAGCATATTTATCACCTTTCCCACATTGACCTTGACGGGTACGGCTGCCAATATCTCTCACAACAATGTTTTCAAAAGATCGACTGTTTCAATGCCAACTATGGCCCGGAGGTCACTGCACGTCTGGATGAGATTGTCAAAAAGATCGAGCAGGATAAGTTCCTGCATGGAGAAGAGACAGAGCGCCTGATCCTCATCACCGATCTCAACCTCACCACCAAGGAGGGAAACTGGATCGAAAAAGAGGCGATACGTATCGGTGCGAAACTTCAACTTCTTGACCACCATGCTACGGGTGCTAAAGCTTCAGAGCGTTTTGCCTGGTATAAACTTGATACCAGCAAGTGTGCGACACTCATCACGTACCACTGGCTTCAAAAACATTATGGATTTGACAGCAAAGATAAACTCGCCGCTATTGTACAGGCGATCAATGCCATCGATATCTGGGTCAGCGAGGATGCACTCTTTGAGTATGGTAAAGTGATGTTGGGGATGATCTCCGGAGCAAAAGAGATCAACCGTATCCTCTTCCCTGCTGAAGACAGAGCATTTAAACTCTCTATGATCGAAGCAGCGAACCTCCTTATCGATGAATCAGATGCACCGATCAAGCTTGATGATGAACTTCATCAGATCAAAAAACGCTTTTTTATCAAAGAGAAAAATGACACAAAAGACAACCTTGTTGCAGCCTATGTCACCAAGCTCCTCACTGCGGACAGACAACGCCTGACCATCACCTACAAAGGTGCAAAAGGGATACTGGGCTATCATGTGGGCAGTGCTTCAGTGATCGGTAATGCCTGTATGGTAGAGAATGAGGATTATGATTTCTATATGGATGTTAACTTCAGAGGGAATTTCTCACTTCGCAGCAACAACAAACTGGATGTCTCCAAAATGGCAGCGCACATCGGAAACGGCGGTGGCCACCCCAACGCTGCAGGCGGTAAGATCGAAGGCTACAAAGACTCTTTCGTCTATGCAGAAGTACGCGAGTTCGTGCAGAACTACATCAATGAAAAAGTTCACACAGTCATAGAGTAGATCAGATCTTTACTCTCGACTCCAATGCTCTTGAGAGTGACATCACATCGATGTTCTCCAGCTCTACACCCGTAGGAACCCCCTGAGCGATTTTGGTAAACACAACCTCTTTGCCTTGCAGTTTATCTTCAATATAGAGTATCATCGTATCGGTTGCGATACTCGGAGGAAAAGCGAAGATGATCTCCTCTACCCCTTCAACGGCATAAAAAAGGTGTGCCTCATCCATATCACTGATCTCTGAAACCACATAATAGACACCGTTAAACTGTCCGCTCTCCTCTATGGTCAGGATATCTTTGGCTGACTGCACGATACAAAGCTTCGTCGTATCCCTGTAGGGATCAGAGCAGATCGCACAGAGCTCATCTTCACTCATATTGTGGCATTTGCGGCACTTCTGTATCGCATTCACCCCGGTCTCCAGTGCATGTGCCAGCTTCATCGCGCCGAATCCATCCTCCATTACCGCATGGTAAGCAAGACGAATAGCTGATTTTTTCCCGATAGAGGGTAGGGACTGAAAAGCCTCGACAAGGTTCTCGAATGCTTCTATTTTATTGTGTTTCATTAGCTCTTCACGTAATCTACTACTTTAGAGTATTCGACCACACTCTTGATAAACTCTAGCACCTTAAGGTGTTCCGGATGCACCGCATACTCCTGCAAGCCCTCTTTATCACTGAACGACGTCACTATACTCAAATCCATTGCACGCTCCTCATCGGCAAAATTCACTCCTACTTCCATGCTGCACAGCGTGGGTACACTCCCCATCAAGTTTTCCAGCATCTGTTTTGCTTTTTCGATATTGGCTGTTTTGTGCGCTTCTTTGAACTGAAACATTACGATATGCACGACCATCTTTTACCCTCATATTTAGTTTTTGTGATTATAGCCAAATTATGGTAGAATTCGCCCAAATCACTATAGCTCGATGGAGTAAACTATATGACAGAACTTGATTATTACGAAGTACTAGAGGTGAGCAAAGAATGCAGCGGTTCGGAGCTGAAGAAATCCTACCGCAAACTTGCAATGAAGTATCACCCCGATCGTAATCCCGATGATAAAGAGGCTGAAGAGAAATTCAAACAGATCAATGAAGCCTATCAGATACTAAGCGATGATGAGAAGAGAGCGATCTACGACCGATACGGTAAAGCCGGACTAGAAGGCCAAGGTATGGGTGGTGGATTCGGTGGTGCAGACATGGATGATATCATGGATATCTTCAACTCTATGTTTGGCGGAAGCGGCGGCTTTGGAGGTTTCGGCGGTTTTGGACAGACCAGACGTGATCCCAGCCAGAAGTATGCACTCGACTTCGAGATAGAACTTCCGCTGAAGTTCAATGAAGCAGTATTCGGATGTGAAAAGCAGATCGATATTACCTATAAAGTACCGTGTGAAGATTGCGACGGAACCGGAGCGAAAGACGGCAAGCTCGAGACCTGTGACTACTGTGGCGGTCAGGGTCAGGTAGTGATGCGTCAGGGGCGTATGCAGTTTGCGCAAACCTGTCCGAAGTGTCATGGTGAAGGGCAAAAAGCGACTGAGAAGTGTCCAAGCTGTAGCGGTAAAGGCTACAAGACCAAAGAGGAGACGATCACCATTAATATTCCAGCCGGTGTAGACTCGGGGAACCGCCTGAGAGCACAGGGGTATGGGAACCTGGCTAAAAACGGCAGACGTGGTGATCTCTACCTGACATTTATCGTAGAAGAGGATGAGAACTTTATCCGTAACGGCAGCGACATCTATATAGAGGTACCGGTCTTCTTCACTCAAGCCATCCTGGGAGAGACGATTACCATCCCTACTTTGGATGGAGAGACAGAACTCGAACTGAAACAGGGGACAAAAGACAGAGAACAGTTTATCTTCGAAGATGAAGGGGTCATCGATGTACACAGTGGACGCAAAGGCCGCCTTATCGCCCAGATCAAAATGGTCCTGCCGAAAAAGATCAATGATGAGCAACGTGAGCTTCTTGATAAACTGCAGGAGAGCTACGGTGTGGAGAGCAGACCGCACAAAAGTACCTTTGAGTCTGCCTTCGACAGAGTCAAAAGCTGGTTTAACTAACCTCTTTTTGTAAAACAAACTCTCTTGGCAGTGGTACCTGAAGAAGCAGTGCCACGGCATGCACAAAAAGATTCTCACCCGGTGTAACGACACTGTCGACCTTCACCGAGTGCAACACCCCTTCAAAGATACGTTTTGCAACCCCGGGTTTCGCAAGCTCTATCTCTTTCATCGCACTTTCGAACATCTCATGAGAAATCGTATCTGAATACCGGTACTGTAATGCTCCTGCTCCAATCTTACGCATTACATCTGCATTTGCCATTCTGGCTGCCTCCTCGCTCTCATACTGATCATGTATGAGCATGGAAAAAACGATTTCTAACTCATTTTTCACGGCACCGATATGGGTATGTTTCAGTTTTTTAGGAACCTTGCGTTCTCCAAAATAGATCTGGAGATTTCTGCGTATCATGTACATCAGGCTCCACTCATACATCGAAACTTTTTGATCGATATCCACAAATGTCTGCATCAAAGTATCAAAAGTACGATACTGTTCTACAGAGAGTCCTTTTAAACTATACAGTGCCAAGGAGATAATGAGCAGTGCCTCTTTTTGGTAAACCTCCACGCCTTTTGAAACCAGGCTTGCAAACTCAAGCAGCAGATAAGGGCTATGCTCTTTGAGAGATGCGAAGTGTGCCTCTTTGTAAACCTCTTCATAAAAAAGTGCCAGGATGGCTGCCTGTGCACCTAGCGGGTCGTTGAGCTTCTCTCGTATCTCTTGATCCAGTTTCTCCACGCTGTCATGGGCATGTTTTACCTCATCTTCTTCCATCGTTCCTACACTGGCTAATGCTGCTGCTGTTACAGCACCCTGGATAAATCTCTCCCGTTTCGCTTTATGGTCCTCTTTTTCACCCAAAACAACTTTCTTTTCAGCTGTTTCATATTCGGGGATTTTTCCATCCCATTTGCGATCTATCCTATGGATACGCTCTTTGAGAGGCGGATGTGTAGCAAAGAGCGAACTAACGCCCTGTGCAAAATAGAAGTGCGCATAGCTCTTTGCCGAGGGACTGTCGATACCGGAGTGATAATAGAGTATCTTTTTGAGTGCACCTGCGATCCCGGCCGGGTACCTTGTATACTGTACTGCCGTAGCATCTGCAAGATATTCACGACTCCTACTCACTGAGGCCTTGATCAATGAAGCGAAGAATACACCGATATACCCTATCGCCAAAAGACCGAAGCCCAGTATGACCACCGCACCCCCTCCACCTTTTCTGGTACGGGAGCTGCTGAATCTCAGATGCCGTACAAGAAACTCACCGATCATAGCGATAAGCGTCACGCCATAGAGGGTAGCAGCAAGATTCATATTGAGCCGCATATCTCCGTTGAAGATATGACTGAACTCATGGGCGATCACTCCCTGAAGCTCATTGCGGTCGAGTTTCTCTACGGCCCCCCTGGTAATGCCTATCACCGCATCGTCTATCGTCAAGCCTGCGGCAAAAGCATTGATGCTGCTCTCTTCAAGCATATAGACTGTCGGTGTCAAGATACCCGAAGCGATCGACATCTCTTCCACAACGTTCAGGAGTCTCTTTTCTGCCTCATTGGCACTGTTGGGACTGAGTTTTCTTCCTCCCAATGCTTCTGCGACGTTTTGACCCCCTTTTGAAAGCTGTAGATATTCATAGAGTGCTCCCAGTCCTACAAGCATAAAAATGACCACGCTCACATCCAAAAATATCGGTGAGTAAAAATATTTTTCAAAAGAGAAAGGTGCACCGTCATCCGAGATATAGTGAAAGTAAAACCAGCTGACAAACGTGGTCGTTACCAGGATCAGACCGGCCACAGAAAGTATAAATAGCGCCACAAGTCGCCCTGTGTTCTTTCTGGCCCTCTCCTGTGCTTCAAAAAAGTTCATTACGTTTCCTTACAGCGACGTGCCGGGAACTTGCTGTATCGCTTTGGCATCCTCAAACTCCAGCATAGAGACATCCTGATCAAATCCGAAGCGATCGGCAATCATATTCTGGGGAAAAGACTGACGGTATGCATTGAAACTGTAGACAAAATCATTGAATGCCTGCCGTGCAAAGGCGATACGGTTCTCTGTCGTACCAAGCGCTTCCATCAGCCGAGAAACATTCTCATTGGCTTTTAGCTCCGGATAATCCTCCATAAGCATTTGTATACTGCCAAGACGGTTGACCAGCTGCTGCTCCTTATGGGAGAGTCTCTTGATATCTTGGGCATGGTTGACCACCTCTTTGATATGCGACAGTGCCGTGTTTGCTTCATTCCGCGCTTTGATCACAGCCTCTAGTGTCTCTTGCTCATACTTCATGTATCCCTTGACTGATTGGGTTAGGGCCGGAATGAGATCATACCTTCTTTTAAGCTGCACCTGTATCTGTGCAAAGCCGTTTTCTATCCGGTTTTTTCTAACCACCAAGGTATTGTAAATCGTGATGAGATAGAGCGCTGCGGCTATGAAAACAGCGAATAAAAAATACCCCATTCTTCTTCCTCCTCTTGTTGACTAAAGCGTTTAGCTTTTCTTCTCTTCGAGCAGTGCCGGTCCCTCACCCTGCTCTTTAAGCAATTTCACCAACTCTTTTTTTACATTCTTGTCTGTTTTTTCATCGACGACGATATCCAACATCTTCGTAATCTTTTCATGATGCTGCTGGCTTGCCTGCATGAACTCTTCATGTCTCATTGTCTCTTCGTGTATTTTTGCCTCCTGAGCTTTATTCTTCCGGTGAACCCACAGCCAGATCAGCAAAACAAGCAGCACGATCAATGTCCCCACGATCAGCAGCGTTTGATAAAGTCTGTTTTGATTGTCCTGGTTTGCCATGCGTCTTTTCTCTTGGACCATCACCAGCTCTTTCTCCTGTGCCAGCTTCATAGACTCAAGCTCTTTGTCATATGCGATCTGCTTCTCTTTAAGCTTTGAGGACTCTTCGGCTTTGACTTTTGTCTCTTCCAGCTCCATGGCTTTAAGTTGTTGCAGTTTTTCCGCTTCGATCTTGGCTAACGCGACCTGGTTCGCCCCGATCAGCTTTTGAAGTTCCAACGTTTCATTCACCTCTTTGTACTTCTGGTACGCGATTTCAGCCTTCTCCTGTTTCTTGGCATCTTCCATCAAACGTGCCTTAGATACATTACCCTCTTCGCACCCATACAACATCATCACTACCACTGTTAGAAAAAAATATCTTATCTTCAAATTCTGCCTCTCAATCTATTTTCATTATTCTAGCCTATTTTTTGTTAGCGTAGAAAAAAAGTACTATTTTCGTTTAAGTTTAATAGCGTTACAATGTATGAAAGGATAATTTTTTTCCTTAAAAATTCAGAAAGGATCTAAGATGGCAAAAAGAGGTAATGCTATTATCAAAGGGATCGAGATCAGTGAGATTATCACATTGCTCAATAAAGCATATGCCGATGAGTGGCTGGCATACTATCAATACTTCATACAGGCCAAAGTTGTCAAGGGTATCATGAAAGATGCCGCAATTACTGAACTGACAGAACATGCTACAGATGAGTTGAGACATGCCAATATGGTTGCGGACCGTATTTTACAGCTTGGCGGTACTCCACTGCTCAGCCCTCAAGACTGGTTTACTCATACCGGGTGTGGCTACGAGACACCGGAATCATTTGATGTGGTCGATCTCCTTGAAGATTCGATCAAAGGAGAACAGTGTGCCATCTCAGTCTATTCCGAACTTGCTGAACTGACCAGGGATAAAGATATCGTCACCTATGATATCGTCTCGGAGATCCTGGCCGATGAAGTGGAGCACGAAGAGGATCTGCAGGCACTGCATGATGATATCTCTGAGTTTGTAGAGAGTATAAAAGGTAAGATATAAGGGAGAAAGAGCGTGGAAGCACTTACATTTGAAAGCTTCCTTTCTGCCTTCCTCCTTACACTCTTTGCAGGATTGGCTACGGCATTGGGGGCATTGCTCACATTTGTCAGTAAAAAAAACAATACCAGGTTTCTCTCTATAGGCCTTGGTTTTTCTGCAGGCGTGATGATCTATGTCTCTTTTGTAGAGATACTAGTAAAGTCTCAAGATGCTTTTTCCCATCATTATGGAACATTGTGGGGAGAGGTATTGGGTCTTATCGCCTTCTTTATTGGGATAGGGCTCACCTTTATCATCGATCAGCTCATCCCCGATAATGTCAACCCGCACCATGCGCTGGAGTATGGTGAAGATCATGCTGCTACCGTCAATGCACAATTCAGCGTCCTCTCCCGGGTCGGACTCTTTACGGCTGTTGCCATCTCTATACATAACTTTCCCGAAGGTTTTGCAACGTTTGTCATGGCACTGGAGGATATCAATACGGGTACGGCTATAGCCTTTGCCATCGCTATCCACAATATCCCGGAGGGCTTGGCTGTTGCGCTGCCGATCTACTACGCAACAAACAATAGAAGAAGGGCGTTTTTCTTTGCATTAGCCTCAGGGCTTACGGAACCGATCGGTGCTGTTATAGGATATCTCTTATTGACACCATTGATGGGTGACTTTACACTGGGTATCACATTCGGGATCGTCGCGGGGATCATGGTCTATATCTCATTTGATGAACTGCTTCCTGCATCCAGACGTTATGGGAATGACCATACTGCGATCGGAGGCGTAGTCGCAGGTATGTTTGTAATGGCACTCAGCCTGGTACTCTTTCAACTCTAGTGCCAGCGTCTCTGCTTCTTCCTATGAAGTGCTTCATTTACCTCTTTGATCAATGATTCTGCTTCCTTTCCAAAGACAAATATTCCCTTAAAGCGTTGTTCTGCATACTCGATATACTTTTGCAATGCTTCTTTTTCATTTTTGCTCACAGGTGCTTGAAAAAGAAAACGCATTGCACTCTTTTGTGCTTCACTTTTGCGTTCGGTCTCTATATAGATTTTGCTTAAAAGTAGTTTGAGTTTTCCATTGGTATCCACACTGTATCTTTTGATGCGCGCACCGTAGGGAGCATCGGCACTGCCATACCTGTTCCAGAGGGTGTAAAAGATAATCGTAGAGCCATCCACTTCATAACTTCCCTCCTCTACACTCTTCTTATGACATGCCCCCGTCGTATCCTCCAGGGTAAAAGCAAAAAGCTGCTTCATCTCTTTTGTGGGCAGCTCTTGATAAAACCTCATCACCGTACCCTTACTGTCATAGATATCATAGGTCTCGGTTTTTATCATAAAATGTTGATCAGCAAGCGTCAATGGGGTTACTTTCTCTTCACCCATAAGCAATGAAAGCGTGATCATAAAATAAAAGAGTCGTCTCAACATCATAGCCCTCTATCGCACTGCTCTACTACTGTACCATTTGGTGCAGTATCACTTTAGAGTCAGAAGCGTTCAGACTCGCATCGTCTTTCGTTGCATCATAGGCGATGACATAGACTTCATCACCACTCTGAAGATAGTTGTGTTCTCCAAACTCTGCATATGCTGTAGCACCGATAGAGATCAAGGCATGCGACGGGTAATTACATGCTTTGAGATGCTCTGAGATATTCTCAAGAGGGCCGAAATCCTTCTGATTATTCATCTTATCTATCAGCCACTCTTCGAGCTTTGTATAAAAATAGCTGTATCCCGGCAGTGGTGCATCAACACCGTACTCATGCAGTACACCATCCCGTCTGACAAAAGAGCAAAGATGATATCGGTCCATCACTCCCCCCGCTTCAAACCTGTCGATATCGATCCACTTATCTCCGATCCCTTTGGAGTTTGCTCCCCAGCTTTTCTTTTCTGAGATCTTTTTCGCCCCCTCTTTACGGATGGTACAGTCATTAAACGTCGTAAATCTTTCGGCAATAAGATCGACGACTTCGTGGTTCTCACCGTATACAATCTCAAACTGAACGCCGATCTCAGGCTCTACTTGCGCATTTGCCTCATACTCCGGCAGATTCAACTCAGTAGTTGCAATAGAATAGATACCCAAAAAAGAGTCGCTCCCGGGCAGATAAAAAGGGAAAATGCCTTTAGGTGCTTCGGGCGCTTCTGTCTGCACCTCCTTAAAGTCTTCAAGCTCACCGGCCTGTTCAAGATGGTGTGCAAAGTTTCCGGCCACACCTAAACCTATCATCTCATCCACTCTCATAGTCACTCTTTTTTTTGATCGCATTATAACATGTTGTCACTGGCAGAGTACACAGAGAGTACACATCAGCATTTTATACTAAGATACACCACAAAGGAAAGGATGCAGAATGGCAGCTGAAGATCATAAAGCTGAAGATCATAATAAAAAGAAAGATAATAAAAATATCATTTTCGTATCAATATTTATTGGAGCAATGTTGATCTGGATGCTTGGTACTGTAATTTACGTGACAAACCAGGTAGCAAACTGTTCTAGTGCAAAAAAACTGGATAATGCGTGTTAAACTAGATGTTATGAATTAAAAAAGAATAAAAAAGAAGAGAAGAGGTTACCCAAAAGAGGGTAACCAGAGGGTCATTATTTACCAGCTGCAACCGCGTCTTTAAGCGTTTTACCGATTTTGAACTTTGGTGCAGTGTGTGCAGGTTTTGTATACGTTTTATTTGTACCAGGTACTTTACCTGATTTTTCAGCTACATCTACTGTTGAGAATGTTCCGAAACCAACAAGAGATACGCTCTCTTTCTTTACTAGTGCTTCTGTTACAGAATCAATAAATGCTTTTACAGATCTCTCTGCTGCTGCTTTACTCTCAAATTCACCATTCTTCTGTACCAACTCTACAAATTCAGCTTTTGTCATGCTTCTTCCTTTATTTTAAGATGTAAATCATTATATCACACTTTTTTCTTAAAAATTGCTAAATAAATCCTAAAAGTGCCCTAAATTAGGCACTTTCAGAGCATTTTAGTCTATTTTCCTTCCTCACTATGTCACTTTTGATAAAATTTAGCTTTATACAGCTAGTTAAAAAATCCTAATAATATTTCAGTTTTATGCAGTAAAACCTTTTATCTGCTCACTGATCGGTGCATTTGAATAGATTCATTCTCTCCAAACCTACCATCGAATTCATAGCGTTAACCAGAGAGTCGTCATGGATTTTTTTATAGGAACAATTGGTATATAAAATTAGCAAAATACTATCGTTGATTGTAGAGAGTTAAATATAAAGAAAATTGAAGTTGATTTAAAAAGTATAAGGATGGTGCGATCGGAGGGATTTGAACCCTCACACCACGAAGGCACTACCCCCTCAAGGTAGCGTGTCTACCGTTCCACCACGATCGCGTGTGTTTGTGTGGACGGGATTATACCCGCCCGAAACTTAAAGCTAGCTAAAAATTCCTATTATAGGAATGGGTTAGCGTAAAGCGCGATAAGTGCAATAACAAGTGTATAGATAACTTGTGCTTCGATCATCGCAAGAGCAATGAACATTGTAGTCATTAGTTTACCACCAAGACCTGGGTTTCTCGCTGTACCAGCGATTGTTGCAGCAGCAGTGTGACCCATACCGATAGCACCACCAAGTGCAGCAAGACCAAGACCAACACCAGCAGCGATCACTGAGTAAGCTTGGATCATAGATTCACCTTCACCTGCAAATGCAGCTGCTCCAAGAGCCATGAAAAGTACAAAAATCTTTTTCATTATAATTCCTTCAAAATTTGGTTGATTTTAAGTCTCTACGACTGTCTTCCAAAGTCCGTTCGGCTTGCGTAAACAGCATCTCTACTGCCAACAGTCACATAAATGCAAACTGTTTCCCTACTTATCACTTCGCAATAACGGCGTAATTTTATCCAAAAGTAGATTATGTTTTGCTTCACTATGCCAAATATTCCGGTGTAGCCAGCTCTACTTTTTTACCTTTTTGCTCCAACACAACCACGTCGATCTCATCACCCTCATTGTAGCGTTCTGCCAGGTTATCTACACGCCCTTTCGCCACTTTGGAGATATGAAGCAGTGCGTCAAACCCGTCCGGCATCTCGACGAACATTCCGAAATCGACGATCTTTTTGATCTTTCCGGTATATTGTTTGTTGATCTCGTACTGCATCTGTTTCGGTACAGGCTTTGATGCAATCGTCTCGATATGTTCCTTGGCAGCGGCTACTTTGCTATCATCCTCACCACTGACTTTCACACCGCCAACCTCTCTGTCAAGGTCGATACTTACATCGAATTTTTCAATAATCTCACGGATCGTTGCACCCGCTTTACCGATAATATCAACGATACGGCTTGGATCAATCGTAAAGTGTTCTATAGTCGGGAGTGCACCGCTTGGCTGCATCTCTTCATCTGCTTTTTCCATGAGCTCCAGGATATGCATACGTCCTTTTTTTGCCTGAGCCAATGCATCTTTTAGAATGTGGAACTCTAAACCACCCAGTTTGATATCCATCTGCATCGCCGTGATCCCGTCTCGCGTTCCCGTAATTTTGAAATCCATATCGCCATCATGATCTTCAAGTCCCATGATATCAGTCAGTACGGCATACTTCTCACCCTCAGTGACTAGTCCCATAGCAACACCTGCAGCAAGCTTTTGTGTCTCTACCCCTGCAGCTCTCAATGCCAATGAACCTCCACACACGGTAGCCATAGAGGAGGAACCGTTACTCTCAAGTATCTCTGAGACTAATCTGATAGTTCCATCTCTGCGGATATCTATGGTAGGCTCCAAGGCACGTTTTGCCAGATTACCATGTCCCAGTTCACGTCTTCCCGGTGCACTTGCAGGTTTCGCTTCACCTACCGAATAACCAGGAAAGTTATAATGCACCATAAAGTGCTCTGAAAGTGAATTTTTCTCTGTGATGAGCTCATACATCTGTGCATCTTTATCTGTCCCCAGTGTTGCGCTCACAAGTGCCTGTGTCTGTCCTCTTGTAAAGAGACATGAACCATGTACAGAAGGCAGGATATTGGTCTCGATCTCGATAGGACGTACCTCATCAAGTGCTCTACCGTCTGCACGGATACCTTGATCCAGGATCAATGCCCGTACGATCGTTCTCTTATAGGCTTCAAGCACATTGCTTACCAGTTCTTTCTCCAGCACTACACCTTCTGCTGCTTTAGCCTCCATGATCGATGCACGGACCTTCTTAAGTGCCGTACTTCTTTCACTTTTTGCCATAGACTGTACGGCTTCTTCCACTGCCTCTTTGTAATTTTCTGCAATATAGTCATAAAGTTCTTTATCTACTTTTGTATCAAATAGCTCCAGAACAAGCGGCTCTCTACTTACCGGCGCAAATACATCTTTGTATGCTTCAGAAGCCTTTGCAATGGCTTTTTGTGCTACCTCGATTGCCTCAAGAAGTGCGTCTTCATCTAACTCATTACACTCATGATGTTCAAGTATCAACGGTACTTCTGCCATCGTTGGGGCAATCACATCATCAATCACCTCTTGGGCAATAGTACGCATCTCTATCATCAGTACGTCTTCACCTGACCCAACTACAAAAAGATCAAGTGTACTCTCAGCTTGCTCTGAGAGTGTCGGATTGACAACGATTTCTCCCTCTATCTTTGCCAGACGTACGGCTGATACAGCTTGTGAGACCGGTGTATCTGATACAAAAAGCGCGGCAGACGCAGCATGCAAAGCAGACACTTGCATATCCACGTCACTGTCACTGCTCAATACCGTAACTGTGATCACCACCGGATATCGGAATCCTTTAGGGAAAAGCGGACGAAGAGATCTGTCGATGATACGAGAAGTCAATGTTTCAAAATCTCCCGGTTTTGTCTCTCTTTTGATAAAGCCACCCGGGATCTTTGCTGCGGCATAACTCTTTTCGATATACTGCACCGTCATAGGGAGGAAGTCCTCTTCAACAGCTTTTTCATCGATAGCAACAGTTGCCAGAAGGACAGCTTTCCCTTGTCTGTATAGTACTGCACCTGAAGCCTGTTTAGCTACCTTGTTAAATTCGTATTTCTCTTCTAAGTTATTGATATTGAGCTCTAGCACTGTTGCTTCCATAAATTATTTTCCTTTAGTCTCATCTGGTTGGATTTTCTTTTTTTTCTCTTGACGTTCTACCATCCACGAAATCTCATCAAAAGTCAGTTTCTCAAAGTTTTGAAAATAGTATTCTATCGAAATATAATCTTGAATCTTATGAGGACAGAAAACTCCGTCACACACTGCGATCAGATTTTCATACACGGACTGATCCAAAATAGGCGTTGCGATATAGATATTTTTTGCTTCCCTTGCGATGGTCGACTTCAGTGCGACCATCATCGTAAGTCCGGTTTCGATACACTCATCTACCAAAACGA
This sequence comes from Candidatus Sulfurovum kebritense, assembly GCA_047689535.1. Taxonomy (GTDB): domain Bacteria; phylum Campylobacterota; class Campylobacteria; order Campylobacterales; family Sulfurovaceae; genus Sulfurovum; species Sulfurovum kebritense. Next base: position 35,057 of record JBEWPZ010000001.1, on the reverse strand, counting down.
CATATTTTCCTTTTAAGGAAACAAGATCTTTCCCCTTTCTATACTTATAGACATAGGAGAGTACCTCTTCATCATATTTACGACTTGCCTCTGCATAGACAAAATCCACGGAGATATCAAATGCATCGATCAACGCTTTATGCATCACCACCTCTTCTGTTTCAGAGATCATAGCAATAGGTAATGCAGGATTGTTGGGTGCATTGATGGCTTCAGTCAGCAAAATATCCATCTGTGCATTCAATGCTGTTGCTACTTTATCGGCAAAGTAGACTCCCCCTTCGCTGATCCCTATCACTACCGTTTCATTATTGCGTAGTAGCTCTGTTGGCAGGGTCTCTATCAGTTGTTCTGCAGCACCTTGACGATCCTTAAAATAGAAACAATCAAGGTCTAAATCGTTGGACATAATCTACTCCCGGATACTGTTTTTTGATCTCATCCTCATCAAAAGTATAACGAAAATCCTCTATATACTTCATCAGTAGCTTGTAAGCGTAGTTGATCTCTTCCATTCTTGATGCATCTCCCCCTTTGTCGGGGTGGTGTTTTTGCGCAAGAAAACGATACTGTTTTTTGATATCTGCCTTGGTGATCAGTTTGGGTAACCCCAGTATTTCCAAAGCCGTTTCTATCTCTTCAACAGGACTCAACATTTTATTATTTCCTTGTTCCTATACTCATAAATGGAATAAAATTAAACTGAACAAAAAGAGAGGTTTCCATCCTTGAGCCTGTGGGAAGCGGTTTAATATCCTGTAGTACGGAAAGGTCCATTGACCAGCAATCAAGGGTATACGTACCTCCCACCATCCACTGTCTGCTTGATTCCTCATCAATGTCGTAGGTGATCCCCCCATTGATCTTTACTTTCGGATCTACTTGATAATTAAAGTTAAAGTTTATATCATTTGCCGGAGTAAAAACAGTCTTCTCATCCGGAAGTTTTTGCTTATAGGTATGGCCGAATGTAAACCCATATGCTTTTTCGATAAGTGAGATACGGCTGGAGGACTCACGTACTGTATCAAATTCATACGAATAGACGATGTCGTTATAGAATTGCCACTTCTCCCAATTATACTGCATTTCATTACTCAAGTCTCCGAACTTATATCCCCGATTGAGATAGTATTGCTGTGAAAGACGCTGAAAAAATTTCAAATGCATCGTTTCATCGTAAAAATATTGACTCAGGCTCAATGCATAATGCTCTTCAGGCAATCCCACAGTAAATACCCCTTGTTGGTCCTCTTCCAACTGCTCGAACTTGACGGGATCTTGTTTTTCATTTCCCGGCTTGATGTATGATAGAGCCGGTTGCAGGACATGGACACAATGGTCATATCGTTTTGTCAGATCTGCAAAGAGCTTTGCTTTATGGATATTACTGTAGTATTCAAACTGATCAATAGCAAAATCACCATTGCCAAAAAAGAACTTGCTGTAGTAGAACTCTTCCCCCAGAGAGAGATTCAGATAATCATCAAAAAAAGCCGCCGTATACTCCAATGGGACCTTCGCCTCTGCCTGTTTGAGTGTGACTCCTGTTTTTCTATCAAAATTATTGAAATGCATATCTACGCTATAGGTAAGGTTATTCCATATAAAGTGGTCCAGATACTTATGTAACTGTATCGAGGGAAGTACTTGAAGGGTATCATCATTGTTCTCTTCTCGTGTATCGATAAAATATTTCGCATTGATCCCGGTATAGAAATTATCACTCGACACAAAATAGTTCATTCTGGACTCTTGCAGGGGGTTACGCCCAAAATCCGTTAACCTGGTTTTTTGCAGGTTGATATAATCAATATCATTTAAGAGTATCGCATTGATATAGAGACCGTCATTCCATCCATCAAGCGTACTTTTGGAGAGAAACTGTGAAGCATCGTAGTAGAGCTCAAAACCATAGTGTTCCCGGTCTTTGTTCTCTTCTCTCTCTTGATACGCTATGCTGTCCAGAAAATATCCTGCTCGTATCTTTCCCGAAGAGTAGGCCGAATCAACAAAACGAAAGGTACTGTAGATCCCTACACTTCTATCTGTTCTAAACTGCGGGTTAAACTCCATATCTATACTCGGGGAGATATTCCAAAAGATAGGCTGTTCGTAAATAAAGCCTTCTTCCTCTGTATAGCCAAAAAGGGGGAACAGAAGTCCGGAACTACGTTTTTTATCCGTATTGAATGAGAGATAAGGGGTATAGAGTATGGGGGTATCTAAAAAATAGACTTTCGCATCATAGACTTTCATCTGTTTGGTGACGCTGTCATAGTCTGAACGCTCAAAATGTATTTTCCATAATGGATCATTGATATCGCAGCTTGAGATAATGCTACTGCCCAACGTGTAGTTACCCTCTTTTTTTCGGGCACTCTCTGAGACCAGCCATACATCGTTTTTATTCATTAAAAAGAGCTCTTCAAATGCTACTTGCTCTTTTTTTGTATTGATCTCAAGATGACTGCTCTTCTGCTTATTGCCCTCTTGTCCGATCATCTCAATATCACCATCAAGTATCAAGAGATTGCTCTTTCGATCATATGTAGCCCGATTCGCTTTGATCGCTGAGTCTTTAAAATAGACCAGTACGCCACCGCTTGCCTCTACAGTACTTTTGGTACTCTCTAGCTCTCTCGCCATGACCTCTATCTTCTGAGATGCCTGCTTGGCATAGAGTACCTCTCCTCCTATCCATCCAAACAGAAGAAAACACTGTAGATATTTACGCATCAACTACAACACAGTTTGAAAATTTATCATGAAACGTTTGTCTCAGCGGCATAAAAAATGCCATCACAAATCCAAGATAGAAAACAAGTTCACTGGGAATACGGAGTAGTCCCCGGTACAGTGCTGCCATAAATGTAGGTTTTTCATAACTCTCCAGGGATATCACCCTGATCTTCATGATATACTTCCCCAGTGTCATACCGTTTTGCCAGATAAGGACCGTATGGTAGAGTACTTTCAGTGCCAAAAGCCATACGATATTCACTGAAACGAACTGGTTCATAGCCTCTAAAAGCAATTGTGTCTGAGCATGCTGCTCTACGGGAATTGCCTGTAACAGTGCTAGGATCTGATCATAAAAAATGACCATAAAAAAGAGTGAAACGATGATATCATCGATCACAAATGAGATTACTCTCTTTTCTGAGGCTGCAATCGGAAGAGAGTTTCGCTCATCCATAACTTCTCCTAAAGTGCCTGGTATGCAATATCCGTACGACACTGCTTGCCGGCAAAGTGCACCTGACCTACAAGCATGTACGCTCTCTCCTGGGCTTCTTTGATGCTCTCTCCCATACCGACACAGACAAGTACCCTGCCGCCTGTGGCATAGAGCTTACCATCTTCACCGCGACTTACTCCGGCAAAAGAGATATGTGCATTCTCGTTGATCTCTTCGTGATAGATATCATCGATAATGATCTCTGCAGGCTCGGAACTCTTGTATGGGTACTCCTTGCTGGCCATGACCACACCTACGGCATACTTATCATGGAATTCGATCTTCGCATTTGCCAAGTCACCTATCGCAGCCTTATAAAAGAGTTCACTGGCAGGAGATTTAAGAAGCGGCATCAACTCCTCACACTCGGGGTCGCCAAAACGGACATTGTACTCAAGAATTATCGGATCACCATTGACGACCATCACACCGATAAAGAGTACACCAGTAAACGGCATTCCCTCTTCTTGCATCCCTTTAAGGGTCGGTTTGATCACACGTTCATCAAGCTTTGCATAGATATCATCGTTTACAAGCGGTGTCGGTGCGTACGCTCCCATACCGCCTGTATTCGGTCCTTCATCGTTATTAAGCAGTCGTTTATGGTCCTGTGCTGCCGGAAGTACGACATAATCTTTCCCGTCACAGATAGCAAAGACAGAGAGCTCATACCCGTCAAGGAACTCTTCAACGACGATCGATGTACCCGCATCACCGAAAGAGTTACCGCTGAGCATCTCGCCTGCAGCCTTCTTGGCTTCCTCATGACTCTGGGCGATAATGACCCCTTTACCGCCACAAAGTCCATCCGCTTTTACTACGATAGGTGCCGTCATCGTATTGATAAAATCATAAGCTTCCTGAAGTGAGTTGGTCTCAATATATTTTGCGGTAGGCACATCATGACGCGCCAGAAAGTTTTTCATAAAGATCTTTGAACCCTCCAGCTGTGCCGCTTTTGCAGTCGGTCCGAAGATCGTAAGATTACGTGCTTGAAACACATCTACAATACCGTCTACCAATGGCGCTTCAGGTCCAACGATCGTAAGATCAACCTTACTCTTCTCTACAAAGTCAGCCAGCTCATTGAAATCACTGATCGCAAGGTTTTCTCCCAGCTCATCTGTCGCACCGTTACCCGGTGCAAAGTAGATCTTCTCTACATTCTCATCTTTGCTCAATGCCAGACCGATAGAGTACTCTCTACCACCGCTACCTATGATCAATACGTCCATATATCTCTCCAAAAAATTAAAAGGTAAAAATTAAAAGGTAAAAATTATGATCAGGTTTAGCGGTTTTAATTTTTAATTTTTAATTTTTCATCTCATTGACAACAGTACAGTGCAAATGAAAGACCCGGATGGCCGTTCTGTGTGAGTCGGCCCTAATAAGCCAACGGTGCAGGAGAGAGCAGCTCTTTAGGAGGCAAGTTCTCGCAGGGTAACCCCATGCTCAGACGAAAATGTCTACACACCAAGCTGCTACATGTCCCACTAAGATTTAATGTTGGACCCCATATACAGTGGTCGAACCATCTAGGTTAAAATATTATAACGAAAATGTGGTTAAAAGTGCGTTTATATTGCTTAAGAGTTTGATGATTTTATCTTTCTCTCTCATCCCGGATAGGTAATTGTAAAATATGATTAGAAGGCTCTTGCTTTGTCTATGCATACTGCAAATGAAGGTTCATCGGCCACAAGATATTCGACCCTGGCAGGCAGGTGTTTTTGTATGGCGTTTCCGATCACTACCGCTCTGTAGCTCTCATCCCACTCAAAGTTCTCAAAAAAACACCGTATAGTTGAAGGAGAGGTGAAAATAATGACTGTATCTTTTGCGGGGGATTGATCAGAAGTATAGCGGATGGATACAGGAGGTTTCATAAATGACTTCTTCATCGATAGCGATGCCTGCACTCTGTAAAAATTTTTTGCTCTCAAAAGAGACCTCTTTGGGTCTCAGCTAGAGTATTTTTTTGTCTGAAAATTGTTTAATGATTGCTTGACCCCAATGCTTCACCGTAAGCCTCTTCTGAACTCTAGAACACTTTCCCTCCCAACCTCTCTATCTCTTTACGTGTTGCACTTCCTATTGCAACAGCAGGAAATGTTTGCCATTCAGGGTCGATTGCTTCAGCGTTCTTCACAGCCTGTTTGGAAGTGAATAATTGGTAGATCATATCCATCAAAATCGATCTTATCGACTACAATAAAATGAGATCATAGACAACGGGATCGTTCCTGCTACCGATGCCGGGGAGAGCAGATAGATATCCCACTTGGCCATCTACGACTTATTCTCTACATTGAGCTGTTCTACCAATGAGGTTCCGTTTAACATTGCCTCATTCATCGCTTCATCATCATAGGGGTCAAAGTGCGGTGTGATGATCCAGCGTTTTTTCTTATCCAGCTCCATCATCTTCTCCTCAACCTCATCTGCGATACGGTGCGCTTCAAGCAGAAGCATATTGGGACGAAGTACCATATGAAACTCAACAAAATTGGTTGTCCCGTCACTTCTTGTACGTAACCAGTGATAACTGGTGATCTCCGGATGCTTGGAAAGGATCTCCCCGATAGCAGCGACGATCTTACCATCCAGTGCTTTATCCAGCAGTATCTCTACCCCCTCTACGATGATCTCATAGGCGGAGTAGATAATATAGAGACCTATCGCCAAACCGATGATCGCATCGATCTCATTATATCCGCTGACCCATACCAGTCCCAATGCCAAAAGTACCGCTCCGTTCGACCAGAGATCCGTTTGATAATGGAGTGCATCGGCTTTGATCACCAGACTGTTGGTCTCTTGGGCGATCTTGAGCAGATACTTCACCAGTCCATAGGTAAGAGCGATAGAGAGAAGCATAGCGATGAATGACGGTCCAAGCAGTGCTGTCTCTCCCCCTTTGACAAGTTTCATGACCGCCTCATAGATGATATAGATACCCGAGACCGTGATCACCGTACCCTCGATGACCGCTGCGATCGCCTGTACTTTCCCTTTACCGTAATGATACTCTTCATCAGGGTTCTCTTCGGATTTTTTAATGGCAAAGAAGTTCAGGACAGAGACCAGCATATCAAGTAGGGAATCTATCGCGGAGGCAAGCACAGCCACGGAACCGCTTGCAACGCCTATCAACAGTTTAATGATCAGTAAAAGTGTGGCAACAGAAGTCGATACAACCGTTGCTTTTTTTTGGGAAGACATCTGCATTTTATCTTCTTTCTCCTCGTTTTGTAATAGATGGATGATCACCCTAGCTTCTGCTATCTCTCTTTTGCTGAGAGCAGGTTATACCACAACCATTCTAGCATATTGGAAGTGTGAGTCAGCTATAGGGTGGGCAGACTGCAGCACTATATACGCCAATCGATCTCACTGATGCCGTGCGATCTGAGGTAATCATTGGTCCGGGAAAAAGGCCTGCTCCCGAAAAATCCACGATACGCCGAAAGGGGCGAAGGGTGTGGACTTTTGATCACAAGATGTTTCTCAGGATCGATCGAAGCACCTTTCTTTTGTGCATAGTTCCCCCAGAGGATAAAGACCACATGTTCACACTTCTCATTGATCAATTCGATCACGCTCTGCGTAAAGGTTTCCCATCCTTTCCCCTGATGGGCATTGGATCTTCCTGCCTCTACGGTTAAGACAGCATTCAGGAGCAGTACCCCCTGCTTGGCCCACGGCTGCAGATAGCCCGTATGTGCATTGTCGATCCCCAGGTCATCATAGAGCTCCCGGTTGATATTCTGCAGCGATTTGGGGAGCGGTTTGACTTCCGGCATGACGGAGAAGGCAAGTCCGTGTGCATGTCCCTCTGTCGGGTAGGGATCCTGTCCCAGTATCACTACCTTCACTTTATCAAGCGGTGTGGCATTGAGTGCATTGAACCAGAGAGCGGTCTCCGGAAGGATCGGTTTTTGCTCTGACCTCTCCTCATCTAAAAAAGCTTTGAGATCATTCATATAGGGCTTTTTAAACTCTTCGGAAAGGGCGTTTCTCCAGGAGGGTTCAAGCGTGATAGTATGCAACATAAATAGAGGCCTTTTTTAATGAATATTGTAACAAATTTGCTGTTAGTAACGGGAGGTGAAAGGGGCGTGTTCCGGGAAATATCCGGGAACACGGTAGAGATTAAAGTGCTTTGGCTGCGATCGATGCAATGCGTGAAGCAAATGCACCCTTGTCTTTTGGTTCCAGCCCTTCAGCAAGCTTTGCACTGTCCAGCAGGATCCATGACATATCACTGAAGAGTGACGCATCATCCACACTGTCAAGCTTTTTGATCATCTCATGGTCAGGGTTGATCTCAAGGATCAACGGTATCTCCGGCATCTCCTGTCCCATCTGTGCAAACATATGTGCCATACCGGCCATAGGATCCGAGCTGTCTTTGAGCACACATGAAGGGCTTGAAGTGAGTCTGGTTGAGATCTTCACCTCTTTTATCTCATCACCGAGCACCTCTTTGATCTTCTCAGTAAGCCCTTTGAACTCCTTACTGATCTCCTCTTTCTCCTCTTCACTCTTGGAGTCAGGCGCATCGATCGTAGTGATATCTTTGAGTGTCCACTCTTTGTACTGACCGATCATTGGTGTCACGATCTCATCGACCTCTTTATCATCAAGGATCAGTACCTCAATATTGGCTTTTTTATACGCCTCGAGCAGCGGTGAGCTTCTCAGTACCTGTTCATTTTCACCGGTGATATAGTAGATCTCTTTCTTCTCGCTGTCTCCACGGCTGATATACTCCTCAAGAGAAACAAGCCCCTCTTCGCTTGAACTCTTGTATCTTACGATATCAAGAAGCAGCTCTTTATTGGTATGGTCTGTAAAGATCCCCTCTTTGATCACTCTGTTATACTCTTCGGCAAATGTCATTGCATCTTCACCCTCAAGCTTTTTGATCGCCTGAAGGATCTTCTTCACGGAATTCTGTTTGATGTTTGCCATGACACGGTTCTCTTGAAGCAACTCACGCGACACATTCAGCGGAAGGTCTTCAGAGTCGATCACACCTCTCACAAATCTCAGATATGGAGGAAGCAGCTCTTTTTCATCATCAGTGATAAAGACACGTTTTACATAGAGCTTTACCCCCGGCTGATAGTCTGCTCTGTACATATCCATCGGTGCTTTTTTAGGGATATAGAAGAGTGTGGTGAACTCATTGGCACCCTCTACTTTATTGTGCAAATACTTCAATGGTTCTTCATCCCCGTGGTTGAGGCTTTTATAGAACTCGATGTAGTCCTCTTTTTTGAGCTCGGATTTCGGCAGTGTCCAGAGTGCGGTTGCCGCATTTGCCTGCTCTGTCTTCTGTACCGTCTTGGTGACCGCATCATCCCCCTCACCCTCAGTCTCCTCTTCAGAGAAGTTCAGCATGATAGGATAAGCGATATGGTTCGAGTACTTCTTGATCACCGCTTCGGTTCTCCACTTATCAAGGAACTCTTTCTCTTCCTCTTTCAGTTTGATATAGATCACTGTTCCGTGTTCCTCTTTGGTGACAGGTTTGGTCTCATACTCCCCTGTACCGTCCGTAGAGAACATATAAGCCTGCGCTTCACCTGCTTTTTTGGAGATGACATCCACGTGATCAGCCACCATAAAGACAGAGTAGAACCCTACCCCGAACTGTCCGATCAGATTACTGTCTTTTTTCGCATCACCGGTCAGTGACTCCATAAACGCTTTTGTTCCTGACTTCGCGATCGTACCAAGATGATTCATCAAATCCTCTTCGTTCATACCGATACCGTTATCCCCGATCGTCAAAGAGTGATCCTCTTTATCCAGCTTTACAAAAACCTTGCCTGACCACTCACTCTCTTTCAATTTCTCATCTGTGAGTCTATGATAGTTGAACTTATCCAGCGCATCACTCGCATTGGAGATAAGCTCCCGCAAGAAGATCTCTTTGTTTGAGTACAACGAGTGTGTCATCAACTGTAGTAGTTGACCGATTTCTGTTTGAAACTGATGTTTAGCCATCTTTTTTCTCCTATCATTTAGATTAGTTTTGCGCGATTATAATATATTTTTTCAATAATTTCAAGCTTTTTGGAAAGAATCCTTAGTCAAAGTGACTAAAGTTTTACTCTCATCGATTTTTGTTATAATGGAGGCATGAAAACATTATACTTGATACGACATGCCAAATCGGACTGGAGCGACCTCTCCAAAAGTGATTTTAAAAGAGGTCTCAACAAGCGGGGGAAAAGAGATATCACCAGAATGGGGAATGCACTCGAAGAGAGGGAGGTCAAACCCGATCTTATCATCTCCAGCAGTGCAAAGCGTGCAAAAAAAACCGCAAAAGGACTTGCCCAAAAACTGGGATATAAAGATAAACTCTTGCTGCTGGATGAACTCTACCTGTGTGAGCCGCAACAGTGGTTAGAGACGATCCAGAGTATCCCGGAAAAGTATCAATCGGTGTTTATCGTAGGGCATAATCCCGAAATTACGGATGTGACCAATATGCTTATCGATGATTATATCGATAATGTTCCTACCTTAGGAATCGTAGGGTTTGATGTTTCTGTCAAAAAATGGAAAAAGTTTGAACGTGAAAATGCAAAACTGAAGTTTTTCATCTACCCTAAAATGTATGCCTAGAGAGGTACGGCAACAAGTAACAGACTAGTGATAGCGTAGACGCTTATAAGTCACTGCTTCGTTGACAAACGGATCAAAAACCTTCTCTATCTGCTCTACACGATAACGAAGCGGATAACCGACACTTGAGCCTTTTGCCGTACTCTCCAGTATATAGAACTTCTTTCCATCGATCCATATCCCTTTTTTCTCGGCGATACGTTCCTCTTCCAGAGGAGTGACCACAAAGATATGGTGGGGGACCAGTACGAAATATGCCTCTTTCCCCAACGCATGCAGCAGTGAGATTAGAAGATTACTCTTGTCATCACAGTCGCCGTATCCGTTTTCTATCGTCTGCAGAGGTTTGTGGGCCCTGAATGTATTGACCCTGTAGGGTATCGCTGTCACGTAGTCAAGCACCCTCTGTACTTCACAGAGTTCACTCTGACACCCCTCCACTAAGCTCCTGGCCTTCTCTTCTATATAGGGTGAAGTGCTCACACAGTTGGTATAGATCCCCGCATCTGTACCGATCTGCCGCTTCTCTGCGATCACTGCCGCTTTGGCCACGATATAGACAAAGGCAACGGCAGCGATAACGATGATAAGCAGTGAAAAGTTTCTTGATTTTACAGAGTGTGACATAAGCGTATTTTAGCAAAAAACAGGAAGATAAACTGAATTTCTTTTCGGTGGGTGTCAGATTTGAGAGTTACTAAGAGGAGGCTTCCTCTCAGTTTGCTTTAGATTTGAAGGTTGTTGCGAAGGAGCTTGCTGCCAGCAAGTGACTGAGCAAACTCCTTCAAAGATGAAGTAAAATAAGAGAGAAGACTATTCCCACTCGATCGTTGCCGGCGGCTTGGAAGAGATATCATAGACCACACGGTTGATCCCGTCTATCTCATTGATGATCCTTCGACTCATCCCTTCCAGTATATCATGAGGGATATGTGCAAAAGTTGCCGTCATACCGTCAACCGACTCTACCATACGGACACACACGGTATTGTCATAGGTTCTGTTGTCCCCCATGACACCCACCGACTGTACGTTGAGCAGTACGGTAAAGGCCTGCCATACTTTATCGTAGTAGCCTGTTGCCTTCAGCTCTTCTTGCATGATAGCATCGGACTCTCTCAGCAGTCTCAATGCCTCTTCGTTCACCTCACCCATCACACGGATCGCAAGTCCCGGTCCGGGGAACGGATGGCGTCCGATCATATCTTTTGGAAGGCCCAGCTCAAGACCCAGTTTACGTACCTCATCTTTGAAGATCTCACGAAGAGGCTCTACCAGTTCAAATGTCATCCAGTCAGGCAGTCCACCGACATTGTGGTGAGACTTGATCGTCTTTGATGGACCTTTTACCGAGACAGATTCGATCACATCCGTGTAGAGTGTCCCCTGTGCCAGGAAACTCACATCGGTATGTTTGGATGCCTCTTTGTCAAATACCTCGATAAACTTTTCACCGATGGCTTTACGCTTGGTTTCCGGATCTGTAACACCGGCAAGTGCCGACATAAACTCCTCTTTGGCATCTATCGTAATCAGATCGATATCAAGCAGCTTAAACATATTTTGTACCTGCTCTGCCTCATCTTTACGCAAAAGTCCCTGATCGACAAATACACAGACTAACTGCTCTTTAGGAAGTGCTTCATGAAGGAGTGCCGCTACGACTGAGCTGTCAACACCGCCGCTCACCCCACAGAGCACTTTTCTGTCACCTACCTGTTTACGGATATCTTCCATCTTCTCTTTGGCAAACGATCCCATGTTCCATGTACTCTCACATCCACAGATATACTTGGCAAAATTCTTAAGCATATGCGTACCCTCTACGGAGTGGTGTACTTCAGGGTGGTACTGGAATGCATAGATATTTCTGCTCTCATCAGCGATCGCTGCATAAGGAGAATTTTCACTTGTACCGATAATTTTAAATCCTTCAGGAAGTCTTTCAGCCTTATCACCGTGGCTCATCCATACGATTTCGTTATCAGTTACACCATTGAAGATAGGACATGTATCTTCAACTTTCAGTCTTGCTTTACCATATTCATGATGGTCTGCGGCGATCACCTCACCACCAAAATGCTGAGTAATAAGCTGCATTCCGTAACAGATCCCAAGAATAGGCAATCCAAGATCCCAAATAGCATCATCGGGTTTATACGCATCTTCAGCATAGACAGAGGCAGGTCCACCGGAGAGGATGATCCCCTGAGGTTTACGTGCTTTGATCTCTTCAATACTTTCATGGTATGGTATTACCTCAGTATAGACACCTGACTCTCTAAGTTTTCTAGCAACGAGCTGTGTGTACTGCGAACCGAAGTCGAGTACGAGGATAGGTACTTCTTTTATCATCAATGCATTCCTTAAAAGTTTCGTAATGGAATTTTACACAAAAAAGGTATAGAAGAGTCTGAAAGCAAAAAAGAGTGAAAAAATGTGAAATAACTTTCAGGCATCAATGCCTGAAAGAGGAAAGCGTTATTGAATTCCAAGTATTTGGAACTGCAGATACCAGACTGCTACCGATACGATATACCCGATCAGTACCGTCCATGCAAGTTTCATATGTGATGCGAAAGTATAGATGCCATGGAGTTTACCCATCACCCCCACACCGGCAGCTGAACCGAAACTGATGAGTGACCCTCCTACTCCGGCAGTAAGTGTTACAAGCATCCACTGTGCATGCCCTGCCATCTCCGCACCCATATCCGGACTTGACTTCAGTACTGCCGACATTACCGGTACATTATCCACGATCGCAGAGAGGAATCCAACACCTATATTGACTGCCGTAGGACCGAACTGTGAATAGAGCGCGGTAAAATACTCCAGGAATCCAAGGAAGTGGAGACCACCGACCGCCGCCAGGATACCGAAGAAGAAGAGTAGTGTATCATTCTCGATCTTGGCAATAAACGAGAAAACATTCACCGGAGGGCACTCGACACCCTCGCTGTCATATCTTACTTCTCTTTTCAGACCATAGACATAGAGTTTCAAGATCGCAAGACCGAACATCATACCCCACATTGCAGGAAGGTGGAATACCTGGTGAGAGAGGACTGCTGAAGCGATCGTCAAAGCAAAAAGCGCCATGATCGGCTTACCGCCCGGTGCTATCGTCTCCGGCTTTTCATCACTATGGAACGGCGGTTTTCCGTCCGGTATAAAACGGCTCAGGAAGAACGCCGTTACAGACCATCCAAGAATAGAAGCCGGGAAGAGATAGAGGAAATCTACAAATTCACCTCTTCCGTCAACCCATACCATCAATGTCGTAATATCACCGAACGGAGACCATGCACCCCCCGCATTGGCAGCCACGACGATATTGATCGCTGAGGGGACCAGGAACTCTCTGTTCTTTGCATCGATCGTGATCAATACGGTAGAGAGGATCAATGCCGTGGTGAGGTTATCCGCGATCGGAGAGATAAAGAATGCCAAAACACCCGTCGTCCAGAAAAGTTTTCGATATCCATATCCCCTGGAAACAAGGTTATAACGCAGCGTAGAGAAGACTTTACGGTCTATCATCGCCTCGATATAGGTCATGGCAACATAGAGGAAGAAGAAGATCCCCGCGATCTCCACGATCAATATTTCGATCTCATGGTGAAGATGCGAACCATCCAGGCCGTTCATTGCATAATATACCCCAATCAGTATAAAGATCAATGTACCTGCGAAAAGTGCCGGCTTTGCTTTATTGATGTGATATTTGTCCTCTGCTGCGATAAAGTAGTACCCTACCACAAAAATGATCAGGGAAGCGATCCCCACCCACGTTGTTGTTAAATCCATATGCATTGCTGCTTCAGCTGCCATATCTGCTCCTAGTGTAATTTCTTGACCACCTTCATTGATAAATCTGTACATCGACTCTCTCTTATGATTCGATATAGTGTGATCCCAATGACTCTTTTCGTGCCAATGCGGCCTCAACGATCGCTGAGGCAGTATTCAGCCTTAGTCGTAACAATCTGCCTATCTCTCTGTTCTTCATATCATAGATGAGATTTTTGGCTTCATGAAGTCCTTCTTTGGTCCTGATAATGCCGATATCTTCCCACATTACTTTACGTAACCGGTGTTTATATTTCTTGTCATTATCTTTGTGCAGAATGTTACCGTAATCTTTATCAAACTCAGGTGTCTGAAAGGCACTCTTCTCTTTGGAGAGAAGATGTTCAACGGCCCGTTTGGCAAATACCGCACCCTCCAAGAGTGAGTTGGATGCCAGACGGTTCGCCCCATGCACGCCTGTACGTGCGGCTTCTCCAATCGCATAGAGCCCCTCCATCCCTTCGATACAGCCGTTTACATCGGTCTTGATCCCTCCGTTGGAGTAGTGAAAGGCCGGAGAGATGGAGATACGGCCTTTAGGGAACTGATACCCCAGGGCACCAAAGGTCTGCGTGATATTGGGGAAACGCTTGGCAAACCACTTCTCTTCGAACATTGAAAAATCGAGATAGACCTTCTCTCCGGTTTTCCGTTTATAGTCAAAAATGCCACGCGCCACGATATCCCGGCTTGCCAACTCTCCGCGTTCATCATAATCAAACAGAAAACGGTTACCGTTCTCTCCTACAACGTGTGCACCTTCGCCCCTGAGTGCTTCAGTCAACAATAGTTTTCTTGCATAGGGAGTCTCCACATAGACTGTCGGATGAAACTGCATAAACTCCATATCGGCCAACTCTATTCCCTTTTCGACACAGATCCCATGGATATCCGCACTTACCGTACGGGAGTTTGTATTGTAGGCATAGAGTGACCCTACACCGCCTGAGGCAATGATCACATCATCCGCATAGATCGTAGTCGGCTGGTAGTTTACGGTCGCCTTTGCACCATAACATCTTCCGTTTTCGATCAATAGATCATATACCAGTGTGTTTCTTTGTAATTTATGCCTGTTCTGCACCATCATGAAATAGTGCATATAGCGACCTGTCGCATCACCGCCGGCATGAATGATGCGCTTGGTAGAGTGTGCTGCTTCTTTGGTATAGAGGAGATTACCTTCTGCATCGGTATCAAACTGCATACCCCTTTGTATCATGTCAGGTGTCGTCTCCAGTGAAGTGCGTGAAAGTATCTCAACAGCCTCTTCATCGTTATGATATGCACCTGCTCTCATGGTATCTTTGACATGCAGAGGCACATCTGCTTCATTAAGTGCGGTTGTCATACCTCCTTGCGCATAGAAGGTATTACACTCCCAGGGGATATCCTTACAGACCACCAATACTTTTTTAGACTCAGGCAGGTTCATTGCAGCATATAGACCTGCGATCCCTGCTCCGATAATCAATACATCATACTTTTCAGCCATTACTCTTCTCCGTCTTCTCTGTCTGGTCAGGTACATAGATCGGATCGGTTTTATGACCGCATCCACTCAATACCATACAGCAAAGAGATGTTATAATCACGCCATGAAAAACGCGCATACTATTTTGTCTAATCTTCAAGGACAACCCCAATTTAGATATTTAAAGCGACATGAGTGCTACCAAAAGTATATCAGACTTTTGAGCCCAAAGTACCAAAAAGCGATCGCTTTTGTCTATGTCAAACAAAATACACTTTATATAGCAGTCACCCATCCGGGCTTTAAAATGGAGCTCAATTATAATAAAGAAGTGTTGAAAGACATTTTATCTCAATTTACTCTTGTCGATAAAACGTGCAGTATGTTACAAGCTGACAAGGTTGTGATCTTTCACTCCAAGTTTCACAAAGTGACTACTCAGGGAGAAAAATCTTCAACGGTACCATACTACTATGAACTTGCAGAAGGTGCCTTTGAGGTGTGTAGTGAAGATGCCGGATTGCAAGAGAAGTTTGAAGCGATCAAAACCAGTATAAAGAAAAACCTGTGAAAGAGACCATACAGAACCTCCCTGACTCTCCGGGGGTCTACCAATATTTTGACAAAACAGGAAAACTGCTCTATGTGGGAAAAGCCAAGAGCTTGAAGAACCGTGTAAAGAGCTACTGGAGATCTATCCCTCACTTCAGGCCCAATCCGGACCAGTCCAGCCGTATCCTGATCATGCTGGGTGAAGCAGAGAAGCTTGAGTATATCGTGGTGGAGAGCGAAGAGGATGCGCTGATCTTGGAAAACTCCCTGATCAAACAGCTCAAGCCCAAGTTCAATATCCTGCTGCGTGACGACAAGACCTATCCCTATATCTATATCGATGAATCTGTCGACTATCCGCGTTTTGAGATCACCAGAAAAGTAGTCAAAGGGAAAGATATTACCTACTACGGCCCCTTCCCCACAGGAGGAAGAGCACTGCTTGATGCGATCTACGAGGTCTATCCTCTTGTACAGAAAAAGTCATGCCTCAGAGAGGGTAAAACCTGTCTTTTCTACCAGATCAAAAAGTGTCTGGGCCCCTGTGAGGGGAAGGTCACACCGGAAGCATACGCTGAAATGATCAGTGAGGTCAAAACCGCGATCACGAAACGTAAAAAACTGCTGGATATTCTCACTGAGAAGATGGGCGATCTTGCGATGAACGAACGTTTTGAAGAAGCAGCCAAGATGAGAGATATGGTCCAGGCTATCTCTACACTGACCCTGAGTTCCAATATCGATATCGCAAACCGCGTCGACCTGGATATCTTTGCGATCAAAAGCGGCGATGAGAGAGGAGTGATCGTCAAGCTGTTTATGAGAGAGGGGAGAGTGATCTCCTCCTCGCACAACTACTTCAGGCATACCCATATCTACGATGAGAATGAGGCCTACAAGCAGGCCCTGCTGGAGTTTTATACGGTTGATACACCTCATGTCAGCAAGCAGATCCTCACTGCCCACCCTTTTGAAGATGCTGACCAGGTCGCACAGACACTCTCCAGACGCTTTGATCAAAAGATAGAGATCACTACTCCGCAAAGAGGTCCCAAAAAAAAGCTTGTCGAGTTAGCCCTCCAGAACTGTGATGAACTCCTGAGAAAGCCTAAAGAGAAGAATATCATTGAACAGAAAGTGGCTGACCTGCTCGACCTTTCAGCCATCCCCTACCGTATCGAAACATTTGACAACTCCCATATGATGGGGGCTGCCACTGTCGGAGGTATGGTCGTTTGGGATGAGGGAGCGTGGGATAAGAGCAGCTACCGCCGTTATGAGCTGCATGCCAAAGATGAGTACGGCCAGATGCGAGAACTGCTCAGCCGCAGGATAGAAAAATTTTCCGAGATGCCTGCCCCTGACCTGTGGATCCTTGATGGAGGCCAGGCCAACCTCAACCTGGCAAAAAAACTTTTAGCAGAAGCAGGGGTCAACCTTGATGTGATTGCGATCGCCAAAGAGAAGCTCGATGCCAAGGCCCATCGTGCAAAGGGGGCATCCAAAGACCTTCTCTATACGGAGAAAGGCATCCTTGAGCTGAAGCCGAGTGATGAACGCCTGCACTGGATACAGAGACAGAGGGATGAAGCGCACCGTTACGCGATCACCTACCACCAGAACAAAAAACGCAAGGAAGATACACAGGTATCGCTACTGAATCAAAAAGGGATCGGGAAGGCAACGATCAAGAAACTTATTGACTACTTTGGTACGTTTGAATCCATACAAAATGCATCATTTGATGAGCTCAGTCAAGTCACTAATCAAAAAGTTGCAAAAATCATTCAGAGTCACAAAGAAGTGCATTAGTATAAAAAAGAGTTTACCTACTCTATAAATAAACGTAAATCTTAATATTTTTTACTAAAAAGAGGTTTTTCAATCCACTTTTAGTTTAATTGTTATAAAGTTTGTATAATAATTTTTTTAATTTACTAGTTGGTAGCTGTCTGTAAATATTGATAAAAAAATTTTTATTTCATTTGAACAAGGAGTAAAATATGCAGAGACCCGAGCCAATTGATGAAGAATTCAAATTTGATGAAGGTTTGATTGTCAGTTCGACTGACCTCAAAGGGATCATCACCTATGCAAATAGAAAGTTCTGTGAAATTGCCAATTATTCACGTGGTGAACTCATAGGGAAAAATCATAACATCGTAAGACACCCAGATATGCCGAAGGCTGCATTCCAGGAACTGTGGGATACAATCAGAAGCGGTAAAGAGTGGACCGGTGTCGTAAAGAACCTGCGTAAAGACGGTAAATATTATTGGGTCTATTCACATATCACTCCGATAGAAAAAAATGGTGAGATCATAGGATACACAGCCGCGAGAAGACCTGCATCGCAGACTGAGATCAATGAAGTGATCCCTCTCTACAAAGAACTACTTGAAAAAGAAAACAATTAAAGGAGTTATTCAGATATGTACTACATCACCAATCAAAATAATCAAGTTGTGGCTGCAGACAAGGCACTGCTTGAGCTATTGGGGCTTCAAAATGTTGAAGCACTCTATCAAAAGATGATCAAAGGGGAGCTCTCCTTTACCTCTTTAAGCCCTGAAAGCCTAACCATTAGCTCTGACGAGAGTGAAGCAGAACATCATACATTTAACTTAAATAGTTCATCACTCTCCAGTATGCTGGGCGAACTGACGCTTAACGTACTTACCACTTCCGAGCCGTCAGAAAAAGAGGATGATGAGACTATTTCGTTCACGGAACCAGAGAAGATAAATCTTACAGCGCACGAAGAAGAGCCTGTCACTGCTCCCGAGACTGAAGAAGCAAGTAAGGATGAGGATATCATCTCTATACTCGATGAAGATTTTCTTAAAGAACCGGAAGAAGAGACAAGTATTGCAGAAGAGGAGCCTGAACCGGTTGATGAATCTTCTGACTTTGAGCCGATCAGTATTATAGAGGAAGAAGAAGTTGAGTTGCCAACAGACGAAGCTCCTATAACAGAAGAGGCTGAAGCACCTGTCACGGAAACTGTTGAGGAAGCAGAAAAAACCACAGCTCCGATCTATATCGATATCGCACAGGTAAGTGAAACGATCGGTATCACCCCTGATGAATACAACAATTTCCTCAATGAGTTCATCGATACTGCGATTTCACTTGAAAAAGACCTGAACAGCGATAATGACGAAACACAATCATCAGCAGTAAAAACATTGGTACACCTTTCTGAGCTCCTCCAACTTCCACAGCTCTCCGATGCTGCCAAAGCGATCGATGAGGCTTCGGCACAGGAACGTGACACACAGGTAGAGAGTTTCTATAATATACTGGCAAGGGTCACAACACAGCCAACTACTCTATCGGAAGCAGAAGAGGAGATGCTCGTTGCACCGGAGATGGAGCTGGAAGAGAAAGAGGAAGAAGGAGCCTTACCTGAAGGAAGTTTTGGGACCATTGACCTCAGTGATGTGAAACCTATCCATTTTGACTTCCGTCTGGAAGAAGCTGCAGAAGAGCTCAGCCTGCCGGTTGAACTGATCGATGAGTTTGTTCATGACTTTATTGACCAGGCACGAACCGAAACAGAAAATATGCTTGAGGCCTACAAACAGGGTGACCTTAATAAAATTCAAAAGATCGGACACCTCTTAAAAGGAGCGTCAAGCAACCTTCGTATCAACCCTCTGGCTGATACATTATATGAGATACAGTTCTGCGAGGACAGCAGTAAACTCGAGGCACTGATCAAAAGCTACTGGGCACATTTCATTGCATTTGAGAAACAAATGGAATTGACATCTAAATAAAGGAAAGAATATGACAATACGTAACAGATTGAAACTACTTGGACTGGTACCAATCATCCTACTACTTTTACTGGCAAGTTACTTCTTTATCACCTCTTATGCCAACTTTGAAAAGGCAAATGCATTGAAGCTGACATTAAGCAACAATGCCAAAATAGACAGTCTACTTGGACAACTCGGTAAAGAGCGTGGTTTGTCATCTCTTTACCTGGGGAGTGAACAAAAAGAGTTTAAAGAGGTTCTGGATAAACAGAGAACGAAGACAGATCATGCAATTTCAAGCCTGAAACTGGAGCCAATCTCAAATGATAATGCATACCTGCCGTTTATTGCCGGTTTGATCAACAAAGATCTCTCCAAAGATTTAATGAACTATAAGCAGATGCGTATGAACCTGAAAGCGATCGTAGCAACGAGAAAAACCATTGATAGCGACAACCCGGACTTTAAAGTGGTGTTTTCTGATGAGTTCACCGATAAACTTACAGGACCGACACTCGGTACACTTCTAAAAGTAAACAACTTTGCACTTGATACAGAGATTACAGCACTTATCTCATCACTCTCACAGCTCTATATCTCTAAAGAAAATGCCGGCCTTGAGAGAGATTATGTTGCATACTTTATGGAGCGAAGATTGTCTATGTCATTTGAGGAGATTGCACTTTGGGATGACTTCAAGACCAAAGCGAACCTTTTTGATCTTGAGCATGTGACCAACCCTCAACTTCGTAGTGAACTGAGAAAGCTGATGAATAGCCCGCTGGCAATTGAAATGCTTACAGAACTTGCAGAAACTTCTTCAGCAGTACAAACAGATGTCGATAACGGTGACTACGCAGAAGAACCGATGGATTGGTTCGCACTGCAAACAAAGAAAATTACACTCCTCTCGAAAGCAGAGCTTCTTATCTCTAACACACTGTGGCAGAAGAGTGAAGCGTACCTAGAGAGACAGATCCTGCTTCTTACCATTGCTTCCGTTATTCTTTTCCTGAGTTTGATCCTTGCATACCTTGCATATACAACTACAAGAGACATCACAAGAAACATCGAAGAGCTGGAAGATGTCCTGAATAAGGCTGTAAATGAGATGAAAAGCAGTGAACAGTATCTCTCTTCAGATATTGCAGCAATCGAAAACATTGACCTGGATACGCACGAAGGTACCAAAGAGGCGTACCACTTCCTGGATACACTGGTTGAAACAGCGAAAGAGGATAAACTAACTGCACTACAGGCCAATGAAGCAAAATCTCTTTTCCTTGCAAACATGTCACATGAGATCCGTACGCCGTTGAACGGTATTGTCGGATTTACAGAGATCCTCAGAAGTACTGACCTTAATGCAGAGCAGGAAGAGTTCCTTAATATTATCGATAAAAGTTCTGAAAACCTTCTCAGTATTATCAACAACATTCTTGACCTTTCTAAAATTGAGAGCAACAAGATCGAGATCGAAAATATTGTATTTGATGCAGCCGAAGAGTTTGAAAGTGCCGTAGAGACTTATTCTGTCGGAGCTTCAGAGAAAAATATTGATCTTAACTTCTTTATGGACCCTACGATCTCCAAGAAACTTAAAGGGGATCCGACAAAGATCAAAGAGATTGTCATTAACCTTCTTTCCAATGCGATCAAGTTTACCAGTTACGGCGGGGAGATCAACGTTGAGATCAAAAGAGTCGATAGCAATGAAGGTGAATCGAACCTTATGTTCAGCGTTTCAGACAATGGGATCGGTATGACCAAAGATCAGCAGGCACGTATTTTTGATGCATTCTCACAAGCGGATGTTTCCGTTACAAGAAAATATGGAGGTACAGGTCTTGGACTTACCATCTCCAGCCAGTTCGTTGAGCTTATGGGTGGTGAACTGCAACTTGAAAGTGCAAAAGACAAAGGTACGACATTCTTCTTCACCATACCGTTGGAGGAGGTAGCCTCTACAGAAGCGAGTTATGCCAATGCCTTTACAGATGTAACGATCGGGAAGTATGAGCAGGATATTCCAACCAAACTTGATACATACTTTGAAACATACTTCAACTATTTCGGCAATACGGTCAAACATTTTGAGGCGGTAGGAGATCTTAAAGAGTTGATTGACAGCGAAACGTGTTCTTCCTACTGGGTGGATATCGATAAGGCAAGACAGAACATTCTTGACGCCCTTCACAATATCGACAAATCCAAACTCATTGTCGTAGCAAGTGTGACAAGCAGAAATAAAGTAGAAGAGCTTGGTATTCCACAGGACAACGTGATCTATAAACCTGTCACAGTGACCAAGGTCCAAGAGGTATTGAGCGCAACAGCCGAAACAAAACCGAAGATCATTGAAGAGGCTGTAGAGAAGCAGGAGACATACTTTGATGCGAATGTACTTGTGACAGAGGATAACATCATTAACCAAAAACTCATTACCCGTATTCTCCAGGAGCACGGTATTACGGTTGATATTGCAAATAACGGACTCGAGTCATTTGAAAAACGTAGATCAGGTGATTATGACCTTATCTTTATGGATATTCAGATGCCGGTAATGGATGGTATCGAAGCCACACATGAGATCCTGGACTTTGAAGAGGATGAAGAGGAAGCACACATTCCTATCGTTGCCTTGACAGCCAATGCTCTAAAAGGAGATAGAGAAAGATTCCTTGCAGAAGGAATGGATGAGTATATCACCAAACCGATCGAAACAGATGAGTTGCTCTATATCCTGAATAAGTTCTTATCACATAAAGCTGCTGCAGAGAAAAAATCTGCAACAGAGACTGAAGAACAAGCGCCGGAGAGTACAGAATCCAAAGAGAGAGCAGCTGAGGATATCGAAGAGGTTACCATCAACGAAGAGCCGACTGTCGAACTCCCTGCCATGGAGATAGAGGAGGAAGAGAAAAAGATTCTCGTTGCTAAGAAGTTCCTTCTTGAAAGCAGAATCCTTAAACAGGTGCTGGAGAACCTCGGAGAAACGTATGTCGTACTTGATGACCTCAATACGTTGCAAACAGAACTAAGCTCTGGAGCGTATGATATTGTCTTTACGGATGAGGAGCTGGTAACTGATGAAATAAGCAATATTTCTGATAATATAGCTATAATTACAGCTCAAAATACCAAAGAACAGATAGAAAGTATCATTCAAGAGAATAGAGGATAAGATAGATGGCACTAAAAGTACTGATAGTAGATGATGACTTTATCAACAGAAAACTGTTACAAACTCTTTTAAAGAAAAACCCGGAGGTTTCAGAGACCATTGAAGCAGAAAATGGTTCTGATGCCCTGGAAAAGCTTAAAAAAGATCCAGACATCAACGTTGTGCTGCTTGACATTATGATGCCGGTAGTAGATGGGGTAGAGTTCTTAAAGATCTTTAGAGCAGATATGTCTAACTCTCATATTCCGGTTATTGTACTTTCAACAGACGACACGAGAAAAACAGAAGTGTTTGAGAACGGTGCGAATGACTTCCTGAGAAAACCGGTCAAAGAAGATGACCTCAAAGCGAAATTGGAGCAGTGGTCTTAAAGAGCATTGCTTTCAGCATTTAAAACTTCATAAGCAGAGGGTTTCCCCTCTGTTAAATATCCCCCCCCCATTTTTAATCTATAAATATCTCTTTAAGGACATCATCGATCGTTTTCACAGGGATGATATTGACTGCGTTGATCACCTCTTCAGGGATCTCGTCCATATCCCTTTCATAGTTCTTCACAGGGATCAATGCACGCTTGACTCCGGCGGTATAGGCAGCGATAAGCTTCTCTTTCAGTCCACCGATAGGCAAGACATTACCCGTCAATGTTACCTCACCTGTCATTGCTACTTTGTTATCGATCTTTTTATTGCTTAGTACCGATGCGATAGCCGATACCATCGCGATACCTGCACTCGGTCCATCTTTCGGTGTTGCACCTTCAGGTACGTGAATATGCAGATCGTATCGTTTATAGACTTCAGAGACATCAAGCGTGATACGCTCCTCTTTCTCTTTTGGTGTATGAGGTATCACCGATGGAGAGATCGGCAGTTTACGTTCATCGATCAATATCTTTACAACAGAGTGTGCGATACGTACCGACTCTTTCATCACATCACCAAGTTTACCGGTAAGCTGAAGTGCACCCTTTCCTTTGATCTTGATCGCTTCAACCGTCAATACATCTCCGCCTACTGCAGTCCATGCCAATCCGTTCACAACACCGATTTCAGGTTCAGGGTGTACCGGTGATATCTCAAAGACCTTTTTGTCCGTGAACTTCTCCAGGTTCTTCTTCGTGATGGAAATTTTGGAGAGTGTGCGATCTTCAAGAAGCTTTCTTGCACTTTTTCGCAAAAGATCAGCGATACGTCTTCTGAGGTTTCTCACCCCTGCTTCTCTGGTATATTCACTGATAAGCAGTTTCAATGCCTTATCGCTGATAGAGACCTCATTGCTCCTGAGTGCGTGTTTTTTGATCTCCTGGGGAATAAGGTAACGTCTTGCGATCTCAAACTTCTCTTTTGGGGTATAGGAGTTCAGACCGATAAACTCCATCCTGTCACGCAGCGGTGCAGGGATGCGCCCTACTTCATTTGCAGTCGCGATGAAGATCGCTTTGCTCAGGTCGATGTTGAAGTTCAGGTAATAGTCACGGTACTTCACGTTCTGCTCAGGATCCAGTATCTCAAGTAGTGCCGCTGTAGGGTCACCTCTCATACTGCGCCCTACTTTATCGATCTCGTCCAGTACGATCACAGGATCCATACTTTTACCCTCTATCAATCCCTGTACCAGACGACCGGGCATCGCTCCCACATAGGTACGTCTGTGTCCACGAAGTTCATTGACATCTTCCAGTCCACCGAGGGCGATACGTACCAGCGGTCTTCCCAACGCTTCTGCAATGGAGTTTGCCAGTGAGGTTTTACCCACACCCGGAGGTCCCGCAAAACAGAGTATCGCTCCGCTGGTCTCTTTCTGCTTCATCCCTCTCAAAGCAGCAAGTTCACGTACCGAGAAAAACTCTACGATACGCTCTTTGGGCTTCTCCAAAGAGTAGTGATCCTTGTCGAGTTTCTGAGCCACCTTCTCTACACTGAGGTTCTCTTTGGTATATTTACCGAACGGAAGATCGAGCACCCACTCCAGGTAGCCTTGCAGTACATTCGCATCTGCAGACTCAGGATGCATACGTGCATAACGTTCGAGTTGCTTACTCACCTCTTTATAGGCATCTTCATGCATGTGAGGCTTCAAGGCTTCGATCTTTTCCCTGAAGTTGGCGATCTCCTCTTCACGCTGTGTATCGATACCCAGCTCCTGCTGGATCTCTTTCAGCTGCTCTTTGAGGAAATACTCTTTATTGGTCTGTTCGATCTTGCTATGTACTTTCGTACGGATCTCTTTCTGGATCTTCGCCGCTTCGATCTCCGAAGTGATCACATCGATCAGTGCCAGCAGACGTTTTTCTATATTAAGCTCGATATAGAGTCTGTAGGCCACCTCCTTATCCAGCTTCAACATCGAAGAGACAAGATCGGCGATACGATTAGGCTCATCGTTCTCCTCTATCGTACGCAAAAGGTCAGCCGGGATATTGCTGTTGAGCGAAGAGAGCTTCTTTATCTTGCCTCTGAGAATATCCATCAGGGCATTGGTCTTCAGCTCATTGTAGGGTTCAAGTTCGACCGTATCGATCATCGCCTGGTTGACCTCTCCTTCGACACCTTCAACGATCTTTGCACGCGAAAGTCCCTGAAAGAGTATCTTCACTCGCCCGTCAGGCAGATGCACTTTACGCATAATGGAGCCCACCACCCCTACCTTATACATTGCATCAAAATCTCTCTCCCCCTCTTTGCCGCTCACCGAAGAGGTGACAAAAAGCAGGGAGTTGTCCTCCATCGCCATGGTGGCTGCATCGATATCTTGTTGATTGCTCAGAAAAATGGGGCTTATCATAAACGGATAAAGAAAGAGCTCATCTTCTACAACCACAGGTAGCTGTGTGGGAAATGCATCATAATCACTTAACTGCATAAAAAATCCTTTGGATTTGAATTAATAATTAATATTTAACAATTAATATTTAACAATTAATAATTATATTATGCAAAGCAAGCCTTGCTTCTAAAGTATTTAAAATAAAAGCATTTTTTAAAATGCCTACAATAATTATTCATTATTAATTGTTAATTATTAATTGATTAAAAGCAAACGCTTTTAATCAAAGACAGCACCAATGATCCCCTGCTCCGGAGGAGTGATATCACTCTGCTGGATCACTGAGTCTTTGTTTTTGTTCCGATATATCTTTGCCGCTTTCTCTTTGCCGGTACGATCGTAGAGTGCCGCGATATTTTCATTGAGCAGGTACTGTGTCATATAGAGTCTCACCAGCATCGTCTCTATCAGCGGCTGATACTCGGAGCCCGGATAACGGCCGATAAAAATCCTGGCATTTGTGATGGTATCCTGGATCAATTTCTGGTCCTTATAGACATCCTTGATCCCCAGGAAAGAGGCCTTTATCTTCAAGAACTCGATATACTCACGATTACTGCCGGCCCCATAGCGTTTGTTATACTCATCCAGATAGAAGTTGGCAAGCAGGTACTCCTCCTGGCTCATATGAGCATGTGCCAGCATAATGATCGCAGAGGGGATCATCGGGGAACGCATATGCTCACTTTTGAGTGAGATATAGTAGGCATCAGCCTTGTCCATATACCCACCGGAGATACTTTTTGCTATCTTTTGATACCAGTAGAGTGCAGGTTTGTTGAACTCCTCGACCGTACGCTCATCACTTCCGCACCCTGCGAGTAAAAAGGATAACAAAATCCCTACAAAAACTGTTTTTATCATCTGTAACATATACGATCACTCCCTATCTTAAGTTCTTTAACTCTCAATATCATAGCTCAAAATACGTAAAAAGCGTATTAGCTTGGATAGAATTAAATCCATTATCTACCTTATACAGAATTAAGTAACCTTATGCCATCATTAAAAGAGCTGTAGGCCAAACCTATTGTGAAGTAGGGACGGAAAACCACGGGTCCCATATAGATATCCGGGTTGCAGAATGATAAGAGAATTTATACTACTACTTTAAAGTATACGTTTGGTCTCCTTCTTATAGCTTTTTATTATATTTTTTAGTATAATAGAAAGAATAGGTTAGAAAGGAGGTTCCATGCGATATCTAACCGGAGCTTTAAAAAGATTAATTTTTACGTTACTACCTCTTCGTATATTTAAACAAAGTTTTTTTTCACTATGTACTAGTATGCTGGTACTCTTCGGAGGCCTCTCTTATGCTGAAACAGAACCAAACAATGACTGTTCCGAAGCTAATCCCATACTTGCATTCGGAGTCTATACAGGTTCAGACATAGGTTCCAGTAGCGGAGGTGATCAAGATTACTTCTATTTTGATGTAGCTGCCAATGGCACATTGCAGGTTACCATCAACAACCTGACAAATAAAACTCTGAACTACGCTTCACTTACAACCCCTTTTTGCCCATCTTCAATATCTGGATCCATAGGAAACAACGCATCAACAGTGCTTACAATCTCCTCAACATTGGCAGGAAGATACTTTATTTACGTAGAGGGGGATAATAAAAATGTTGCCAACAGCTATGAGATCTCTGCTCAGTTTACCCCAAATACTCCCTCAAGCGGTCATGACCTGAAGATAACAAAAGTAGCAAGTGTAGAAGAAGCATTGATCTATGATCCTTTTTACTACACTCTCAGTGTCAGCAACATCGGAGATCAGAATGTAACAGAGGTCAACCTGACGGATACTCTGCCTCTCGGTATGACAGCCGATCTTGATACGACAAATTCTCTTACAAGCGAATGGGGCTGTATGGATGAATCCGGCCATACTACAGGAGAAAGGTCCGGCGTAATCACATGTACACTCACTGATCAACTCAATACAGGAGACGTTTCAATCTTCAGGCTCTATGTACGTGCTCCTTCTACCCCGGGAGATATCAGCAATACCATAGAGATCAACAGTACAGTGCCAGATATTGATCCTACGAACAACGTCGATACAGAAACGACTACTATTACAAATGAGGTGGATACGGCTGAGCACCTATGCTACACGGAACGCACCGAGGTCCTTAACGCTGACTATAATGCTACCTGTGATATCAAAGGGAACTTCTACTATGGGAATGGATGTGAAGCTTATGTGCTGGTAAGAGAGTACAATGCAACCACGATACTGAGTGATATCAAGGTCTATAAAATGTATGCACCTGAGCTTAAAGGTGGAACTTGTGAGTATAGTGCATCATCCTCTGGCGGGACATCAAGTGACCAATGTAACGACATCACCAATACAACTGAGTACGGATCGTATACCCAGGGGTATGCCGTTGATATTGACCAGAACCTGGTAAACCATGTAGAGCTGCTACTGCACGACAGCAACAGCTACAATACCCCGAGGATAGACGGGATTGCCATGTTCGGGGACTATATCACCGAGTTGGGATTCCACCACACCGGCCGTATCTATGAGTGTAACGGAACGAGTGAAGGGGGTGTAACCGTCACATCAAGTGCAGACCTGATAGATACCCCTATCGATAGTAACAATGCCCCCACCTACAATGCACATGCCGCAGATGTAGAGGGTTCGCTCAAATATATCCAGACAATGGTTGCTGGGACGCCAAGCAGGGAGATCACAGGGGTGCATCTCAACCTGGCTGGGGAGGCTGTACCGTATGCCACGCTTACAGGGATACCCTATTCCATCGTGCCCTATATGTCAGATAACACCTGTGCTACCAATGAGGATAATATCATCAATCCGGTTACCGGTGAGCAGCTTGTGATCGATGTTCCAAATGGAGAGATCTCTGCGACAGGACCAATGATCGTACCGCCTAACGTATCACAGGCTTCAAGAATGCAGTTGATCTTTATAGATGCAAATACGTTAAGTGTAGAGGGGCAGAACTGTCTGGCAAACAGTAGTACGACCGGTAACTTTGCAAGACTTGCACAGTGTGTCAACTCAGAGGTTCAGTACAAGACCGCCTTCGGCCAGGATGCATGGGACCGATGCGGAAACAATTCGGGTCGACCATGTCTGTCACAAAATAACGGATATGCGGACCCGACAGACCCTTCGTATGATCCTGCAACAGACAGTATCTATGTGAATGAGCTTGGCTGTTATATGTGTACATTCAACATCCAGCCTGCATGTACCACAGACAACTTTGCTGTCCGCCCGGACCGTCTGGAGTCAGGTATCTCGCATGCCGATGCTCCTGACCTTCTCAGAGCGGGAAAAGAGTATCTCCTTTCGCTCACGGCAAGATACCCGACAGACGGTATCTATCCAAACGGTTCAGCTATTCCCGCGGATGCCGTAGTCCCGGACTATACCGTGAACGACCACAACTATAACAGTGATCTAAACTCAAGCGTAATACGGTATTTCAAGAACGGACAACCCGATACGGAAGGAGTACTGGTCGGAACCTCCGAGGTCAATACCTCCAGAACCGGTTTTATGGTAGGAGGTCTTTCTAGTGAGAACCTACTTGGCCCCGCTTCTCCCGGAACAGCAGATGAAACAGTAGGCATTCACTATACGGATGTAGGAACGATCGAGCTCAATATTTATGATAAAGAGTGGGCCGTAGTGGATAACGATGACACGCCTATGGATTGTAACAGTAGTGCGCATACCTATATCTGTACCCATGACACGGTCACCTTTATCCCGCACCACTTTAGTATCGAGAATATCATTTTAAGAAATCACAGAGACGGTAACTCCACCTACCTCTCTACCGACCTCAATATGTCTGCACATGTAGATACAACCATTGTCGCACGCAATGCTCAAGGGGGTATCACTCAGAACTTCAGAGAGGGGGCACTCTTCTATGAAAACCCGGTCAGTGTAGACCTCAAT
This sequence comes from Candidatus Sulfurovum kebritense, assembly GCA_047689535.1. Taxonomy (GTDB): domain Bacteria; phylum Campylobacterota; class Campylobacteria; order Campylobacterales; family Sulfurovaceae; genus Sulfurovum; species Sulfurovum kebritense. Next base: position 5,555 of record JBEWPZ010000001.1, on the reverse strand, counting down.
GTCACCGACTGGAATCTTTCTGCAACAAACAGACACCCTCTTGGCAATACTGTCAATGTTCATGATATTCCAACGGAAATGCTGCTTGGATTTGGAGGAGAGGAGGCGAACGGTACCCATACCATCGCATGGAATGATGACAATCTGAGTCATAGACTGATGTTCAATTACCAGAGGTATAACAACCAGCCGGTCAACCCGTTTAATGTCCCGGAAAGGGATATCAATATCTCCGCAGCCTCCACCTATACCGGTATCACCAATACCCAAGCGATCATCACCGGTAGCGGCATAGAGACGGATGATCGCAATGCGACCTTCCTTTTTGGGCGTACCAAAGCCTCAAAAGAGTTCTATGAAGACATTACCGGGAACAGCGTCAATACCCCGGTAGCCATCTATGTCTACTGTAATACACAAGAGAGAAGTTATGCATGGTGTTCATCACACCATGTCGATATACTCTTCGGACAGACAAGTATCCCTCACTGGTGGATCTCTACAGGTCACAACAGCTCACTTGATGGGAGCGTCACACTGACAAGCGTGCCGTATGCGGATACGATCAAAGAAGGGAACGGTGCACCGAGACTGGAAAATACAGGCTCGGGAGAGGTCACAACACTCCTGATCAACGCACAGCAAGGTATCGATAACAACATCACTGTGATAGGTCATACCTCGCAACGTCCTATGACAGTATGGATCAACCTGGATACTTCAACCAATCTGGATACTGCACCCTGGCTGATCTACAATCAAAAGCATGAGAGCAATCCGCCTCTACCGTTCTATAAAGTACGCTTTATCAATGCATCCGGATGGACAGGTGTAGGAAAAACAGGGTTTATACTGGAGACAAATGCAAGCAGTACCAAAAATAAGCGATTGGATTGGTAGGGGACAAAATGGGTAGAGGGTATCCCTATAGAGCCCAAAATCCAATCTCCTTACGGTTATCTGAAGCTAAAGGATGGTGAATACTGCACTTTTACTTACGATACTTTAAGAAGAAATAAATTTTAAAAAGCCTATACTAGAGGAAAGGGTTGCGTAGTTATTGGACATATCTGCGCTGTGAAAAAATCAAAGATCAGAAAAATTTTCTCTAGTATATTGAAAGCATAGCTACAGGGGGGGGGAGCTAATATGAAAAGTTTGAGGGGTTCAAAAAAGGGGCTTTTTGCCATTACATCATTGGTTTTACTGGGTTTCCCCACAGGAAGCGTGGCAGATAAACCACAAAAACAAATCGAAATCGTGGAAAATGCAGATGATATCTGCTACGGCGCTGCCATAGAGCAGGAACTTGTCTATCCGAATGTTAAACGAACCGTTCCCATCCTCAATCAGGGAACGGGATACCTGACAGACGTAGCCCTCATTGATGCTACAAACGGCAAGCTTGACGATGCTCAATTTTACGAGTTTGATTGCGGAATAGATGATATCTCCCGCCTTGATTCGGGCGAATGTGTTTACAGAAAAGAAGATGAACCGGTCGGAGATTTTCGAGGAATAGAGTTTGACTGGTTGAACTCAACAACCACTTTTCATGGTACCATGCTCTATGATATGCCCGATTATGACCCATATGAGTCTCACTCTACTTATGTTACACATATAGTAAACTTGGAAGATTTAAGCGGTATAGAGATCTATGCGACGTATATGAAGGATAATAAACTCCATCGCGGCCGTATCCAGAGCTGTGATACCTCCTCTGACCTGCCGTTCCAAAACGAATACACCTGCGGTACCTTCCCGAGTGTATTGACCTCCTATGAGCATATGTCCCTGATGAAAAACCCGGTTTTCAACAGCTGTACCATCTCCTATCCTGAAAACCAGTATACACCAGGGCACAACCTGAGACCTACCTGTTACACTGACCTGACAGCAACTGAACTCTGTGAGGATGTGGACGAAATTGAGGAGAACGGTAACTGTAACTTCGTGCCGCCGCCGACCAACCGCTACGACCATGACTTTATCGAGACGACAAATATCGACTATACCCCCGAAAAAAACAATATAGAACTGACGCAACTGGAGTATGGCGGCTATATGTTTAACGGGAACAACCAGGTGATCCACCTCAACCCCTCCAAGACCTACAGCAACAGTGAAAAAAACGTGATGCTGCTGGGAGATGTTTCCCTCACGGCAAACAACCAGAAGCTGATCCTTGAAGCGGGGGACTACTACTTCCGCTCCCTGGAGATCCAGAAAAACAGTCTCCAGATAGAACCGAGAGGCAACGTCCGTATCTTCATCCGGGATGATCTCGTTTACGCGGGAAATAACGCTGCATCGACCGATCCAACCGCCTCACTCTTTTTCTATGTGGGTGGAGACATGGACTTCACGAGCGGAGGTGGCGGTACAGGCTCTCTCTCTGCCTTCTTCTATGTCGAGGGTGATGTAGAGATAAAGAGTAGCTCTAACAGTAGTGAAATTTACGGTGGCATCACAGCAGAAGGACGTATCGATGTAACGGGGAACAATATCAACTTCAAGTATAACGCAGATGGCGCCGATCAGTTCGGCCTGGGGGAATGTGCCATGTGTTATGAGCCTCCAAGGGGGCCGAACGGGATAAACTTTTTCCATATACTGAGTTTCTGTACGCCGATTACCCCGTGTGATCTTTATGTGCCGGTCAGAAACATCTCTCCGATACCTCTGGATGCCGTAGAGGTGACCGAAGCACACAAATCACTCGCCGACTTTGCCTGGGGGACCAACTATGAAGTGGTGGACAAGGAGGAAACCCCTGTACCCGGTACAAGCGCTTCAAAAAATCCCAGCCTTTACCTTGATCTGCCTATGGGGTTTGAAGCGGGGCTGAAAAACGGTTATATCACCTATGATATCGGGGACAACTACCAAACGTATGCCCCCGATGAAACCTATTATCAGCTGCACAAAGAGATCAACTTCTCGATGGATCTCCTGGACTTCAGTCGGCTGGTCTACTTCGGCAAATATCGGGATGATGTCAACCGCCACTATAATGTACAGCTTGACCTCTGTCAAGATGTAGAGATACCTCCAACCTATGAGACAGGTCCGTTTGATGCCTGGGATACCTTCCGGGGAGATACCGATAATGACGACAAGTTTGATGACAAAAACATCTCAACCAAAATCGCCGGCAAAGAGTTCTCTCTCACGATAGCCAACCTTGATGCCGAACTAACCGGACTCGAAGCGAAATCGATCTCAAGCACCGTAACCTACGGGCTCTATGATGGAGATGAGCCGATCGAAGAGACATTCGATACCTTTGATATCCAAAACACACTGGATATCACCAAAACCTATACCGATGTATCCGTAGCATCGAGGAATGTCCACGTTGGGTTTGTCTTCTGTTCCGAGTTTGATGGGACGACCTATACGCTTCTTGAAAGTGCTGAGTGCAGCGGCGATATCATCAACTGTAAGGATACCGATGAGAACCCGAGATGGCGCAGATGCTACAGCTCTGATGAGTTTGCGATCAGGCCTAAAGAGTTTCTCTTCACTCCACCAAGCGGTGAGGATATCGAACTGCTCACCTCAGGCAGCACCCACCGTTTCACCGTCGTTGCAAACAAAGAAGATAATACCGCAACCGATGGATATGACCCGGTATATGTCTCACCGGATGACCAGGAGGACGGGAATCTCACGCTTACTCAGCGCTTGATTTTCAATAATACAAATGGGACAGTAGACACCAACAACACCCTACATGGGACATTAAGCTTCAGTAACAATAACTTTGAGTTTGTCAATGGCATCAGCAGAGACAGGGATGACAATACTCAAACGGAAGTTGTGGGGATCACTTTCACGGATGTAGGTAAAGTCAATATCATACTTGAAGACAGACAATGGGCAAGCGTAGACAGTGATGACACCCCAGAGGGGTGTCACGGCGGCACTTTTACCAATGTACAGGGTGCCCTTCTGGATATCCCTGACGGTGCCTATATCTGCGGAGAGCAGAATGCTACCTTCATCCCGGCCTATTTCGATGTGACCGGTATCACACTGAGAAACCATAACAACGAGGGCAATTTCACCTACCTCTCCAATGACCCCACTATGTCTGCACATGTAGGTGCAACCATCACAGCACGCAACAGTCAGGGGGCTATCACGCAGAACTTCCGGGAGGGAGCGCTCTTCTATGAAAACCCGGTAAGCGTTCATCTCAATGTCACCGACTGGAACGCCTCATTGCAAAACAGACATCCTCTTGACAACGATGTGGACAGCAGGGATATCCAAAATCCAACACTGCTTGGTTTCGGAGGAACCGATGACTCCAACGGGACACATACGATCAGCAGTGCGAGCCAAAGCCTCCTCTTCAACTACCAGCGCAACAACAACCAGCCTGTCAATCCGTTTGATGTCCCGGGGAGCGATATCAATATCTCCGTCGCCTCCAGCTATAAAAACAACACAAAAACCGTGACCGGAAGCGGTGTAGGAAGTGCGGCTAGCAATGTCACCTTCTATTTCGGGCGTACCAAAGCCTCGAAAGAGTTCTATGAAGACATTACGGGGGATAGCGTCGATACACCGGTAGCTGTCTATGTCTACTGTAATACACAGGAGACAAGTTACGCCTGGTGTGATGACCATCGTATCGATACAGTGTTCGGGCAGACAAGTATCCCTCACTGGTGGCTCAATACAGCACACAAGAACTCGCTTGATGGAAGTGTGACATTGAACGCAACTACTCCCCTTGAAGGTAACGGTACACCAAAACTGGAAAATACAGGTTCAGGTGAAGTAACAACACTCCTGATAAATGCGCAGCAGGGTATCGATAACAACATCACTGTGATAGGCCATAGCACTAAGATACAACGTCCTATGACCATAGGGATCAATCTGGATACTTCGCCCAGTACCGATACCGCACCATGGCTTATCTACAACAGGGATGATCCATATAACCCCCCTTCTCCCTTCTATAAAGTGCGCTTTATCAATACGGCAGGATGGACAGGGGTAGGGAAAACAGGTTTTGTTCTGCAGTCAAATGCAAGTAACAGAAAAAATAAACGGTTGGACTGGTAAGGGAAAAACGAGGAGTCGAGCTATCGCGTTGATCACTGCGATCTTGATCCTCGTAGTAGGATGATCTCAATCTCTCTCCAGTAATCCCGGCACACTTGATCACGGCACCCTGTTCAGAAAGGTCGCCCTAAACGAGAGAGATACCTCGGTAACATACAGAACCACTCTCTCGGTTTTTAGCTCTCAATTCCATAGTCTAGCCTAGTAGAATGAATATCAGTTTACCCCACTTCCAATCAAGCGAAAGAGAGACTTTTAACAATATTTAAAAATATGGTATAATGGTTGAAATATGCAGTAGGTCAGCCCAAAAGATGGTTAATAGGGCACTATGATCTTGATAGCCGGAGAGTGAAAAGGAGGTATGGTAATGAAAATATTTCATATAATTTTATTCTTGATGTTCAGTTTTCTTTATGTAGAGGCAGCTGATACATGTAGTAAGGACAATGGTTCACCGGGGAGCGACT
>JBEWPZ010000044.1:0-16968 GCA_047689535.1 Candidatus Sulfurovum kebritense | reverse complement strand
CATCCACAAACGGTTTCCTGGCAAACTATAGAGAGAATGAACCGGATGCAGGTTCACCGCTGGCACACATCACCAATATGGAAGTGAATGCTGCCATGGTAAAACTGGACTGGGGCCGCTACCTGAGTGGTGCCTATACAAAATTTGTCTACGGAAGAGCACATACAGGCGAAATAGAAGGTGTTTATGGAGAAAATGCAGCCAAAAGATATCCCTATGCAGATAAAGACACATCATCAGAAGATGAGAATGTTGACTTCTTTGTGGCAGTAGGTGATGCTTACAACAACGGACAATACAAACTCATGTACCAATGGGCGCATATCTTCAATACCAAAGGAGTTAATCTCGATACCGCAAAAACTAAAGTTGACGCAGGATCGGCAGACCTCTTCTCACTTGGACTTCAGGTAAGCGGTTTGGGTGAGAGCGACTTCCTCTTTGACACCACAGCATTTATCTCAGGGGCCTACAGCAACTACAATGCGAAAGATGGGTATCAGTTACTCGGTTCTGCAGATGGCGGGAGCCAGGATGGTTACTCTATCTGGGCAGGTGTCGTCGTGCCTGATATGATCACAGAGAGCGGTAAGATCGGGCTTGAGTACAACCACGGTTCAAAATACTGGACACCGATGACCTGGGCTGAAGATACGGCTATCGGTTCCAAGATCGCTGTACGCGGGGATGCTTATGAAGCATACTGGAACTTTGACCTCTTTGGGGTAGAGTATCTTCCATCCCAGATCAGATATACCTATGCACAGCATGACTATACGCCAAACATCAACTGTGCGGGATGGGATGACTCAGAAAAAGTGGATATCACTGCACAAGATCTAAGATTCTCTGTAAGTTATAGATACTAATTTTATATGAAGTGCGTAACTCTCTTATAAAAGAGTTACGCTTCAGCGATCTATACAGATAATAGGCTATCTACTCCTTAAACATGTCCAAAATTACGATAGCCTATTGTGTGTATAGCGTATAGATTATAGAACATCTATACACTTTTCATCCAAAAACAGTGACTTTTTTACGATGCTTAAAGGATATCCCGAAGCACCATTGCATAGTGCAATACCCAGAGATTGAGCAGGAGTATTCCCATCGATGAACCGCGGGAGAGAAGTTTCTGAATGACTGTTTTTTCTTTATAGATGGTCATCAGTGAGATCACCGTATGGATGATCGTCATCACGATGATCACCGCCACGATATAGAGCTTCATACGCAATGCATCCATCACATCGTTACTGATATCAGAGAAGAGAAGAGTGATCAAACCGTTCTGATCGATCATTTGATAACCTGTGACCAGAAGAATGATCAAGGCGACCAGCTCGAAGTAGCCGTAGATAGGACCGATACGGGGATAGACCTCTTTTTGTCCTTCACTGTCCCTCAGACTGATCCCAAGGACAAACATAAAGATCGCTCCTCCGATCCATGAGATCGCAGCGATCAGGTGAAGGTGGAGGAGCCAAGCCGACATTAGTTATCCAGCTTGAGCACTGCCATGAAAGCCTCTTGCGGTACATCGACCTTACCGATAGACTTCATACGTTTTTTACCCGCTTTCTGTTTCTCAAGGAGCTTACGTTTACGGGTGATATCCCCTCCATAACATTTCGCCGTCACATTTTTACCCATGGACTTCACGTTGGAGCGTGCAATGATATTGTTCCCGATACTCGCCTGGATCGCTACTTCAAAAAGTTGTCTCGGGATCAGCTCTTTCAGCTGATTGACAAATGCAAGCCCTCTGTTACGCGCTTTATCCTCAGGCACAATGATCGAAAGGGAATCCACCACTTCTCCTGCAACACGGATATCAAGCTTCACCAGATTACCCGGTCGGAATCCTATCGGTTCGTAGTCAAAACTTGCATACCCTTTGGTCGTAGACTTGAGTTTGTCATAGAAGTCCATAACGATCTCATTCATAGGAATATCATACTCAAGCAAAACACGTGACTCATTGAGGTAATCCATCTTGACCTGTATCCCGCGACGGTTGTTCAAGAGTGTGATCAGGTTCCCTACAAACTCCTGAGGTGTCAGGATCGTTGCTTTCACATACGGTTCATAGATCGTATCGATCTTTTGCGGTTCCGGAAGCTCACTTGGATTCTGAATCTCTATCTCGGTACCGTCAGTCTTTTTGACCCGGTAGACCACCGTAGGTGCTGTAGCGATCAGGTCCAGGTTGAACTCACGTTCCAAACGCTCTTTCACCACTTCCATATGCAGCATTCCAAGGAAACCGGTTCTAAACCCTGAACCCAGTGCCATAGAGCTTTCCGGTTCAAAACTCAGTGAGGAGTCGTTGAGCTTCAGTTTATTGAGCGCATCACGAAGATCCTCGAACTTATCGGTCTCGATAGGATAGATCCCTGCAAAAACAAACGGTTTTGCCGGTTCAAATCCGCCAATCATCTCAGCCGTAGGATGCTTCGCCGAAGTGATCGTATCACCCACCATCAGACCATCCACTGACTTGAGTCCCATTACCACGATACCGATCTCCCCGGTACGTATCTCCTTGGTTTTTATAGGCGCGATAGGATTGGGATACATCAGGTCAAGTACCTGGTGCTCCTGCTTGGTACCCATGACCTTCATCACTTCACCTTTTTTGATACTTCCGTCAAACACACGGACAAGTGCCAGTGCACCCAGGTAGTTATCAAACCAGCTGTCATAGATCAATGCTTTACACGGAGCACTCTCATCACCTTGAGGGGCAGGAATACGCTCAATGATCGAATCGATCAGGTCAGAGATACCTACTCCGGTTTTCGCCGATACGAGGTTATGTTCGGTCGCATCGATCCCTATCGCCTCTTCAAGCTCTGTCAGTACCCTGTCCGGATCAGCAGCGGGCAGATCGATCTTATTGACCACAGGCAGCAGTTCCAGGTCATTCTCGATAGCGATATAGACATTGGCGATCGTCTGGGCCTCCACACCCTGTGCAGCATCTACGATCAAAAGTGCACCATCAGATGAGGCCAGAGAACGGCTTACTTCATAGGAGAAGTCTACGTGACCCGGAGTGTCAATCAGATTGAGGATATACTCCTCTCCATCCTTGATATAGTTCAGTCTTACAGACTGCGCTTTGATCGTGATCCCACGCTCTTTTTCTATATCCATCGTATCCATCACTTGCGCTGACATCTGTCTATCCGAGACTGCACCACAGTGCTGGATAATCCGGTCAGCAAGCGTTGACTTGCCATGGTCAATGTGTGCGATAATGGAGAAATTTCGTATATGTGATTGAGGTATCTCTTTTGCCAATTGTTATCCTTCAGTAGGCAGTAATTTGCCCTACTTGCATTTAATATTCAGCGAATAAACTACAAACATAGTCTATCTTAACGCGGTTCACCGCGTGAGCACCCCAAGGGCACTTCTTTCAGGGCGCCTGCTGCTGAAGCAAACCCTATCTTTACAAGAGGTAAACTTTTAAAAATTAAAAGTGCTACCTATTTCGTCTCAAACAGAGAGTTCACACTCTCGTTGTTATGGACACGTCTGATCACCTCTCCCAGCATCTTAGCAGTAGAGAGTACTTTGATCTTCGTGCACTCTTTATCAGTCGGTATCGTATTGGATACGATCAGTTCATCAAGCTCACCCTCTTCGATACGCTCAAATGCCGGACCTGAAAGTACCGGGTGCGTACAACATGCCATGACCGATGTGGCCCCAAGCTTTTTGAGTGCTGAAGCAGCTTTGACCATTGTTCCTGCCGTATCCACCATATCATCGATAAGGATGACATCCTTACCTTCGACATTACCGATCACATTCATCACTTCAGACTCATTGGCTTTTTCACGTCTCTTATCCACGATTACCATATCAAGCCCGAGTTTTGCGGCAAAGTATCTCGCCCTTGCAACCCCGCCGATATCCGGAGAGGCGATCACAGGATTTGGAAGATTCTTACTCTTGATATAGTCGATAAACAAGATCGCACCATAGAGGTTATCAACCGGGATATCAAAAAATCCCTGGATCTGGGAAGCATGCAGGTCGATCGTAACGACACGCGTGATCCCTGCTGTCTCCATCAGGTTCGCTACAAGTTTTGCAGAGATTGGTACTCTGGGAGCGGCTTTTCTATCCTGTCTTGCATAGCCGTAATACGGTACTACAGCGGTGATAGACTTCGCAGAGGAACGCTTCAGCGCATCTGTCATAATGAGAAGTTCCATCAAGTTGCCGTTTGCCGGTGCAGAAGTTGGCTGTACGATAAATACATCTTTACCACGTACAGACTCTGCGATCTGTACATTGATCTCACCATCAGAAAAACGATTGATCGTTGCTTTAGCAAGTGGCATCTCAAGGTAATCTGCTACCTCTTGAGAAAGTTCTGGGTTTGAAGTACCGGAAAATATCATATATCCGCTCATTGTAAGACCTTTAGTGTGAAAAATTTCATTACATTTTCGTAATAATTAATACGCGTATTCTACACAAAAGTTGATAAAAAGGTGATTTAAAGGCTTCTGAGACTAAACTATCACAAGTATAACGTAGTTGGATAAATATGATAAGAAAAGTCTTAAAGAAAACCTCGTCCCGTAGTGACAAACTCGACAAATTTTTAGATAAATACAATCTCTCAAGAGAGTTTTTTGGTGTCAGCAGACGTAGTGTTACCAGAGGGGTGTGGGTAGGACTTTTTTGGGGATTTATCCCTATGCCGATGCAGATGGTCGCAGTGGTCTTAAGTACCTTTGCATTTCGGTTCAATGTACCTATCGCTATTGCCACGGTTTGGTTGAGCAACCCCATTACCATGCCTCCAATGTACTATATGGAATACCTCACCGGCAACTTTCTGCTGGGACATGAAGGGCTGGAAAATATTGAACTGACCATGGAGTGGTTCAGCCAACACTTTGATGAGATACTGGTACCGCTCTATGTAGGTACCTCTTTCTACTCTGTCATTATCTCTACCCTTGTCTACTTTCTGATAAACTGGCTCTGGATCAAGTCTGTCCATGAAGAGAAAGCACAACGAAAAGAGAGACACAAGCAAAAGATCAAAGATCTCCTCAAGCGAAAAATCCCGATCAATCACCCGAAAAAAGAGCATCATGAGGGTGATGAAGATAAGTAACCACCTCTTTAACAGATAACTGCACCACCGATCAACCGGTTGGCATCATAAAATGCTGCAACCTGTCCGTGTGCAAGACCGAATACCGGTTCTTTAAGCGTTACACTTCCCTTCTCTCCCTCTATCTTTACATGGCACGGCACGGCTTTCGTACGGTAGCGCACCTTGACCAGACAATCAAACTCATCCTTTGCTTCAAAAAGGTTGATCTTCTTGATCTCGAAATCATGGACTTCAAGTTTCTCTTTCTTCCCTACTACGATCTGGTTTTGCTCAGGCTTGATCGCCAGAACAAAGTGTGGATCGTGCGCTCCGTTTACAAAGAAGCCTCTGCGTTTGCCGATGGTGTAGTGCATATACCCTTTATGTGTCCCGACCACATTACCTTCCGTATCGACAGTTTCACCCGGCATGTCGATATCCATATGACGGGCAAGCACCTCATCATAGGTATTTTCCACAAAACAGATCTCAGAACTCTCTTTTTGCGTAGCAATATCCTGCAGTACGCCGATATCCGCTGCATAGGCTTTCACATCCTCTTTCACCCAATCACCGAGCGGGAAAATCAGTCTGGGGATCACCTCTTTTTTCACTTCGGATAAAAAGTAGCTTTGATCTTTATTCGGGTCTTTCCCCATATAGATAAACTCTCCATCAGAATTGATATAGTGACCCGTTGCGATATACTCCGCACCGATAGTATCTGCAAACTCTACCATCTTACCAAACTTGATCGTACGGTTACACATCACACAGGGGTTGGGTGTTAGTCCATGCTTATAGGAGTCTACAAAGTAGTCATAAACCTCCTCTTTGAACGCACTACTGAGATCCAAAAAATGTATCTTGATCCCAAGATACTTCCCAACACGCTTTACTTTGGCAAAGTTCTCCTCATGATACCCCTCTTTTTCATGGAGCTTCATATAGACACCCTCTACCTCATAGCCCTCTTTCTGTAGCAATATTGCGCTCACTGTAGAGTCCACGCCACCACTCATTCCTACCAATACTTTTTTGTGCTCTTTCATTTTATGCCTCGCTGCATTTTCATTCAATTTTTATCGCTATTAGAAGAGTCTCTCTACCTGTAGAGCGATCTTTTCATCTACCTTTACCAGTGAACCTTCTGCGATCTTTTTCTCTCCGACAACAATCGCAAGTTCATCAAAATTCAGATCCATTGTCCCGATCACATGCCCGACTTCAAGTTTTCTGCTTTGAACCTCTCCACATGTGACCAGTACACGCTGATATTTTTTGGATGCTTTCTGTCTGGTATCTTTGCCCAACGAGATGATCTTGAGCCTGTCCACAGAGTGATATTGCTCTATCATCACTTCGGCACGGATGCCCATTGTGTCTGAGAGTACGAACACTAACTGATCAAGTCCCAGAAGAAGAATATCACCCTCTTTCAAAGACTTGAGCAGACTCTTTTTCACCTCGAAAGGAGGGAGTGAGAGTGTATAAGAGGGATGGATATGATGCTTATGCATCATCATCTCCAAGCGGTTTGCCTGGGTCTCACCCCGCATCTATATCTCCGATAAAACGCTCCAGAAGATACTCTTTACTTGCGATACGCAGGTCATCGGGAACCTCCTGTCCTATGGAGAAGTAACTCATAGGGAGATCATAGGACAACATAAAGTTGAGCAGTGTACCCAGATGCTTTGTTTCATCAAACTTGGTAATGATCACAGAGTCAAGATTCAAAAACGAAAAGTTCGTATAGATATCTTCCATATCCTCATATTTTACCGTCGCCGGAAGAACAAGATTCACTTCAAGCGCTCTCTCTGTATCGGAGTTGACATACTCTACCGTATGGATGAGTTTTTGTGTATCATACGGCGACATTCCTGCGGTGTCGACAAGTATCACATCATAGGACTCCAAACGTTCCAGTGCATCTTTGAACCCATCGACATTTTCAACAGCCACATGGTCGATCTGCATGATATCCGCATAGTGTTCAAGTTGTTCTATCGCACCGACCTTGTAACTGTCCAGATTGATGAGTGCTACGCTGTAAGGCCTCTCCATCAGGTAGGCATATCGCGCCGCCAGTTTCGCGATCGTGGTCGTTTTCCCCGTTCCTGTAGGGCCCACAAACATCATCACTTTTTGTTTAGAGAGCTCTTCTGGTCTCTCTTTGAGTGCTTCATCGATCTCTCCCAACAGGTAAGAGACCAACAGTTTGCTATCTTCTGCGACCGGCGAACCGGCTAAGGTATTCATCACCTCATCCAGCCATACCTCGGCGATCCCTTTACGCTTAAAAAGTGCTTTGACTTCCGAAATGACCGTATGATCCGCACTGATATCGCTTTGTAGGGTCTCTTTCATCTGTGAGAGTTGAGACTTCAGCGTGGCAATCTCTTCCATGAGCAGTGCTTCCTCGTCCAAAGCACTGAGGGCATCCTCCCCCATTGTCTTTTGAAGATAGACCACTTTTGGGATCGCAACCTCGATTTCACATCGTAGCTGCCCATCCTCATACTGAAGCTGTCTGGCAGAGACAAGTTCGATCTTCTTTCCATACTTCTCTACAGCTTGGGTATATGCATTTTGGGGATCTGATGCTACAAATGTTTCGTGGATCATACCGGATCACCTTTCATATAAGATAGTGGAATGAGTACCGAGTCCCGTTCAAACCAATGAGGATGAGGAATCGTCAGCTTCTCCTCTTTGATAGACCTGTTCTCATAAAAAATCATATCGATATCCAGTGTTCTCGGTCCATCTTTAAAAAGACGTTTTCTTCCAAAACGCTTCTCAACTTTGAGAATATATCGCAATAATGCCTTTGGTGTCAAGTCTGTCTCTATACGTATCAGAGCATTATAAAAATCTTCTTGCTCCGTGTAGCCGAAGGGAGGGTTTTTCAGTATCGGAGAGGTCTCCTTGATATGTACTAATGCACTTCGATTGAAAAAAGTAAAAAGGTGCTCAAACCGACGTACCACATCACCGATATTGCCACCGATTCCCAGCAGTGCTTCTCGCTCTCCCCTATTTTTTGATGCAAGATAGGGATAGTGTCCGCCTCTCAACAACTCATTATTGCTATCGATACTTTTGCTCAGCATTTAGAGTACCACGGCTTTCCCGTCGACCATTGCTACCATATCTTCAATACGTATCCCGAACTCTCCGGGGATATAGATACCCGGCTCGATCGTATAGACCATACCGTCTTCAATGATCGTATCAGACCGTGAAGCGATATAGGGCATTTCATGAATATCCAGTCCCACTCCATGTCCGGTAGAGTGAACATAATAGTCACCAAACCCGGCTTTGGTGATCAAATCACGCGTCAATGCATCGACTTCCCTGGCCTTCATCCCGGATCTGGCTTTGGCGATCGCATTGTCATGGGCTTTCAGGACGATATCATAGGCTTTCTGTCTCTTCTTTTTAGAAAATTTTGATTTGGTACCAAAGGTAAATTTCTCGCCCACCTGTACCGTGCGTGTACGGTCTGAACAGTAGCGTTTGTACTTCAGCCCGGCATCCACTAAAAGGAGGTCTCCCTCTTTCATACGCTTTTTGGTAGGCATGGCATGCGGTTTTGCCGCATTTGCATTCAACGCTACGATCGGATCAAAGCTGAGATCATACTTTCCGTACCCTCCCAGGATTGACTTCGCTTTGTGGGTAAGTGTAAACTCGTTTTCGCCGATCCCGTTCTGACGAAACTCTTTTGCCAGTTTTGAAAACGCTTTGGCACCCAACTTTGCCGCTTTGGCAAGGATCTTCAGTTCTTCATCACGTTTGATGATACGTCTTTTATGGGAAAAGTCCGGTTCTGCCTTAAATGTGATCTTGGTATTGTCAGTAAAGTGCCTGAATGCTGCCACTGACCACTCTTTCGGGTCAAAGAGCATTTTTTTGATCTTGCATTTTTTGAGTATTTTTACTGCCCTGCCATAGAGGTCACGGTCGATCACAACCTTTGCATTTCGAACCTCGGCATTGGCTTCTATTGTATAACGGCTGTCAGTTATGAAATACGCTTCACTTCCAAGAGAGAGATAGAGTGCATTATCACAACTGTATCCGCACTCATAATAGATCGCATTTTCATTGTTTAGCATATAGTTCATGGTAACCTCTTCAAAGGTGGTTTAGAAGTGTTCTTAAAGATTGAGAAGAGTGCTTTCAGGCGGGTGCCTGAAGCAAAAAAATCTTAAGCCTGTGGCTGTGCTTGCGCCGCTTGTGCCTTTGCCTGGTGTTCTTTCATCATTTTGATCTCACTCAGCATCTGGTTCATCCCTACCATTGCAAGATGATACCCGTATGGTCCCATACCTGTGATCTGTCCTGCACATACAGGTGCGATCAGTGATGTATGTCTGAACTCTTCTCTTTGGTAAATATTGGAGAGATGAACCTCAAGTGTAGGGATCTTCACTGCTGCGATCGCATCACGAATCGCGATAGAGGTATGTGTATAGGCAGCAGGGTTGATGATAATACCGTCTGCATCTCCCAGACACTCTTGGATACGATCTACGATCTCACCTTCAAGGTTGCTCTGAAAAAACTCGATCTCGTGTTTATTCTGCTCTGCAAATGCTTTCATCTGCGCATGAATATCCTCAAGTTTCATTGGGCCGTAAACATTTTGTTCTCGAACTCCCAACATATTTAGATTTGGACCTTGAATGACTACTATTTTCATCTGTTCTACCTTATTTAAAAATTTTAGCTATCATTTTATCCAAATAGTATTAAACCCAATACAAAGAGATAACAAAAAACAAGAGAGCTTTATGAACCTTATCACAGCAGACTACATCTATACCCCAGAAGGATTTGTAGAGAACCGTACCGTTGCCTATAGTAACAAGATCGAGGCAATCGATACCCTACAGGTCCTGACAGAGAAATACCCCGATGCGGCTATCCACTATGCCGGAAAAAACTCCGTACTCTACCCGGGCTTTATCAACACCCATGTACACCTGGAGTTTTCAGCCAATACCACGACACTGAAGTATGGCGGTTTTATGCCATGGCTGGACTCTGTTATCAAACACCGGGATGAGTTGATCCAAGCATGTGACAATGCGCTGATGCTCAGTAAAATGGAAGAGATGTTACACTCCGGCGTCACGACATTCGGTGCCATCTCCAGCTTCGGAGCAGAACTTGAAGCCTGCACAAAAGCTTCCCAAAGGGTCGTCTTTTTCAATGAGCTGATCGGCTCCAATGCCGCCTATGCCGATGCGCTCTATAATGACTTTCTGGAACGCATCAAAGCCTCACAAAGCTGTAAAAAAGAAGACCGTATCACCCCTGCCGTTGCGATCCACTCCCCCTACTCCGTGCACCCGGTGATCCTGCAAAGGGCCGTACAGGTAGCCAGACAAAAAAAACTGCCTCTCTCTGCACACTTTCTGGAGTCACAGGCAGAACGTGAATGGCTGGAAAAGGGAGAGGGAGACTTCAAACCATTTTTCGAAAAGTTTTTCAACACCTCCACTCCGGTGACCGCTATCGAAGAGTTCATGCATGCGTTTGACAGCTATCCCACACACTTTACCCACTGCGTCCAGGCAAATGATGAAGAACTTAGTTACCTCTCGTCAAAAGGACACTCTATCGCACACTGCCCGCGTTCCAACAGACTGCTGGGATGCGGAAGACTCGCCATAGAGAAGGTTAGAGAGCTGCAGATACCGTTCAGTGTGGCAACCGATGGACTCAGTTCCAACTGGTCACTCAATCTCTTTGATGAACTCCGTGCAGCACTGATGATGCACCATGCCGGAGCGCTGGAAAAACTCTCAAACCTTCTCATAGAGTCCGTGACCTCTGATGCAGCCAAAATACTGGGACTGAATGTAGGGAGGATAGAAGCCGGCAGGGAGTCGGATTTTGCAGTGGTTACACTGCCTGATGCCCCCGCTTCACTAGAGGATATCGCACTGCAGACGATCTTGCATACAAAAGAGGTTTCAGGGGTATATATCGGAGGGGAGAAGATCGTATAGTCCTCTTCTTTCTATCAGGTGCGTAACTATGCACCCTAGTGTATTTAAAACGGACTTATCTACTCTAAAAGAGAGTGATTTATTCAAATATGACGATATTTCTTCCTACTTTAAGCTTCATCTCTTTCCGAAGATTTTTAGGGAGTGTGACTTTCAGTGTATTATGATCTATAAAAGAGACTTTTAACCCCTGTGTCACACGGTAGCTATTGAGTACATCATTAGGCGAGTCTGGGACAAAGTAGAGAATGAGCGTACTTCCGGGTACGGCACTTATCCTGCTTTTTTGCTTCGTAATACGGTAAAATTTCTCCTTAAATCGTTTCGTCGTAAACTCCCATGACCTCTGATAAAGTTCTCCATCTACCACTGCTTCAAACTCTGCCCTATAGGTCGTTGCATACTCCAGACGTTTGATAGGCATTAAAGCAAACTCTGTTTTTTTCAGGCGCTGATGTGGGTCATTCGAATGAGTCAGAGTTCTGCACATAGGTATCTCTCTGTTCTCATCATCAATAAGACGAAATGACTTCAGTGCGATAGAGTGATAATAGCGGTCATTGAACTGTACAGAGACAGGATAACCGCTTACGGCATAGTCAGGGAGAGGATCAGGCTCCTCGTTGTAAAAAACCGTCATAACCTCTGTTTGTCCCGGATAAGGGTGAAGTACTACTTTACTATTTCTGTATTTGATCTCTTTTTGTTTTTTTTCATAAAGTGATTGAGGGATCAGCGCATCACGGTTTTTACAGACATCTTTGAGGTATAGATTGCCCCTGATAGGAATAAACGATTTTTTACATAATGCATTCAGCTTAGAAGATCCCAGGTTATAAACGTACGCATCCTTGAGACGTTTAAACCTATCTGCAGAAGCTCTGCCTATACCGATCTGATCTTTATCCAAATTCAAAAAAACAAACCGGTGATAGATTGCAGAGAGCAGATCATCTACTGCTGCAGTATCACTTTTTGCGTTGAGCGCAATGTTCTCCATGACATCTTTAGAGAAGTACCCGTGGTATACCACACGTTCTGCAGGTGTTTTCCCCGTATAACCTTTATGCCCCTGATGTTCCAGGTGTCCCAGTTTCTGATGTTCCATAAGATAGTGTGCATGAGATGCAGCTGCATGGTTGAGTTGTCTAATTTCCTGCAACGGTATCAATCCGCTCTTTTGACGCAGGGTATTAAGGTAGTCCAATCCACTCTTCTCTTCCTCGCCAGTTAGAAGAACAGTAAGAAGCAGTAAGACTAAAATGTATACATTAGATCGCATCTGCCGCTTGTAAAAAATCTTCCGCAATCACCTGTGGCGCTTCCAGACCGATAGAGACCCGTATCAACCCCTCATGCACTCCCAAAAACCTGCGTGCCTCTTCATCAAAATCACTGAAGATGGTACTCGTCATATGCAGTGCGAGGCTTCTGTTGTCACCGATATTTGCCGTTTGGATCACGGTCTTCAGTCCATCAAGCAGTCTAAATGCTCTCTCTTTGGTACCGCAATCGAGTGTCAAAAGCGGTCCACATCCCTGTGCAAAGTCACTCTTGTATCTTTTATAGTCAGAACTGGTTGGAAGTGAGGGGTGGTTCACACTGACGCCTTCAGGAAGTCTCTTCTCGAGTATCGCTGCGACTTTCTCAACATTTTGATTGATACGCTCGATTCTCAGAGGCAGTGTCTCCAGTCCTACCATGGTCATAAATGATCCAAAAGCGTTGGCTGTCATCCCCATATCTCTGATCGCACGTTTTTTGAAAATAGGCATAAATGCTTTTTTACCCATTTTTTTGACAAACTTATGGAGATCAGCATATTTTGGATGAAGCAGTTTGTCATCTTCAGGGTCTACTTCTCTAAAAACAGCGATACCGCCAAGTGCAGCAGAGTGCCCCGAGATATTTTTGGTTGAAGAGTGTACCACGATATCTGCACCCATCTCTATCGGTCTTAATACAATCGGAGTAGCCGTATTGTCGATCAGCAATATCGTATCGTACGCGTTACAGAGATCGATAATTCTTTGGATATCAGGCAGTCTGAGACTGGGGTTTCCCACGCTCTCCATCATAACCATCTTGATACCACTTTTTAGTTTGGACTCAATATGGTCAAAATCATCCACGTCACAAAACGTGTTACTGATACCGAAGCGTGCCAAAGTCTCATTGACCAGGGAGTAGGTTCCCCCAAAGAATCCACCGATACAGAGCACTTCATCCCCACCGTTCAGGATCGCCATGCTCACCATCGACATGGCCCCCATGCCTGAAGCAGTAGCGAGTGCTCCGATACCACCCTCCATCTTCGCGACGATAGATTCCAGCTTACTGTTGGTCGGGTTTCCTACCCGGGCATAAAGCGGCTTCGCTACGCTTCCGTCAAAAATGCCTTCCGCCTCCTCAGCACTCTCATAGCCGAACGCTGCCGAAGGAGCCATTACCGGTGCGATAGGGCCGACTCTATTTCCTACACTGTGTACCATCAAGGTATTGTAATACTCAAAATCTACTGTTTTATCCATAACGTTATCCTGCTTATATAGAAAAGTTCAATGCTTTATTTGCTTGAAGCTGATAGTTTTTCAGCTCAGAAAGCGGTATATCAAATACTTCACCTATCCGTTCTGTGATATCTGACCAGAAGAGTTTCAATGCCGGATTATCTGTTCTGCAGACATCTGAAAATGCATCGGATTCCAGGGTCTCCATCACCTCTTTCAGGGTAATATCTTTCAATGCTTTTGCAAGCTTATATCCTCCGTGTGCCCCCTTGATACTGCTGAGTATCCCCTCTTTGCGTAGTTCAAGCAGGATCTGTTCCAAAAAATTCTGAGGGATTGAAGCATTTGCTGCAATCTCTTTGATCTTAAGTACCTTTCCCTCTTCTATCGACCCTAGTTCGTGCAATGCAGCCACTGCATACACGGTCTTGGTAGAAATCCCTATCATGACTCCCTTTCATTTTCACAATACGCTTCCCCCTCCTCTTTAGCAAGTCTGGAGGTAAGATTATTTGTGATACATACCTTTGATTAATTGAATGGCGTAGTATAGCTTACATCCGATACAAAAATCAAATACCGTCTCCAGTAAAGCGGCAAAAAGTAAGATAAGAGCTACTGCCGAAGCAACCGTATAAAAACCTGTTAGATAGAGTACTACAAGTAAAAGCGAGGTAAAGAATCCTAACCCGAGTGCAAAACGTTTAGGGGACTCATCGCATAACTTTGGTGTGATATTCCATCGATTCACCATCTGTTTTGCTACGAGATGAAAAAGACTCAGTTCCGGCCTTCTTGATATTCTTACCGTAAAGTCAAACAAAAGCAATAAGGCTAAAAACGCATTACCGGTAACAACCAGAGCCAACGTAATTAAAGCAACTTGAAAAGAGATGATCCGTACCATATTGGCATCTACTCTTTTTGCAGATATAGGACAACTTGGTGACATTTCAACTCCTTATCGTTAAGGCATCTCTAAATACCCTAGATTCACACGCTATAGCGATCTTTCTTAAATATTTCAGAATAATACTGATTTTGGGAGACAACATTATCAAGAAAGAGCTCTATACCCTTGTCCACTGTGTTTATCTAGGGTTTTTAGAAACGCCTTTTTACTGTTTATATGGAGAAGTATAACAAAGATCACTTTTAATGTCAAGTAAATCTATTGATTTTATGGTAATAAATTCAATACATTACACTTTGCCTCCCCTTACACACCAGCTACACACCTTCTACGGTATATTTCAAAAAAATAAACAGGGTTAAAAATGAATAAGATCATCTATTTTGGTGAAAATGTTGAAGGGTTTGATGTGCCGGTCCTGAATGAGAGAGAAGCCAGAGCAGGTGCAGGTATCCTGTTTTTGTTTGCTATGATCTCATTTCTCAATGCCTATCTGACCCATCGCTTTGTCTTTACACAAATCTTTGTCACTTTCTTTATGGTTGATTTCTTTCTGCGTATCTTTATCAATCCGCAGTTTTCCCCTTCACTCATACTTGGAAGACTCTTTGTGCAACACCAGAGTCCTGAATATGTCGGTGCAGCCCAAAAGCGTTTTGCATGGAGTATCGGGTTTATACTCTCTGTGATGATGTTTTTTATCATTGTGATCTTTGAGTACATGACCCCCATAAAAATTGCTATCTGCCTGCTCTGTCTGGCATTTTTGTTTAGTGAAAGTGCCTTTGGTATCTGTATAGGGTGTTTGCTCTACCATTGGATCTATCATCAGTCACCGCAGTGCTGTCCAGGTAATGTCTGTGAGGTAAAACAGAAAGAGGAGATACAAAAGATTTCGAAAGTACAATTTGTGATCATCTCTGTAGTACTGTTCATTGTAAGCACGATTACCTATACGTCTATGAATCAGACATCTACACCAAAAATATCAGCCATGAAGTGTCAAGTTGGAAAATGCGGAGGATTTTAAAAGCGTACTACGATAGGATAGTGACCATA
The DNA here is from genome assembly GCA_047689535.1 of Candidatus Sulfurovum kebritense. Classification (GTDB taxonomy): domain Bacteria; phylum Campylobacterota; class Campylobacteria; order Campylobacterales; family Sulfurovaceae; genus Sulfurovum; species Sulfurovum kebritense. The sequence goes on along the minus strand of JBEWPZ010000044.1, from coordinate 1,323 downwards.
TCTAAGATAATAAAAAAGTGAAATATTAGAATAGAAAAATGAAGTGAACTTCAAAAGCCCGAAAGGCTTTTGAAAGAAGTAGGATTACAATCCAGCGATGTGATCAGCTACAGCTTGGATATCTTCGTCGCTCAATGCAGCAACTTGAACTTTCATAAGACCACCCATACCGTGTTGGTTAAGTGTACCTGCTTTGTAACCGTTAAGTTGTTCTACAGTTTTAGCAGCATCTTGACCTTGGATGATCGCAGATTTGTTAAGTGCAGCTTTTTCACCGTTCGCACCGTGACATCCAACACATTTCGCGTAGATCGCAGCACCATCAGCAGCCATTAGAGAAGTAGCACCAGCGAGTAACATTGTAATTGCTAGTTTTTTCATATTAATTCCTTTTATAATTTTTATTTTAAAGCTTGAATTATATCACGTCTATTTTAAAATAGACACCCGGAGAGGGTGTCCGGTTGAGTTTATACTCTCAACTTAACAAGATGGAACGTTACCAGAGTCAGATGCATACTCGTATGCAAAGTCATAGATATGCGGTACATATCTGTCTTTAAGTTTTACACCTGGACAGATCTTTGCAGCTTCTTCAGCAAATTTACCAGCGCCGTTGATCTCTTCCCACTCATCTTGAGTATGTTTTTGAGCAAATTTAGCTCCAGAGAATCCACATGCAGCTTTCATTTTTTTCATATAAAGTTTTTGACCTTTTTTAACATCAGCAGATGCAGTTGTTGAAAGTACCGCTACACCTAGTAGTGCTGCCGTTGCAAGTTTCATTACATTTTTCATTTTGTTTCCTTTTTTAGTTGAGATGAAATGATATTATCGGTTAATTGTGAAAAGATTGTGAAGAAAAGCTGCCAAAAATATGACTTAACAGCAAAATTGTTTCTTCACGTTACATTTGTTTAGCACTTAGGGATGTGCCCGTCACTTGCGTATTCGTATGAGAAATCATATACATGTTCCCACCATGACTCTTTGATCTTTTCGATCTTTAATCTAGGGCATATCTTTTTTGCTTCTTCTTTGAACTTCCCATCATACCAAATCTCTTCCCATTCACCTTGAGTATGATGTCTGGCAAATTTCACCCCTGAAAATCTACACTTTTTACGAAACTTCTTTTTAAATATCTTTTGACCTATCTTTGCATTGGCAGTGACAACAGATGTAGTACTTATCATTCCGAACATCACAGCAAACATAACCACCATTATTTTTTTCATTCTTATCCTTCTTCATGTTAATATCACGATTAAGTATAGTAACATGAAATACTTAAAACTTATTAGATCGATAGATATTGTTAAT
>JBEWPZ010000009.1:0-56479 GCA_047689535.1 Candidatus Sulfurovum kebritense | reverse complement strand
GATGGTCTACGCCCGATAGAGAAGCTGACAGGCTGTTCTCCAGCTTTGGTAGAGTAGACAAAGTACGCCTCTTTTACACGCATAAGCGTATCCGTTGCCTTGGAAGATGCTGACCAGTCTTTGAGCCCTGCAGATTCATCATAGAGGTGTGCTCCCCATGTTGAGTAGATCGCAAGTTTCCCTTTGAAGATCAATCCTTCCATAGGTGCTGATGCCATCGTCAAATAGAGTCTGCTTGTCAAGAGTGAAGGGTTATCTGCCTCTTCACCACTCTCATTGTCTTTATAGCTGAGTGAATCAACTGCATTTCTGAAGTCCACACCGAATTTGATATTGTCAAATGCATCGTGTATTTTCACTTCTGTAATCGTCTTTTTGTTCTTCTTTATTTTCTTTTCCAGTTTTGCAACTCTCTCTTCGAGCTCTGTAACTGTTGCCGCATTCATACTGCTGAGTGCCAGTGTCGCTGCAAGAGATATTTTAATGAATTGTTTCATATATCTTTACCTTTCTTGTCAAAAAATTGCCAGAATAGTAGCAAAATAAAGCTTAATATGATAAATAATACTTATTATAATGATAATATTGATTTATATATTTAATAATAGAATAGCTAAAATTCTTTATAGTGAATTAGTAGGCAGAATAAAAATTAAAAGTAAAAAATAGCTTTTGAATGTAGTAAATCATTGTAAATAATTATTCTATATATGTATTTTTTTAAAGGATATGTTATAAAGAGTATCAATAGATTATCTATATTTTAAAGTATTTTAAAACAATAACGATCTAATATGAAATAGAAAGGAAAAAGTATGCAAGAGATAATTACTGCATTGAAAAATGCTTTGTTTTCAGAAGACTCACTACTGGGTCATCTCAATCAAAACTCCTCTTATCTTTGGCTTGAAAAGTATCCGGTTGCTGTCGTACATGATAAAAAGCGTATCAAAGATGAGAAGATCATCTCCTGGATGGAGCGTGAGGGGATCCTTGATAAAAATGGTTTGACACTCAAGGAGTATGATAGTCAAACTATCAGTCTGATGGAAAAGTATGTACCTGCAACCCTGAAACAGGTAAGTCTCATCTGTTTGGAAGGTAAAAACAGAATGCCCTACAGGTTCAAAGAGAAACGTACATATGACTACTGGAAGAAGATCGAAAATCCGGGGAATCTGAAAGTGGTGGTTGAAATATCTCATACTGAACAGAGAGATATCTGTCAGATAGAGTTGGAACTGAGAGATCTAATGCGGAGCAGCAAAGAGGTACCGGTCTTGAAAGCACTCGGGTTTGTCTGGGTAGTCTATGTACCTAAGGCAGTGGATCTGAAAAAACTCTTAAGACACTATTTTTCTGATAACTATGAGGTGCTTACCAGTCGTGAGCACAGTGTCTATATCGGTTGGAGTGATAGACTTGGCGAGGTGAATATGCGTGATTTTGTCTGTCCTAAAACGTAGGAGGATTGGAGGTTGATATCTGTAGTGAGACGATCAAGCAAAAGCTTGATCGCCTTTATTGACGCTATTGCTCTTCTTCAAGTTTTTCAAGCCTGTTGAAATGTTTAACATTAAGTACAGTAAATTTATATCCGATATATATGAGCAATGGCCATACAGCCAGCCAAATCAGTGAACTTGTATAATCCATAACGAATCCTTTCTTAATAGTTGTGTGCATCTGAAGAGGTGATCTCTTCTTCTGTGATCTTGACTCTGTCCATTGCATGCCATACATAGGCGATATATGCGAGAACGAACGGTACCATCAGTGAAGCATAAGCCATTGCTGTAAGCGTATAGTGGCTTCCTGCTGAATTGACGATACTGAGCGAACTCTGCAGGTCAGTGTAGGATGGATAGAAGATCGTATGGTTCAACCCAACATTCAGCAGAAGCGCCATGACTGTCAATACTGTACCGATACCTATGGTAAAGATACAACAGTTCTTTTCTCTGAATACAGCGTTAAAGACTGCAACCAGCACCATCACCACACCGACCAGAAACATTCCCAGCAGGTATGGCATCTCAATGAATGTCATGAGGTGGTGCATAGATACCAGTGACACTTCCAGTGTCTCGGGATCATAAGCATAACCATCTTTGAGCAGTACCCATCCTACAAATCCAAGGAAAAAAGGAAGGAAGTAGACGATATTGCGTTTGATCATCTTACGTGTTCTCATACGGATCGGCTCATGATCGATGTTATTTAGAAAGTACATTCCCGCGATAATACGGACAAGGAACAGCATCGCAAATGCAAGCAGATAATTGATAGGGTTCATCAATGCTTCCAGTCCACGTGTACCGACACTCCAGTGTACGAAGTTGTTGTCATCGATGGTAAAGGCAGCACCGCTGAAGAAGGTACTGATCGCGATACCGAGTAGGATCGTACCTACTGTCCCGTTGATAAAGAGAAAAGTCTCATAGGTTTTTGCACCCAGAAGGTTTGACTCTTTCTTTCTGTACTCATAGGAGACCGCCTGGACGATGAACGAGAAGAGGATCCCGAGCCATAGCCAGTAGGCACCACCGAAACTGGTTGCATAGAACTTCGGAAATGCAGCAAAGAGTGCACCACCGAAGAGTACCAGTGTGGTAAAGCCGAGTTCCCATTTACGTCCCAGTGAGTTTACCAGCATGGTTTTTTCATCCTCTGATGATGAAAGCTGATTGAGCAGTGTCTGTCCACCCTGAATGAACATGATGAAGACAAACAGTCCGCCAAGCAGTGCGATAATGATCCACCAGTACACTTGTAGTGCATGCAATGATAGTGTTTCAAACATTAGTGACCTCCTTTAATACCGATTGCGATCTGTCGCAACATGATTTTTATCTCTGCGATAAGCAGTACCGTAAAGAGCAGGGCAAAGAGCCAGAATGATACCTGGACATTTCCCACGTCGATATCTGTTGCAGCGATACCTACAGGCATCAGATCTTGGATCGCCCATGGCTGTCTACCGACCTCTGCCACGACCCACCCTGCCTCTGCAGCGACATAGCCCAGCGGTATACTCCAAAGTGCCAGCCAGAGTACTTTTCTAAAGCGTGTAATGTCGTTTGCCATCGTGAGGTAAAGCACGATCAGGAAGAGGAAGATAAACCATATCCCGAGACTTACCATAATGTGAAAACTGTAGAATGTTGTCGCAACCGGTGGTACGATATCCGTTGGTTTCTCAAGGAATCCATAACCAAAGTAAGGCATATACCCGTCTAAGAGTTTTCTCGCTTCGGTCATCGCTGTTTCGTCATTTGCTCTTTTCGCCTCTTTATAATCCTCAAGGGCTTTAATGGCGATCTTACCTTTTTCTATTTTTGAAGCGGCACCCTCTATACCGTATTTCTCATTTCCGAGTACCAGGTCATCCAGGCCGGGTACAAAGGCGTCGACATCGTGATATCCGAGGAACGAGAGTGCATAAGGGATCTCAATATCTCCATAGACAGGATGAAGGTCATCACCGATCTTTTTATCCGGGTTGAGGATACCTACCGCGATGATCCCGGCACGCTCTTCACCTTTATAGAGTCCCTCCATTGCTGCGAGTTTTGCCGGTTGATGCTGTGCCGCCTGATAGGCAGATTCGTCACCGCTCACTGCAAGGAAGATCGACACAAGCAGACCGAAGCTTGCACCTACTACCATCGAACGTTTTGCTTCCAGTACATCACGTCCTTTCAGTATCATCCATGCAGAGATACCGATGACAAAGAGTGCGCCGATCACATATCCGCTTCCGATGGTATGCAGGAATTTTGCGACTGCCACAGGGGAGAGCGCAACATCCCAGAAGTTTGCCATCTCATTACGCACGGTATCGGGGTTGAACTCCATACCCACAGGGTACTGCATCCATCCGTTTGCTACCAGGATCCAAAATGCTGAAAGATTTGAACCGACTGCTACAAGCCAGGTGGAAAGCAGGTGAAAGCCTTTGGATACTTTATTCCATCCAAAGAACATGACTGCAAAGAAGGTGGACTCCATAAAGAATGCCAAAATCCCTTCAACAGCCAGCGGTGCACCGAAAATATCTCCTACAAACCATGAGTAGTTCGCCCAGTTTGTCCCGAATTCAAACTCCATAATGAGACCTGTTGCCACACCTATGGCAAAGTTAATTGCAAAAAGTGTCATCCAAAATCTTGTAATCGTTTTCCATTTTGCATCACCGGTCTTTACATAGATTGTCTCCATAATGGCTACAATAAATGAAAGTCCAAGTGTTAAGGGAACGAATAAAAAGTGGTACAGTGCAGTCAGAGCAAACTGTGCCCTCGACCAATCCACCAGTTCTGTATGCATCATTTCCATGTTATATCCTTATATGTTGTGATCATTATCTCTCCTTTGTTAAGTGCTCGATAAGATGTGTACTGCGTGCTTCATCGTTATCATAGGTTGTCTTTAAGTAGTTTGGAAAGAAAAAAAACTTTAAAACGCCAAAAAGGATCAACAGTTTGATCCCAATCAGCAGCCAGAGTTTTTTCCCGACTCTCATCTGTCTGAAACCATCGATATAAAAAAAAATGATACCGGTGATGAAGTTTGTGATTTTCATGATAGTGCTCTTTTTATCTTTTCTACGCAATAAGACCACAGTGTGGATTTATTGGTGTATCTATGATTTTGAAGCGACACTATATCGTCACTTCTCCCTGTATGTACTGAATTGTTTCTGATAAACAGATGTTTATTACAATTCAGTAACAATTCTGAGTGTCGTTTTCAATCCATTAAAAAAATGATCGCCTGCATATCATTACGCATCAGCCCGATTGGTAATGATATCATAATCATATCATTTTCTTTTTCATTAGTATAAGAAATAAGTATAAGAGACACCTGAGAAGGAGGAGGAAACAACAGGTGTCACCTATACTTATCTCCTAGACTAATTTGACGTAATTTATCATATGTAAAATAAATTAAAAATTAAATAGAGGTTTTTTTACAAAAAAATCTAAAAAAGATCCTATTTAACGGATAAATTAAGTCATTATATGCTACTTTATAATGTTTACATATGTAAATTTTGGAGTCGTAATGAAGAATAGAAATATTACATTTAGGCCAAAAAGTCTGTTATTTGGTCCACTTACCCATAAACCCAAAGAGATGATACTGATGAGTGATGATGAACTGGAGGCACTCTATCTGGCTGATTTTAAAGGACTCTACCAGGAGGAGTGTGCCAAACAGTTGGGTGTCTCCCGGCCTACCTTCGCCAAGATCATCAAGAGTGCACGAAAAAAAGTAACCGAGATGTTGATGTATGGCAAAGGGATAGAGCTGCTTCAGGAGAAACGAAATTTTGTTCTGGTCTATCCTACCAATGACAGAGTAACGATCCATCCCTATTTTCTCACTGCAAAGTACTTTGCCTTTGCCAAGATCGAGGAGGACAGTATCGTCTCTATCAGCTATATCGATAACCCTATCTATCAAGCACTTCAAGCAAAGGGGATCAGCATTGTTGATGATGACAGTGCTAAAGGAATGGCCGCAGGGCGCATCATCCCTCCACTGCTCAAAAAAGGCAATATGCTGGTGGTCAAATCACTGGGAGACGGTATGAAGCGCAATATAGAAGGGATAGGCTTGAATATTGAATATACAGATCATTCAGATATAGATACGGTTTTGGAATCACTCAACTAACAAGGAATAAAATGCTGAATATAAAGATACCGGGGATGGATGAGATCACGGTCGAGCATCTGCTATTGGATTATAACGGGACATTGGCATGTGATGGTCAGATCAAACCCGGTGTACTGGAAAAACTTGAACAACTTTCAAAAGAGTTAAAGATCCATGTGATCACGGCCGATACTTTCGGTTCTGTACAGGAACAGTGCAATGTACCCTTCATCCATATACATATCATAGGCAAGGAGTCACAGGATCATGCCAAGCTTGATTATCTAAAGCGCTTGGGTGAAAAGCATACTGTTGCCGTAGGTAACGGGCTCAATGATGCCCTGATACTTCAGGATGCGATACTCGGTTTTGCCATCCAACAGGAAGAGGGGTGTGCCAGCAGGTCATTGATCGCCAGTGATATTGTGTTTCAACATATCAATGATGCATTGGATCTTCTGCTCAATGAGAACAGATCGATCGCTACACTCCGTCGATAATCCTACTTTGTAGTATTATTGGTAGGTATAGTTTATTTTATTGATATCTGCACGCCAATAGGTATAGAGGGAGAGGATTTCCCTTTTTTCATTGAAAATATACTCCGCTTAGAAGTGTGATCACTAAGATCAGCGTAACTGTCACTATCTTCATACCGACAGTATAGCAGATCTAGAAGAGGCTGTACTCTTCTTTGATCGTATTGAGGATGCTTCTATCCGCTTTATAGATAAAGGCATAGTTGAAGTGGATGTTTTTGAGTATCTCTTTGAGCTCCTCTTCCGTCTCGAACCAGTGCGGCCGGTCGATCCCCTCAACCTTGGTTTTCGGCGGGGTGAGGACAATACTCTTCACCCAGTTATTGGAGCGTTTGATATACTCTCTGGCACGACTGATATCGTCAATGTTATCCGTAAAGATCGCTACGCGGTCGCTTTTCCCTTTTGCGGTACTGTGGAGATTGGCATCGATAAAGACCGGGATGAAGTGCTTGGTATACTTGATACGTTCGATGTCATATGGAAGTTCATAGGTATCACAAAAGTTCACCACACGCAGCAGGAACTCAAGGTGGAACGGCACAAGGTCCTTCTCCTGATAGACGAAGCCACCCACTTTGAATGTAGATTTAAAGAGGGTATCCCCGATCAGGTACCCCTCTACATCCTCTTTGAGTTTTTTGACATCCGGTTTGATCAGTTTTAGCAGCTCTTTATCGGTCCCTACAAAGAGGTAGTCATCAGAGTTGAGGATCTGCTCAAACACTTTACGCCACTCATCGGCCATAAAGGCTACATTGCCTTTGTGTGTGAGTATCATCTTCAGAAAGCTCATTTCGTGAGGTTCCAGTAGGAAAAAATCGGCCTCTTTTTTGAGCGTGACATAGCGAATGAGCTTAAATGCTGCCAGTTTTATATCTGATACCTCTATCCATGCGATCTCATCATCTTTTTTAACAATCTTTTTGTTGTCATAGACAATGGCATAAGCACCGTTTTCTATCGCTTTATCGATATCTTCCTGTACAGAAGAAAAGAAAAGGTCCCCATGTTCAACCTTAGAGGGGAAAACTGTGGCAGCAGCAATAGCTTGTACCTGCGGCTCGTTGGTAAGTGTACCGTCTGTAAGGTTTATAATATCTTCAATTTTCATTAGCTAACTTTTGTTCCTGCATTTTTTTGGGTCTCAGGTCTAAGAAGACAGAGCCCGTTTTCATCTTTGGCGGCAAGCAGCATCCCCTCGCTCTTCAACCCCATCAGTTTTGCCGGCTTGAGGTTGGCTACGACACATGCCTGAGTCCCGACAAGGTCTTCCGGGCTATACCACTCTTTGATCCCTGCGACAACCTGTCTTGGGCTCTCTTCTCCGATATCTACTTGTAGGAGAAGAAGCTTCTTGCTTTTTGGGACCTCTTCAGCACTGACAATCGTACCGATCTTCAGTACCGTTTCAAAGAACTGGTCGATACCGATGAGAGCGACTCCCTCAGCTTTCTCCTCTTTCTTCTCGGCCTTCTTCTCTTTTTTTGGTGCCTCTTTTGTATCTTCAGGCTCAACCTGCTCTAAAAGCGGTGCTTCGATACGAGGGAAGAGCGGATCGATCTTCTCCAGTCTAAATGTCTCCAGAAGATTTTTCTCCTTGATAAGCGCATTCCAACTTGCATTGTCAATCTCAAAATGAAGGGCTTTTGAGATCTTGGTACATACTTCAGGCATTACCGGGTAGAGCATTACGGATACCTTTGCAAGGATCGCTGCGATAAGTCCATTCAAGGCCATCGCTTCATCTTTTCTCCCCTCTTTCATCAATGTCCAGGGTTGATATTTGTCGATCGATCTGTTTGCAACAGTCAGTGGTCTCCAGAGCTCTTCAAGGTACTTATGGATCTGCATCTCAAAGAGCAGCGGTTCCAGCTGGTCAAGTGACGCGTGTACTTCATCCAACTCCTGCTGATAGAACTTTGTTACATGCACAGAAGAGACTTCACCTTCGAAATATTTGCCGCTCATACCGATCAGACGGTTCAGCAGGTTCCCTAGGTCATTTCCAAGGTCAGAGTTGATACGGTCGATCAGTGCTTTCTGAGAGAAGTCACCATCACCGCCGAACGGAACCTCACGAAGCATAAAGTAACGGAAGTTATCCAGACCGTATGCATCTGCCACCTCTTTAGGGTTCACTACGTTACCTTTGGATTTACTCATCTTCTCGCCGTCTCTTGTCCACCATCCGTGTGCTGCAATGTGTTTTGGCATAGGAAGTCCAAGACTCATCAGGAATGCCGGCCAGTAGATCGCATGGAAACGGAGGATATCTTTTCCGATGATCTGTACACGTGCAGGCCAGAAATCCATGTTGGCTTCATCTGTACCGTATCCCAAAGCAGTCACGTAGTTCATTAGTGCATCCAGCCAGACATACATGACGTGTTTTGGATCATTGATCTCTTCAGGAAGTTTGACGCCCCAGTCAAAACTCGTACGTGTGATGGAGAGGTCGGTCAACCCATCCTCAACAAAACGGATCACTTCGTTTCTTTTGCTTCTCGGAAGGATACATTCCGGATTCTCTTTGTACCATTGAAGGAGTCTGTCCTGGTATTTGGAGAGTTTAAAGAAGTAACTCTCCTCTTCTACCACTGTAGTACTTTTGCCACACTCCGGACAGAACTCACCGTCTACCAGCTGAATCTCAGGGAAGAAGGTTTCACATGAGATACAGTAGTGGCCTTTATAGGTATCTTTGTAGATATCCCCATTCGCGTGCATGACAGAAAAGGCTTTTTGTACCCCTTTCATATGGTCAGCATCCGTGGTACGGATAAACTTGTCATAGCTGATACCAAAGTCATCCCAAAGGTTTCTAAACGTTGCAGAGATCTCATCTGCATACTCCTGGGAGCTTTTGCCTCTTGCTTTTGCAGACTCTTCGATCTTCTGTCCGTGCTCATCGGTCCCGGTGAGGAAAAACGTTTCCAGACCACTCATACGTGAATAGCGCGCGACTGTATCTGCGATGATCGTCGTATAAGCATGACCGATATGGGCGATATCGTTAACATAGTAGATCGGGGTAGTGATATAGGCATTTTTATGACAAGACATAGGTAGTTCCTTAAACAAATGAGTTTTGGATTTACGAGGTGTAAATATTGGAGGCTATTTTAACCAAAGTGTGCTGTAGTATGGATGATAAGATGAAAGTTTTTTATTCTCATATCTATAAATATTAACCTTTTGTGTTATAATAGGTCCATATAAATTTGGAAGAGTGAGGTTTTTATGTCGAATGAAATAAAATCCAAAGACATTTATACTGACGAAGAGAAAAGAACGATCCTTGAGAGATTGGATGCGGAAAGAAGGGCACGGCAGGAGGCTGAGCAGCAAGAGAAGCAGGAAAATAAAAAACTTTCTCAGTCCGAAAAAGAGAAGATACTTGAACGAATCAATGAAGAGAGACGTATCGCCCATAAGTATAAGGAGCTTCAAAAAAGAAGATTGAGAAATAAAAAAGTGTATCATCTTGAGAACAGGGTGCTCTATAAATTTCTCGGGATGGATCGTTCTTATTATATCCAGGTGGAAGATTGTAAAAGGCTCTCTTCCCGGCCGCTGATCCTGCCGCTCTTCTATCAGGGATTTGATGGGTTGAAGCAGAAGGATGTTTTGCTGAGAATCAGAGACTACTCTGATAAGATCTTTATCTCGGATGATGTGCTCCGTGTCTACTATAAACAATACTCTTTAGAAGATGACCCTGAGCAACAATGAGTTATTTTGTCTATATCCTGCAGTGTGCCGACGATACCTTGTACACAGGCATCGCTACGGATATCGATCGCCGCCTGGATGAACACAACAGCTCTGAGAAGGGCGCCAAATATACGAGAAGCAGGCGTCCCGTAACCCTGGTCTACAGTGAACCCTTTCCCGATAGAAGCAGTGCAAGCAGGCGCGAATATGAGATCAAAAAGAAGATGAATAGAGCTCAGAAACTGCAGTTGATCAATGATGATCAATTTGAAAGAGTCGACTGATTGCATAAAAAAGCGTAGCACCTTTCTTCTCGCTCCACCTCTCCGGAGAGTGTGAAAGAACATAAAAAATAGGGTATTGTCATTCTGAACTTGCACCCCAAGGGTATTTTCTCCGGGCATTCAGAATCCCCTAAATTTCGCTGTTATTCGATGAGATCCTGAATCAAGTTCAGGATGACAGTGGAAAAAGAGTAGTTCTTTCACAATCTCTCCGACTCTCCGAAGGTGTAGCGTATATTCAAGGTAAAACAATCGTAAGAGACCAACACCGCCGATAGGTGGAAGAATATCCAAGAAACAAAGTCGTAGTCTCTGCATCTCACCTACGGAGAGGTGAGACGAGGAAATCGTAACCCTTAAGACTCTATATCCAGCAGCTTCTGTTTGAGCTCCACTCCGCCTGCATATCCTCTCATTGTACCGTCCGAGCCGATGATACGGTGACAGGGAATGATGATCGCCAATGGGTTTGCCCCTACGGCATTGGCGACGGCTCTTATCGCCTTCGGTCTGCCTATCTCTTTTGCGAGTTCTGTATAGGTGGCAGTCCTGCCGTAAGGAATTGTTTGCAGCGCTTCCCACACTTTGCGTTGAAACGGCGTACCTACCAGAAACAGTGGAAGATCAAATGTTTCTCTTTTTCCGGAAAAGTATGCATCCAAGGCTTTTCTTGCTTGTTGAAGCAGGGCATTGTCCTGTTCGATATAGATGGCATCCAACCCTTTTTGGATACGTCTATCGATGGTTTCTCTTTTTTTTCTCTGTCGGTAGTCCAGCAGGCAGATTTTGCCTTCAAAAGAACCCAGGATAAATACGGTGCAGGGGGTTTTATAGTACTGGATCTGTATCTGTTTCATTGTATCCATTATAACACTAATTTTTTCTACCTAGGCTCTCTCTATAGCTCTGCAATCACACACTTCTGGTGTGCCGTTTCATTGGTCAGGGAGTCAACTTGTATAAGGATATGGTTGAAGCCCAGTTTCTCTAACTTCTCTTTCATTGGACAGGTGATTGCTTCACACTCCTTGAGTGTCATCTCTTCGCTATCTAAAAGGATGTGAAATGAGATAAATTTGAGTTTGGAGTTTGGCTGATGGATGTGTAGGTCATGATAGCTGGAGACTTGGCCGGATGAAAATATGATCTCTTCGAGTTGTTCCAAGGTGATATCGATCGTATTGGCATCCATAAGAGCAAAAAAGCTTCGTTTGAAAAGAGGGTAGGAGTGCCTGATAATGTAGAGTGAAAAGAGTATCGTAAGTATGGCATCTATTGCATAGATCTCAAAATAGTAGATCAGAATCCCGGCAACGACGACACCGACTGATATCAGAGTGTCTGCAAGCATATGCAGATAGGCTGAGGTGATATTGGCATCAGCGTGATGGTGGTGATGTGGATGATCATGCCCATGATGGTGATCTTCGACACCCAGAGCATGGAGCAGATAGGCACTGATACCATTGGCGATCACTGCGATCGTTCCCACAATGATCATATACTCAGGTGCGATCACTTCAGGTTTTAAAAATCTTCCTATCGATTCATAGATCATATAGAGCATTGTCAGGAGTAAAAAAAGCGTATTGGTAAAAGCGGCCATCATCTCCGCTTTGATAAATCCAAAAGTATACTGAAATGTCGGGCTGGTCGTTCCGAATCTAAGTGCGATATAGGTAATGACGATCGCAAGGACATCACCGGTATTATGCAGCGCATCGGCAATGAGGGCAAAAGAGTTCGAGATCAACCCAAAGATGATCTCTGAGATAATGATCGCAAGATTGAAAAAAATAATAAGAAGTATTTTCTTTGCTTTCATACTCTCTCTTTTGGGACAGATTATCTAAGTATATGGACTCGACTGTAAGGATTTGCTTAAGACTAAAAGTGATCTACCATCCATTTTGCGATGCGTGCCAGCTCCTCTTTGGTGACGTTGCCTTCCATTGAAGGCATCAGACCGAAGAGTTCGACAGCAGGGCAGACCGCTTTTCTTTCGGTGGGGTCCAGTACAAAGTCATTGATATGCGCCTCGACCGTTGTGTTGTCAGGGATGAACTCTCTCATACGGGGGACCATGATCTCCAACGGCGGTGCTATGATACCGCTGGTATCTTTCGGTTTATAGAGGAGGTGACAGCGCATACAGTGCTTTTCAAAGAGTAGTCTGCCTTCTTCAGTGGCCACACTCTGAATGGAAAAAAAAGTTAAAATAAGGGAAAAGATCAGCAGTGTTCTCATCGATCACCTCCTTAAAGTATCTTTTTAAGGATAGTGACCTTGTGTGTAGGATGTGTGCAAAAAAGTGTTAGAACTCGAAGCCTCCGCCTTGACCTTTGCTCATACTCTCATAGACGGATTTTACATACGCCTCTCTGATTTCACAGTGAAGAAACTGATCACACTTTAAACAGCTCTGGAGCTGTTTTTCCTTCTGGCAGGCTTCAAGTTTACTTTTCTTTTGCTGAAGCGCGATCTGCCACTCATCAAGCACCGCTTCACTCATGCATTGATCCCATATGCTTTTTTAAGTGCTTCGATCTCATAGTTGGAGCCGAAGAAACACGGACTGGTATCATGATGATGTTCAGGTACAAGCGCCATCAGTCTTTCGCCTTTTTCATTGATCGCCTGTCCACCTGCCTGTTCGTACATAAAGGCAAACGGAATCACTTCAAAGAGTTGTCTGAGTTTACCGCAAGGCTTATCACTGGTTCCTGGATAGCTGAAAAGACCGCCCCCTTTGAGCAGGATCTGATGCAGGTCCGGCACCATACCTCCGGAGTAGCGGAGTCTGTATCCCTCTGCAAAGAGTGAATCTATAAATGTTTTATGGTGTGACGGCCAGTTCTGCTGTGTACCGCCCGGTGCATTGAGCTTGCCTTTCTCATTGAGCGAAATTTCGCCTATCTCTTTGAACTGGTCCCCTGTGGCACGGTAGAGCATCGGTTTGCTCTCTTTCGTTGCAATGACCAGTTCGATTCTCGGACCATATACGACATACACAGAGGCGACAAGGTTTTCTGCATCAAACCCCTCTTCGTAGATACCGAAGATGGAACCTACCGAGAGGTTGACATCTATCAGGCTGGACCCATCCAAAGGATCATAACAGACCATATATTTTCCGGAACTATGAAGTTTAAGTTTTCCCTCTTTTTCTTCACTTACGAGCGTGTTGACTTCAGGTACTGTGGCAAATTCCTTTTCGACGATCAGGTCTGAGAGTACATCGATTTTGAGCTGCTCTTCCCCTGAAGCATTTTCTCCCTCGGCATATCCGAGATCGGAAGTCTTGATCGCATGATCGATCTCAAAGGCGATCTTTCTGATCGCTTCAAATACAGTTTGCATTATTTTCTCCTTTAGACACTTTTTGCATGTGTTTTGATCCATTCTATGATCTGGTCGGTATTATTGAGGTCCAGGATATCTATCTGTGAAGGTATGGTATAGGCATCTATATTGACACTTCCATCTATAGCAATGGCTTCAGAACAGTCCAGATAACTTTCATCTATCTTATTGCGGAAGATAGCGATACGTGGAAGCGGCAGTGTCTTAAGTCCTTCTACCAGTAGAATATCAAACGCATTGATCATCGCAATGATATCATCGAGTCTCTTTTCCCTCTGTGAAAAGTAAGTAGTACGGGTAGGTGAGGTGATAACCACTTCAGCGCCCGTCTCGGAGAACTTGTAGCTGTCCTTCCCCTCTGTGTCAAATACGGCCTTGTCTTTTGGATCATTTTTAATGATCGCCACCCGCTCATCGGTGATCAGTTTTTTTGCAACTTTTTCGATCAACGTGGTTTTCCCACTATTTGACGGACCGGTAAATGCCACTGCAACTCTTCTCTTCACGTCTATCCTTTACTTAAGCCTTCGCATTATACTTAAATGTTTATTGAATCTATGTTAAAATGGCAGCAATTTTCGAGGAGGATTGCGTGCGTATTTTTATTGGTTTGGTCACCTTTTTACTCCTTCTGAGTGCCTGCTCTTCCAAAACAGAGGATCCACTCCTTGAGCGTTTTGAAAAAAATAAAACTGGCTACAGACTTCTGCAAAAAACTGAAAAGGCACAACTTTATGAGCATAATGTCACCAAAGCGTTTCTCACTGCAACCTATCTCTATACTTCAAACGACGCGCTCAGTAAAGCAAAAAAAGATGAACAGTTTATTGTCGGTATCTATCTTGAAGAGGAGCCTTCGAACCATTTGGGTAAATCCTATCTTTTAACCCTGGATGGGCAAAAACCGAAAAGTATCCGGCCACTCCCAAATGAGAGCACTTACCTGAAGGGGATACCTTTTGTGACCGGGTGGAACAGTTACTACCTGGTCACTTTTCCGCATACACCATCTCAGAGTTTTACATTGACCTTTGAGAGTAAGAAGTATGGAAAAAAAGCGCTCTCCTTTTCAAAAGTTGCGAAGTATGTAGAGAGCCTAAAGGCCTTCTAGTTATCTGAAGCGGTCAGTCTTATCTGGGTCTGTGACCTCTTTGATCAGAGGGAGAAGGCGGGTAGGGACACCCAGCCTGTTGAGGTAGATGACGTAGTTGGTTAATACACGTTTCCCGTACTCTCTTGTCTCCACATTGGTCATACTCTCCATACTCATATAAGGTTCATAGCGTCCCGGTCTGAAGTTCTCACTATTGGTGATCAGTCTTTTGGTAAAGCCTATCCCTCCGTTGTAGCCATAGGCGACAAAGAGAGGGTGATAGAGCCATTTTGTGAGATAGTCCAGGTGGAAATCTGCATACTCGATCGCTTTGTAAGGGTTGAACATATCATCAAGATCGATGTGGTCTTTCTTTTTTTTCGCGATATCCTTTATCAGAAACGGCATGATCTGCATCATCCCCAGGGCAAAAGAGCGTGAGACGGAAGCCGGGACAAAACGGCTCTCCTGTCTGGCGATGGCATAGATCAGTGCCTGTCGCTCTTTGCTCATATTTCGCATCGCTTCACGGTAAGGCATAGGGAAGTAGATCTCTTGGTAGTTGGATGCTTTGGCCTTGATGTAGGTATAGTGCCCTACGGTCTCCTGTGATCTGTAGGTATCAGCCAGATGATTGAGGTTATAGTCACCGGAAAACATCTTTTTTTTCAGTTTTGCCCACTCTATCGGATCAAGTACATCATAGTGAAATACCTTTGAGCGGGAGATACGCGGTGTGATGATCTTGGGGTAACGCAGTTTCAACAGATCCCTGGCGATGAGGGTATAGATATTGACATCATGGCTGTTGACCAGGTTTGTAATATAGCCGCGCTCTTTTGTCACCAGGTACATCCAGAAGTTTGCCTGATCTTTGTCTCTGCGTTTGTCCGCCTTTTTTCGTGCCTGGCCGAAGTAGATCATGGCGATATCTTCCTGCCCCTGTTTCAGGGCAAACAGTCCCAGCCGGAAATGTGTTTTTGCTGAGATCTCGTTCGCATGGGCAGGCGGCTGAAGGAGTGATCTTTGCAACTTCGGAAGATTTTCATTGAGTATGATCCGGATACTTTTATCAAACTTCCTGTCCATACTCAAGACACGGAACTGTTTGGAGTTGAGGAGTTTGTCATACCTCTTTTTTCTGATCTTTGCACCGCAGTTGTTGAAGAGGTAACACTCGATCTTAGGATTCTCTTTGGCCCAGGCAGGGTAGTCGGCTTTTGATTTTTTTAGTGCCTGCAGCTTCTGGTAGTTAGTTTTCCAGCGCGCTTTTTCTGCTGCAGTGGCTTTGCGGCGTTTCTTTGTGACCTGTGGTGCAGTACCGGTTTTTCTTCGGTAGGCGGTTCTCAGTTTCTTATTGAGATGGCTCGCTTCAGCTATGATCTTTCTGGCCTCGGAAGCCGTGGTATTTTTTTGGGAGAGAAAGCGCCAGATATAGTAGTCTTTTTCGATGCTTTGAGGCATCGCATCTATCTCATTGTAGCTAAAGGTTTTCGCCGCATAAAGCGTTGTGGAACAGACTACCAGAAAGGAGAATATAACGCTTTTGAGTTTCATGAGATGATTGCCTGGTTTACCCTAAAAGACTTCTCATCATCAGGATATCCAAAAACTGCAGTCCAAGTATCACGACAAGCGGTGAGAGATCTACACCGGAAAAGACCACAAACGGCAGTTTACGGCGGATAAAAGAGAGTACCGGCTCTGTCAGGCGGTGAAGTATCTGTACGATAGGGTTGCGCGGGTCAGGCTGCACGAAACTGATCAGTGCAGCGATGATCACGATCCAGATATAGAGCGTGATAAGTGTGTGTAGTGTCTGTACGATGGCATAGATAAGTGCACTCATGAGGCTACCTCCAGGATATAAGATTTGATATACGGATAGATCTTTGAGAGTTCGGGACCTTGACCGGTACCGGTAAGCAGGTAACGAAGCGGCTTGGAGAAGTTTTCCCCTGAGAGTCCGGTCTTTTCCCTGATATATGATTCAAATGCGTCATAGGTGTTTATCATAGGGGCATTAAAGATCACATCAGACATCTCTTTCATCTGCTCTCCCCACTCGCCGCTGAAGTCCTTTGGTCTGAAGATCGGTCTGATCTTGGCTTCGAGCTCTTTGATGGTACTTGCTTCTTCCAGGTAAACTTTTGCCAGTTTCCCGATATTTTCATCGGCAAACCCAAAGAGGCTTGAGAGGCGTTTATCTTCCATCATTTTGAGATGTTCACGGTTGATAAAACGAAGCCTGTCGATATCAAATGTGGCAGGAGACTTAGAGAGCGTTGTCAGATCAAACCACTCCAGTGCTTCCGGCATCGTGAAGATCTCTTTTGGTGTCTGATTGCCCAGTGCGATCAGATAGTTGGCGATCGCATCGGGGATAAACCCCTCTTCAAAGAGCCACTTCAGTGAACCAGTCTCATCATCTTCGCTTATCTTCTGGCCTTGATCGTTGAGGATAAGAGGCAGGTGTGCATACGCTGTCTCCTGATCATAGCCGAGCAGTCTCTTGATATGTTCCTGTTTTGGCGTATCGGAGAGGTGCGCTTCTCCGCGGATGATCAGGTTCACCCCCGAGATCATGTCATCACAGGCAGTGGCGAAGTTCTGGGTAGGTGTCCCATCAGCCTTGAGGATCACAAAGGCGTCTACTTCATTGGGTGCTGTTTCGATATCCCCTTTAATCAGGTCATGGGTCACGATCGGTGCATCGGGAGTCTTGATACGTATGACAAAGGGTGATTTATTCTCTTTGAGTCTTTGAAGCTCTTCGGCTCCAACATAAGTACATCTTCCGCTGTAACGGTAGGCTGCATTGTTCCTCTTTGCTTCTTCCCTGTCTGCGTCGATCTGCTCAGGGGTACATGTACAGACAAATGCTTTTTTCTCTTCAAGAAGCCTGATCGCCAGGGTCTGGTGCATATGGAGGTTCTCGCTTTGATGGCTTACGCTGTCATGCGGAAGCGCGAACTTCTCCAGTATCTCCATAAACTCCGTATCTTTTCCGGTAATGTTCCGTTCTTTATCGGTATCTTCGATACGCACGATGAAGTTGAGATCTTTTTGTTTGGCTACCATGTAGTTGACTATCGCTATACGCAGGTCTCCTATATGCATATCACCGGTCGGTGACGGGGCAAATCTAAGCATTTATGTTACTCCAAAAGTTACGGGTTTATCACTGCGCCGGGTATTTCGCCGTAGCGGTGATATAGAAGTGTTATTATAGTGGGTTTAATGTAATAGAAATTTTAAATAGTCTGTTTGATTGATCTCTGCACTCCTTTAACTTCAATTCCTGTTGTTTTTTGGGAAGTACCTCTATCTTATGAAAGGCTGAAAATACCCGTACATATTAATATCGGGCAACTACTCCCATTGTTCCGATAAAAAACCGTATAAATAAATAGAAATTAAGAAAAATAATTTATAATCATTACTATGAAAAAAATATCTATATTCGTACTACTGGTTTTGATAGGAATTCAATTCGTTCCGATGGATGTTCCTGCCGAGGTGCCGACGAAGGCTGATGATGAGCTGCAAGCTCCGGAAGAGGTACACGCTATTTTAAAGCGTTCCTGTTTTGACTGCCACTCGAACCATACCGACTTTCCTTGGTATAGCTCCATCGCTCCGGTGTCATGGTTTACCAAGATGCATGTCAAAGAGGGTCGTGAGCATATGAACTTCTCTACATGGACAAGTTATGACGATGAGAAGAAGTTAAAATATCTTGAAAAGATTCCAAAAGCGATCAAAGGTAAAATGCCGCTTCCAAGTTATCTCATCATGCATAAAGAGGCGAAACTTAGTGATGATGATAAAAAAATACTCACAGAGTGGACAAATGAAGCAGCTTTTGATTTAGAATAATCAGAAGAGAGATCAACACGGTTTCAAACCTAAAATGACAGACTGCGTCAAATGCATCCTCCTTTGTAGTTGTAGGTCGGGGTATCCTTACCCCGACAATAACCGTTGAATCACTGTAATAGTTTATTTCGGGTGAGAAGACCCTTCTTTTAAACCCTGTAGAGAAGGATACCTTTAGTACTGCCTACACCACTTTTAAGAAGTAGAGATCAAATAGTTTAAATCCTGATTTATCCATTTTATCAAATGCTATAAGCGCTTATTAGATAAAATACTCCCCTTATATAATCAAAAGGTTTAATAATAATGAGCGAGAGCAAAGATTTTTTACGTACAATAGTTGAAGAGGACTTAAAGTCATGCAAGTATAATGAGGTTGTTACAAGATTCCCTCCAGAACCTAATGGCTTCCCGCACATTGGACACGCAAAATCTATCGCTATAAATTTCGGTATTGCACGTGATTATCATGGTCGATGCAACCTTAGAATGGATGATACCAACCCGACCACGGAAGATACGAAATATGTTGAGGCGCTCAAAGATGCTGTGCAGTGGCTTGGGTTTGAATGGGATAATAGCGTACGTTATACATCTGATTACTTTCCAAAACTGTATGAATATGCAAAAGAGCTCATTAAAATGGGCAAGGCATACGTTGACAGTCTGGGTGAAGAGGAGATGCGGGAGTACCGGGGAACAGTTACCGAAGCGGGAAGACGCAGTAAATATGCTGAACGCAGCGTTGAAGAGAACCTGGACCTTTTAGAGAGAATGAAAAAGGGTGAATTTAAAGACGGTGAACACGTACTTCGTGCCAAGATCGATATGAGTGCGGCAAATATGAAAATGCGTGACCCTATCTTATATCGTATCAGACATGCCCATCATTACAGAGCCGGAGATGAGTGGTCTATCTACCCTATGTATGACTTTGGTCACTGCCTCTCCGACTATATCGAAGGGGTGACACACTCTATCTGTACGCTGGAGTTTGAAAATAACCGTGAGGTATATGACTGGGTACTGGATACACTGGAGCTTGAACCGCCTCGTCCTTATCAGCATGAGTTTGCACGACTCGGTATCAACTACACGGTCATGAGTAAAAGAAAACTTCTGGAGCTGGTCGAGGGCAACTATGTAAGCGGCTGGGATGATCCGCGCCTTCCTACGATCGCCGGATATAGACGAAGAGGTTATACTCCGGAATCTATACTGAACTTTTGTGACCAGATAGGGGTAGCAAAAGCAAACTCAACGGTTGACGTCTCACAGCTTGAATTCTGCATCAGAGATGATCTGAACAAAAAAGTGCCGCGCGTAATGTGTGTACTTGACCCTCTCAAAGTAACTATCGAGAACTATGAAGGATATGAAGTGCTTGAGGCCTCATACTATCCTGAGGATGTACCGAAAGAGGGGTCAAGAAAAGTGCCGTTCTCAAAAGAGATCTATATTGATCGTGAAGACTTCTCTGAAAATCCTCCAAAAGGGTACTACCGTCTTACACCGGACCAGCCGGTGCGTCTGAAACACGCCTATATCATCACCTGCAAAGAGGTGGTCAAAGATGCAGATGGCAATATCACAGAGATCAAAGCAGCGTACCATCCGGACTCTAAAAGCGGTTCAGATACCAGCGGTATCAAAGTCAAAAGTGCCATTCAGTGGGTTGATGCAAAAGAGAACAGAAACGTAGAGGTAAGACTGTACGACAGGCTCTACAAAAATGAGATGCCCGTAGGTTTGGAAGATCTCAATCCGGACTCTCTGAAAGTGATCAAAAATGCACTGATCGAACCTGCGGTCATCACTGAGAAACCTGATGAGAGGTTCCAGTTTGAAAGAGAGGGGTATTTCTATGCCGACCCTGTAGACTACACGGATGAGAAGCCTGTCTTCAATAAAATCGTCGGCCTTAAAGACTCTTGGGGTAAAAAAGAAAAGTCAAAAGAGAGAGCCCCAAGGGGTGAGCGCAAGCCACAAGCCAAACCAGTACAGATCGATGGCGAAGTAGAGCCTATGAGTGAAGCGGAACAAGCACGCTTTGACAGGTACACTGCTGAGCTTGGGCTGAACAGTATGGTTGCGGATATCCTGGCAAGGGATGAAAAACTCTCCTCATTTTATGAAGAGGCACTGGCAGAGAACAACGCTCCTGTGACTCTCGCCAACATCGTAGCGAATGAGGTGGCAAGAGAGCTCAAAGGGAAAGAGATCAGTGCGCTGAAGTTCAGTGCGAAACAAGTAGCCGAACTTGTAAAGATGGTGGATGAGGAGACAATCTCCAATAAAATTGCCAAGTCAGTATTTGAAGAGATGGTTAAAACTGGTGAAAATCCGGCTGCGATCGTTGAAGCCAAAGGTCTGGTTCAGATCAGTGATCCCGCACAGATAGAGCCGATCATCGATGAGGTCATTGCAAAAAACCCGGATAATGTAGAGAAGTTCAAAGCCGGCAACACCAAACTCTTGGGCTTCTTTGTAGGACAGGTACTCAAAGCCACAGGCGGCAAAGCCAACCCGCAAGTGGTCAATAAACTCGTGGCTGAGAAGTTAAAATAATATACTCTGGTCATCCTGAACTTGCACCCCAAGGGTATTTACTACGGGCATTCAGGATCTCTTCCCGCTCCCTTGCTAATCTCGTTCCCGATCTCCTGATCGGGAATGCATACTAACTATCAATCTGACAGATATTATCTTTTATTCTTGTTACCACGGTTTCCGAGGTAACGCATATATATAACTTTTGAGTGCAAATAACTTCCATATCACAATCATATCGTATATGGATTACGACGGACAGAGAGTGTGAAAGAACATAAAAAATAGGGTATTGTCATTCTGAACTTGCACCCCAAGGGTATTTTCTCCGGGCATTCAGAATCCCCTAAATTTCGCTGTTATTCGATGAGATCCTGAATCAAGTTCAGGATGACAGTGGAAAAAGAGTAGTTCTTTCACAATCTCACACCGTCGTAACGAGAAAGCACAAAAATAGAGAAAAGCTAAATTTTTATCTCATTATACTACAATAGATAAAACGAAAAGTAAAAGGAGTATCGAGTGAAGAGGATGATCACTATGATGAGTATGGCCGTGTTGCTTGGTGCAGGGAACTTCACCCTTACCAGCAGCGATCTGAAAGGGCAGTTGACGCTTGATCAGGAGTTTAACGGATTTGGATGCAGCGGGAAAAATATCTCTCCGGAGTTGGTCTGGAAGAACCCTCCGAAGGGGACGAAGAGTTTCGCCCTTACGGTCTATGACCCCGATGCTCCGACAGGAAGCGGGTGGTGGCACTGGATCGTTGTGAATATTCCGGCAAATACCGACCATATTGCTAAAAATGCTTCGACATCCAAAGCCTTGCCAAAAGGTGCGATAGAGACGATGACAGACTACGGAAAACCGGGCTTCGGCGGTGCCTGCCCGCCAAAAGGTGACAAGCCGCATGAGTACCGGTTTACCATCCATGCGCTGGATGTAGAAAAACTGGATGTGGATGCCAAGAGTGACAGTGCACTGGTCGGGTTTATGATCAATCACCATACGATAGAGAAAGCAACGATCGTCTCTTATTATAAGCGTTAAGGATCGTTCGTGCAGGGTTCGTAATCACGCACCCGCATCTGTTTATAGCTTGCATCTGTGTTCCACAGAGGACTGGTGGAACGAGGGGAAGATTTTCCCATTGGCTTATAGATCAGCTTTCTTTTTTACTTTCTTGTCAGCGGCTGCCCAGTTAGGCCTTCTTGAGTATGCTGATTATATATAACAAAATGATAGCACCAATAACGGCCATAACGATAGAGCCTAACAAACCGCCTGCTGTTATGCCGACCAAGCCAAATAGATAGCCACCCAATACAGCACCAACTATCCCTACAATGATATTGCCTATGATACCAAATCCTCTTCCCTTCACAATGAGGCCAGCAAGCCAACCTACCAGTGCACCGACTGCTAAAAAGATTATTAAGCTCATGATATCCATGTTGACTCCTGTGTTGATTTTTTTACGATAGTATGTTGTACTTGGTATCGTATGTCCAATGATTATGATACCATAAACCTTATATCCCACCTATCGGTGGAGTTAATCTCGTTCCCGATCTCCTGGTCGGGAATGCATACTGACCATTAAGTTTGCAGTTGTTGTTTTTTGATATATCCGATGGAACAAGTGTATAGTGAACTGTAGTACTTCATACTCAGTATGGATTCCCAAATACAATTTGGGAACCAGCTAAGAAAGGGGATGAGAGAAACTGTTCTGAAGTCCATGATGTCAGTAGACATTCCCACGGAAACCGTGGGAACGAAAATTTGAGGGGGAAGTCCCGGGGATGAGATATTAGCTCAGGTAGTTATCCAGTGTAAACGCCATATCCTCATCGAGTTCGAGATTCTTACGCATCCACTGCAGGTATCCCATATCCTCTTCGGCGATCTCTGCGATCTCTCTGCCTTTGTACTTACCGAATTTGAAGGTACGCATCAGTACCGGGGTTTGGGTGAGTTCAGCCAGTACCTGCATCGGGTTTTTGCCTTCGAACTGTTCTGTTGCAGCCTGTACCAGTTTGGAGAGGAGGAGTTTCATCACCAGTACATCCCCGATCGCATCGTGGGCCTTGATAGTGATGCCGAGATTATCAGCTTCTGCACCCTCGACCATGTAAAGCTCCAGTGCATAGCGGAGGTACTGCAGGCGGTGGTAGGGCATATCGGGGTAGAGGTGTTTGGCACATCTGAAGGTGTCGATGAGGGTGTAGCGGTTTTCAAATCCCTCTTTTTGGATCATCCCCAGATCGAAGTTGATGTTGTGTGCGATGAGGAAGTTCTCAGGCGTGTTGAGCTCGTTGACCCTGGTGGCGAACTTGGTTTCGCTGAAGGGTGCTTTGCCTTCGATGATATCGGGTGTGATGTTGTGTACCTCCATCGCTTCAAGAGCGATAGGCACGTCAGTGCTGCAGAGCTCGTCATAGACCTCTATCTCCTCTTTGTTATGTACGATCATCGCACCGATCTGTATGATGCGGTCCTGCTCCTGGTTTCCTGTGGTTTCTGTATCAAAGAGTACATAGACAGCCATGAATTAAGCTCCGTTTATAATTGGTTTAATGAAGCATTATACAATATAAAATACAAAAGGATATAATACTGACAGATTTAGAAGCATGGGAGAGCGTATGGATGCAAATGAACAGCTGATCGAGCACATGATGAACCCGCAAAACTACGGGTCGATCGAAGATGCCGATGCACAGGGAATAGGGAAAAACCCGGAAAACGGTGAAAAGGTACTGATCCACCTTAAGGTGAAAGAAGAAGCGGGCAAGCTGGTGATCGAAGATATCAAGTTTCAGGCGATCGGTTGTTCGACAACGGTCGTAGCGGGTTCCCTCATCACCACGGAAGCCAAAGGGGTGGATTTTGACAGGGCAGAGGATATTATCGCCTTTACACTGGGGA
The DNA here is from genome assembly GCA_047689535.1 of Candidatus Sulfurovum kebritense. GTDB lineage: Bacteria > Campylobacterota > Campylobacteria > Campylobacterales > Sulfurovaceae > Sulfurovum > Sulfurovum kebritense. Next base: position 32,456 of record JBEWPZ010000009.1, on the reverse strand, counting down.
TGCTTGACAGGGTACCGCCTGAACAGGCAGCCTGTTCGGAGATGGTCGCTGTCGCACTGAAAGCAGCGATAGATGTCTATATCAAAAGACAGAGCGAGCCGGATTTCCCGATCATCAGTTATAAGATCCAAAACAGTTGTGAGATCCCCGATGAGGCAGGAGCGGGCCAATGAAAACAGTTATGATAGAGATGCACGAAGTATGGCTTGAGACCTTGATGGCGGGATTTATGGGCAGCGGAGAGAAAAAAGAGCAGCTGTTTGATTTTGCCAATATCTTTTTCAGACACTTCACCTGGCTGGAGAATGCACTGATCGAGATCAATGAAGACTACAACTATGACCGTGATATGATGAATATCCAGGTAGACAAACTGAGCGAACTCCTACATCGGATCGTCAAAAAGCTGAATGCCCTTGATCTTCAGCTTGCAAGTTCTCCAGACCGTGACCTGGCACAGCGCATCTCGGCAGACATTCACTATATCACAGGCGTGATGATGAAGATGGAGGATGAGAAGGTCGAGGCATTCAACAAAGCGTTGCAATATCCGGGCGTAACGCTCAGCGACGAAGCGACCCAGGCCTTTACACGTTTCCTCTTTGAGGAGAGCTACAAAGAGTATGAGTTGATACTCATCTATAACTATCTCAAGGGACACAGTGATGATGCCTACCTGATCAGGATCTTTCAGATCATGATCGATGAGAGCCAGTTCCACCTGAAGTCCTTTGGAAATATGATGGCCAAGATGGGGATACTCAGCGTACCGCGTATCGTCATGAAAGAGCTCTACCAGGTTGAAGATGTGGTTCAGTTCCTCAAAGACGGTATTCAGGAAGAGTTGGCTGCCAAAGAGGAGTGTAAAGCACTCGCTGAAGCAGTAGGAAAAGATAGTGCTGAACTTGCTGCATTTTTTGACTTTATCAACTTCCAGGAGAACTATCACATCTCCCTGATGAAAGATGCACTGGAGTACTATACAAAAAAGGAGACCAATGTCTAAAAAACACTTTACTTCCACGCTTTCCGGACTTTTCGGTAGATTCGCTTCCAAAGAGTTCCCTTCTCTTATCCAGCATATGATCAATGCGGGGTATGTAAAGCTGATGGGACTGGATATGGGGGAGTTCAGAGAGCCTGCAAGTTACAAATCACTCAATAAGCTCTTTACACGTGCCATAGAGCTGCCGCGTAAGCTTCCTGAGGACAGATCCAAACTGATATCGGGTGTCGATGCGCTGGTCACAGACTACGGTACGATCACAGAGGGCCGTGCCTATCAGATCAAAGGGATGAGCTATGATATCGAAAGACTCTTCGGAGAGCATCACAAAGAGGCAGTAGAGAAGGTAGAGGGAGGGGAGTTTGTCAACTTCTACCTCTCGCCCAAAGACTACCACCGTTACCATATACCGCTTGACCTCAAGATCCATTCACTGACGCATATTCCGGGGAAACTCTATCCGGTAAATTTTCCGCTGCTGCACAATATGCCTGATCTCTTTATCGAAAATGAGAGAGTGGTCATCGAGGCGGAAGACAGCAAGGGGAGAACACATATCCTGGTGCTCGTCGGTGCACTGAACGTGGGTAAAATGGTAGTCACGTTCGAACCGAATGTCCAGACAAACTCCGAGATCAGAGAGCCGAGACACTATACCTATGAAGATCTCTCTGTAGAGAGAGGTGAACTCTTCGGCTGGTTTGAGATGGGATCGACGGTCTTGACATTCTCTCCTAAAGGAAGTATAGTCACTGAAGTGGCGATCAACCAGAAGGTCTCATTCGGAGATGTGATCGGAGAAGTCAAATAACAGAGAGTGGATGTGGTATGCTTTTCTTTGAAAAGCTTTTGTTTATAAATAGATTCTATAAGGGAGAGCGAAATGGTTGTTAAAGAGATACAGGAATACGCACAGATACGTACCAAAGCAAGAGCCTACCTGTGTTATATCCTCAGCCGTAATATATCCAAACATATCGAAGGGGGCATCGAGCAGGTACTGCGTAATATCGATACCTTGCAAAAGGCCCTGCCTCAAGCCGAAGTGATCTATGTACTTGACGGCAAAGGGGAGCAGGTCGTTGACAATGTCTCCATGACCGATACGCTCCATGGATTTGGGAAAGGCGAAGATAGAAGCAATAGGGCCTACTATTACCGTACGATGAGCGAACACCGCTGTATCCTTACCGATCCCTACCCATCACTGGTAAGCAATCAGCTTGTGGTGACTTCAACCTTCCCGATCTATGACCAAGAAGGTAAACTGCTCTATATCATCTGTGTAGATATCAATCTCAAAGATATATTGCGTATGATACACCCGAGTTCGGTGGATTCAACATTTGGTACATTGAGCAAAGTGACCTATGCGGCTTTTTGTGTCGCACTGTTCGCCGTGGCACTGTTCTTTTTCTTTAAAGGCATATCGAGCTTTATGGGCTTTGGTTTTGATATCACAAAGATCGATATCAATGAGATGTTCAAAGCTACCATTCTGCTGACACTCTCCTTGGCGATCGTGGACCTGGTGAAGGCGATCTTTGAAGAGGAGGTACTGGGACATGAGAAGAGAGACGGAAAAGGGGGGCATCAGACCATGATACGCTTCCTGGGCTCCATTATCATTGCGCTCTCTATCGAGGCGTTGATGTTGGTGTTCAAGTTTGCGATCACCGATCCGAGCCATCTGCTTCCGGCGGTCTACCTGATCGGCGGGGTGACTTCTCTGATCATAGGTTTGTCCATCTATCTTAAATTTAGCAGAGAGAGCGAAGATAAAGAGGGTTCATGCAAGAAAAACTGATCATCTTCGATATGGACGGTACATTGGTCAACTCTTCCTTGACCATTGCCAATGCGATCAACTATGTAAGAGAGAGGCTTGGCTTTCATCCGATGGAACAGGAGTATATCCTCAAACGGGTCAATGACCATACGATCAACCCTGCCAAGGTCTTCTACCATGCCAAGGCATTTGATGCCAAACATGAGATGTGGTTTTCCGAGTACTACACGAAGAACCACGAGAAAGAACTGGTCCTCTATGACGGGATCAAAGAGATGCTGGATCTACTGAAAGAGAGAGGTGCCTCACTCGCCGTAGCGACCAATGCCTATAGAAACTCTACACTGGAGTCTCTGACCCACTTGGGCGTGGATGCACACTTTGATGCGATCGCCTGTTATGATGATGTCGCGCAAGGCAAACCACATCCTGATATGCTCCATAAGATACTTGAAGAGCTGGGTATGGAGACAGCGCAGTCGCTTTTCATCGGTGACGGACCGCGCGACAAAATGGCGAGTGAGCGTGCAGGGATAGACTATGTCATGGTGGACTGGGGCTTTACCGAACATAAGCAGGCTGTCAGAAGTGTCGATGAACTCAAAGAGATCATTTTAAGCAGGGCGTAGCATGTCAAAGTCTTTACTTACGGATATCGTTTCCCTCTCACTTATCCTGGCAGCTTACCTTGTCCCTGAAACATATCATACCGCAATTCTTTTCACCGGACTCTTTGCTTTTTCTGGTGCGATCACCAACCAGCTTGCGATCCATATGCTTTTTGAGAGGGTACCGCTGCTTTACGGCTCTGGGGTGATAGAGAAGAACTTTGAGAGTTTCAAAGCCTCCATCAAGACGATGATCCTGAAGCAGTTCTTCAGCAGGGAGCAGCTTGGGGAGTTCTTTGCCAATGAGGAAAAAAAGATCGATCTGACCCCGCTCGTTGAGAGTGCAGACTTCTCTCCGGCATTTGATGCCTTGAGCAAGACGGTAATGGAGTCGAAGTTCGGCGGTGCGGTATCGATGTTCGGAGGTGAGACGGCACTGGAAGGGCTGCGTGAGCCTTTTAGCAAAAAGCTCAAGTCCTCAGTGGTCAAGATCGTCTCTTCCGATACTTTCAAAGCGCAGCTCGACCATCATCTTCAGCACTCTTCACTCAGTGATGATATGATAGAATCAGTCGATGAACTGATCACGAAGCGCCTAGGGGAGCTGACACCCCAGATGGTGAAAGCACTGGTACAGGAGCTTATCAAAGAGCATCTCGGATGGCTGGTTGTCTGGGGCGGTGTATTTGGCGGTCTTGTAGGGCTGCTCTCGTCATTTTTGATCAGTTAAGTCTAAAGCATAGTCAAAAGGAGTAAGAATGGAGTATCGTTATATCGGAAAAAGTGGTCTAAGGGTAAGTCCCATCTGTATGGGGACCATGACATTTGGCACACAGTGTAAAAGTGAAAAAGAGGCATTTGCCATCATGGATAAAGCCTATGAGGCGGGTGTCAACTTCTACGATACGGCTGAGCTCTATCCAGTACCTCCGACAGCAGACCAGGCGGGCATTACCGAAGAGATCGTAGGAAGATGGCTCAAGACAAAACCAAGAGAGAGCGTGATCCTGGCAAGCAAGGTTGCCGGTGCGGCAAACGGATGGTTCGTTCCTCCTATCAGACATGGGATGACGGCGATAGACAGTTTTCATATCGAACGTGCCGTGGAGGGGAGTCTCAAGAGACTGGATACGGACTATATCGATCTCTACCAGATGCACTGGCCCGATACCATCGTGCCGATCGAAGAGAGCCTGAAAGCATTTGACAGATTGGTACAAAGCGGAAAGGTACGCTATATCGGTACCTCCAACGATACCGCCTACGGTACGACCAAAGCCTTGATGACCTCCGAGCATAAAGGATATGCCAGATTTGAATCGATACAGAACAACTTCTCGCTGCTGAATAGACGGTTCCTCGATGAGCTGGCATCTGTCACAGAGAAAGAGCAGATCTCCCTGCTGCCTTATTCACCACTTGCCGGAGGGGTATTGAGCGGCAAGTACAACCTTGACCAACATGCAAAAGGGCGTTTCAACGACTATCTCAACTCTCCAAACGTGAGACAGCGAGCGATGGCGACAAGGTTTTTGAATGAGAAGACACTTGCCTCGACAGAGAAGTACCTTCAGATCGCCCGTGAAGCGGGAATGCACCCTGTCACTCTGGCCACGGCATGGTCCAAGCAGTTCAGTTTTGTCGCTTCAACGATCATCGGAGCAACCACGACAGAACAGCTGGATGCCTCACTGGCTGCAATGGATCTGACCTTGAGTGATGAGGTCCTGGAGGCTTGTGATGAAGTACACAGCGAAATTCTCTACCCGATGGGGTAGGGAGCGTCAAAATAGTTTAATTTAGAAACGATTAATAGAAAGGGTCTTTGAAGATAAAAGAGTTCTCAATCGGGTAAACAGTCGCAGAGTAGCGCTCAGCGATCTTCGGGGGAGTACTACCGTGGTATCAAGCTGGTCTATAAAAGGATAAGCGTAAGTTCAGAGGGAGTAAAAAAGGGCTGAGAGATATGAAGGGGCTTCACTCAAGAACTGGATGCGTCTGACGAGTTCGGGTATCGGGCTGCATGCAAGCAAATATATCAAGAGGTATCCGGGGACGAACGGGTGTATCCGTTTGCCGTACAGGGTTTCAAAGACGATCTTTAAGAGTGTACGTCCGGGGACGCAGGTTTCGGTTGTAAATTAAATTTAGTTTGCTATTTTGGTGCGTGATTACGCACCCTACGCGTGTTTAGTGATGAATATATCCATTCTCTTGCATCTTTCACATAAGAATGTTTGACCGGATTATGGTAAATATATTGTAATTTTTCATACATATCTTTCTCATTTCTGATAGTATGTTCATAAAACCTTTTTTGCCAAACAGGCTTCATACCTCTTTGTTGTCTACTTGATGATTGTTCTAGATGTACAAAATATTTGGGTTCACAATATCTTGTAAAATATCGTTTAATAGCTGAAATGATTTTAGGATACTCTCTTACATCTTGTGGTGTAATGATCATATGAAAATGGTCAGGTAAAATGACAATAGCTTCTATCTGATAGGCATATTGTTCTTTACTGTATCTAAATGCTTCTCTAAGCAGTTTAATATTTTCTATCAATATAGGATTCTTTTGATGCGTTGCTACTGTAATAAAATAACTATAACCATCAAGAAATATTCGTTTATAATTTGCCATACAATTATTATAAAAGATTCATAGGATAATGTTAAAAAATATCTCAAATTGTAAAGTTTACGCGTAGGGTGCGTAATCACGCACCTCTCTGTCAGATATATTTTTTATGCCCAGAAGTCGTCTATGGTCATTCCTCCGGCTTTTTTCTTGGCTACGATCTGTCCTATCATCGTTTTGGCACCTGTGTAGTCGGTCGTCCACTCTTCTCTAATATGCATGATGTCATATCTCTCATCAAAGGTTGCTTCGAGTTCTCCCTCTTCGAGGAGGAAGGTACGGTTTGAGGTGGAGCGGTCATTGTCGGGGTGGTACATGAAGGTCTCATAGATAAAGATACCTCCCTCTTTGAGTGCCTTTTCGATCTGTGAAAAGAGGGAACGGTCCAGGAAGTAGGTGCAGACGATCAGGTCGTACTTGTTCTCTTCCAGTCTGTAGGTATCGAAGTCTACCTCTTTTGCAGTGATATTCTCTATATTCTGCAGTGACTCGATGGCTGTAGAGCTGATATCCAGTGCATTTACCTGGAAGCCCTGTGATGCCAGGTATCTGGCATGTCTTCCCATACCGCAGGCGATATCCAGCGCCTGTTTTCCCGGTGCCAGTTTTGCATAGTTGATGACCAGGTCGATGGGGTCTGTCGGGATAGGGGCTTCGATATGTTTTTTATCCCATTTTTCCTTGTCTTCTCGTGACATTTTGAGCCTTTAGTCTAATGTGTTATGATTCCATCCAAATATGAATGATTTAGAATATAACGAGGATATCCTATGAATAAACTTACTTTTATCTCCTGGAATGTCAACGGTATTCGTGCCGTGGATAAAAAAGAAGCACTGAAATGGATCGATGAACATGAAGTGGATTTTTTGGGCCTTCAGGAGATCAAGGCTGAGGCTGAGCAGATACCGGAGACGATCTTTGATCGTGAGTTCAAGTTTCAGAGTATCAACTCCTCTTCGAAGAGAGGGCAGTCGGGTGTAGCGCTCTATACCGATATCAAAGGGATGCCCGACCACTGCGGGCATGTCGATATCCTGGATGAAGGACGGATCAACGAGTATCACTTCGGGGATATCGCTTTTTTCAATGTCTATTTTCCGAACGGACAGAGCAGCGATGAGCGTTTGAGCTATAAGATGGGATTTTATGACCGCTTTTTGGAGCATATCAATGATCTAAGAGAGCAGGGGAAGTCGATCGTTGTCTGCGGCGATGTCAATACCGCGCACCGTGAGATAGACCTTGCTCGTCCGAAAGCAAACGAAGGTACTTCAGGGTTCCTGCCTATGGAGCGGGAGTGGATAGACAAGCTTCTCTCTCACGGGTATATCGATACCTTCCGACATGTTCACGGTGAGAGGCCTGAGCGTTACAGCTGGTGGAGCTACAGGGCTGGGGCAAGAGGGAGAAATGTGGGCTGGAGGATCGATTACTTCTTTGTTTCAGATGATCTCAAAGACCGTATCCTGGATGCCGAGATCATGGATGATGTGATGGGGAGTGACCACTGTCCTGTAAAACTGGTACTGAGCGTCTAGCCTTTCAGCCTTTGGTCAGGTGCCATCCTTTTTCACTCGGGCAGGGGTAGATACGAAGTGTACGCTTTTTGAGGTATGCCAGTTCCTCCTCAGCCTCTTTGAGTGTAGGGTAGAGCATTTTAGGCAGACCTTCTGTATCTTTGCAGGTGCAGAAGCCTTGATGCTCTTCTGTGTGCTCTGAGAGTTCATTGAGCACGATCCCGTCTGCTGTACTGTCCACTCTTTTTTTGATCTTCTGCAGTGATTTGCGAAATTCGTTCCGTTTCATGGCGATACGTTAGTCCAAAAAGACCAAAAACTCCTGTTGTCCGAACATACGTGCCATCTCTTTTGCCGTGACCCCTCTCTTATTCGCGATATTCTGGTTACACCCCCTGTCGATCAGTATCTTACCGTAAGCAGGTTTCCCATCGATGATCGCTTCCATCAGCGGCGTCCAGCCTACCGCATCTACGAAGTCGATATCTGCACCCTGCTCAAGCAGGTAGTGAAATATCTCTATCTGGTCGTAACGTATCGCATTGTGCAGCAGAGAAGAACCAAAATCACCATGTTCAGCACTGTTTACATCATATCCGGACTCAATCAGTGCTTTTATGATCTCAAGATCACCTTTTTTAATAAAGTATGCAATGATTTTGAAAGGGTCTATCTCTCCGTCAAATCCGGAATTAAGCAGTAACTCCTCTTTTTTCTGAAGGACCGGATATTGTGATGCGAATGCATAAAGTGTCATAAGAATCCTTTTTAACCTCTTTATTGGAGCTATTATAACAGTTTTTGCGTTATCACTATGTGCAAGTTATTAAATTGTTATATGTCTCTTATATGATTACATTTGTGATCCATGATATGAACTGCGAAAAATAGGGAAGGAATAAAAGATGACTAGTGTGATCAATAAAAAAAGTTATGAAAAAGTATATAAAGCAGCTCCGGTTGATGAAGAAGTAGTATTTGACGGAGGTATAATGATCACCGAAACTGACACTAAAGGGTATATCACCTATGCCAATCGAAAGTTTATAGAGATGACAGGTTTCAGTAAAAAAGAGCTAGTAGGTGCACCACACAGTATCAATCGGCATCCCGATATGCCCAAAGGGGCGTTTAGGGCTATGTGGAAGACGATCAGCTCAGGAGAAATTTGGCGCGGTTATGTCAAAAATATCAGAAAAGACGGTAAATACTACTGGGTGGATGTTTATATCCAACCCAAGATCAGTAGTGAAGGTCATATGGTAGGATATATCGCAGGTCGAAAAGTTGCACATAGGGAAGTCATTGAGGAGGTCAAACAGACCTACGCTCAACTACACAATGATCAAGATATCAACCACAAATATTTCCTATGCAACTATGCCGAAACCCGTGATATTACCTACCGTTCAGATCTTAGACAGTAAATGGTAAGCGTTCATTGATTCGCTGATAAGAGAAAGAGATATAGAAGTTTCCTCTCATAAATTCCTTATGTTACTTCCTCATTATTTCAATTGTATCAAAAGAGAAATATCAAGATGGTAGTTGACTGATATACTTTGTGCTTTTCTAAGTTATAATAAAAGAAAAAAGAGCCTGACTATGTCATCATCCGATCATACCAAGTTAACACGCAACGTTAATCTTCCTATGCTTATTTTCTATGGACTCGGCAATATCTTTGGCGCAGGGATCTACGTACTGGTTGGCGAGATGGCAGGAATATCCGGGATCTATATCCCTTTTTCATTTTTATTGGCGTGTGTGGTCGTGCTCTTCAGTGCGATGAGCTATGCAGAGTTGTCGGCGCGTTTCCCACTCAGTGCAGGGGAAGCGGTCTATGTCTATGAGGGGTTTGGTTCCCCTATGCTCTCTACGGCAGTGGGGTTGATGATCGCATTTGCGGGGCTGCTCTCTTCTGCGACGATACTTCATGGCTTTCACGGATACCTGAGTACTTTTATCGCATCTCCCGAGAGTGTAACGATCTTGACAGTGGTGATAGCTCTAAGTATGATTGCCATCTGGGGCATTACGCAGTCTATGCTCTTTGCTTTTGCGTTGACGCTCGCAGAGATGACAGGGCTTGTGATGGTAGTCTACGTGGGGGTAGGGTATATAGAACCGGATAGCATACCTATAGAAGCAATGATGCCGCCGTTGGAGTTATCTATCCTCAATACCATTGTACTTGGTGCATTTCTGGCGTTTTATGCATTTATAGGGTTTGAAGATATGGTCAATATCGCAGAAGAGGTTAAAAACCCGACCAAGACCATGCCTCGTGCGATCCTGCTTACACTCCTGATCGCTACACTCTTCTATATCGCGGTAGCGGTAGTCTCTATCCTTGTCGTTCCTCCGGAGATACTGGCAGAGAGTGCTGCTCCCTTGGCAAAGGTCTATGAGACAGCAACGGGGAAGAGTGCCGGTGTGTTAAGTCTCATAGCGATGGTTGCTGTGATCAACGGGGCATTGATACAGATCATTATGGTCTCCCGAATACTCTATGGAATGAGCAGGCAGAGCTGGCTCCCCGGGTTTTTAAGCCGTGTCCATCCTAAAACACACACACCGATTGCCTCTACGATACTTACCGGAGGGCTTGTCTTTCTGTTTGCGACTTTTTTTGAGCTTTTGACACTGGCACAGTTTACCAGCTTTGTGATTTTTTTCGTCTTTATACTGGTCAATCTCTCTCTGGTATTTGTCAAGCGTAAAAACCCCCAGCCGGCAGGTGTACGTACCTATCCTTTGTTTGTGCCCGTTATTGCGATACTGCTGAACCTTATGCTGCTTGGATTTCAGATCGTATCGGTGATTTAGATATACTTACAAAAAGGAGTATCATGCACAAAGGAGTATTATGATCACAGAAGTTAAACATCCGGTGATAAAAACACTGATTAACCAGCTGAGAGAGACGCAAACCGATGCTCTGCGTTTTCGGCATATCGTGCATGAGATCGCACGTCTTATGGCGTATGAGGCACTGAGCAATGAGCCGCTGAAAAAGAGAGAGATCAAAACATGGAACAGTAAAAAGTCATTCGGATTTATCGATGAAGAGAATCTGCTCTTTGTCTCGATCCTGCGTGCAGGGCTTCCGATGATCGAGTCGGTCACGGCACTCTTTCCTAAGGCCTCTTCAGGTTTTTTGGCAATGAAGAGAGATGAGAAGACACACCAGAGTGTGATCTACTACGACCGTATACCGGAGTGTAAAGGCAAAACCGTGATAATGCTTGACCCGATGGTCGCAACAGGCGGTTCATTATGTGATGCGATCAGTGTGCTGAAGCACAAAGAGCCTTCAGAAATTATCTCTTTGAACCTCATAGGTTCACCTGAAGGATTGGATGTGGTGGATCATAAACATCCCGATATTCACCTATATATCGCCCAGGTCGACGAAAAACTTGATAGCAATATGTTTATCTATCCGGGACTGGGGGATGCGGGAGACAGATCCTACAATACTCCGGAGTAATAGGTCTTCTCACGCATGAAAACTTTCTCTCCAAAAAGTGGAGAGAAAAGTTTAGAAGGTATAGGTAAGCTGGAAGGAGAGCGAGTTTTCCGTATGGTCGACACTTGATTCTCCGAGATAGAGCGCATCATCACTGGGGTCTGACGGTGTACTGTTATCACTATAACCTACGATCGTGTTCATCGTGGTGGTAGTTTTTGGCGCGTGTGCGAAGGCAAGATCAAGCGCAAAGGTCTCGGTAAACTCATAAGTTCCCCCTACCGTAAAATGCGTTTTTGCCGTTGCCGGGAACCCAAGAAGGTTGAAGAGATTGATCGCATTACCTCCGGCATACTGATAGTTTGCCGGTGTGACGGGATTTGATGGTGCACTCGGCATCTCGTCGATCGGGTGTGAGGCATGATTGTATCCGAGTCTAAATGCCCAGTTGTCTCTGGTGTACTGGTAACCGTATGCCATTACATTCTGGTCTGACCAGCCAAAGTCCTTATACCCTTTTGCATCAGACCACTGAATCTTTTTGTAGTCCACAGCAAAGGTATGGTTCTCTAATGTGTACCCGATACCGAAACCGATCTCGGCAGGTTGTTCCAAATGATCCCCCATGGCTTCCGGGAAGATACCGAAATCTGCAAACGGCTGTGTGGCATTTGAGAGTTGATTCCCGTAGTCCATATCGATCTTAGACTTGTAGACGGCTCCCAGTGTCAAACCATTGGAGAAGTCATAAGAGGCACCGAAGTTCACTCCGAAGTTAAGGTCCTGTGCCACTCCGTCTCCCACACTGCTGCCATCAAATCCATTATAGTTGATATCAAGCGACCCGTACTGAAGGATCGGTGTAACCGCAAAACTGAAGTCATTGGCTTTATAGGCGGCGGAGATACCGAACTGCATCAGCTGCAAGTTGGTTACCATATGCATATTGCCTGAATCTGTCATCGTGCGAGGGGCATCTCTATAATCAACACCCATTCCGGCAGTTCCCCACATACCGATACCAAGATACCAGTTATCATTGAGTTTATGTGAGATAGAGACTGAGGGAATGACATTCATATCTGCGTCACTTTCGTGTTCCGCTGCCATACCCATTTGTGCACTGATATCAGGCATAAATACAATCCCTCCAAAAGAGATGGAAGTGCCTTGCGTACATGTGATCAGTGCGGGATTATGCAAGGTAGATTCGGCACAATGGCTGACAGCGATACCTGCCCCTCCCATACCTCTGGCTTTTGTTCCTACTGAGATCATTGTATCCCCATTGGTTGCATGCAGAGCAGTCACAGTGATCAATGAAAGTACTACTCCTGTACGTAACAAACCTGTCCCTCTTGTTTTCATTCTTGTCCTTTTGATATAAGATTTATAAATATACAAAAATAAACTTTTAAAATTGATTAAATCTATAGATAAAGTAATAATTAACTTATTTAATTAAATAATATTATATTATATAAATGCTTTTTTTGAATTGTATTCTCTTCTGAAATGCCCCTTTTAGTGTGTAAGATGTATAATCGTCCCAAAAAAGGAACACAATGTCTAAAATTCTCTACTGTATCGCCCAGTTTACCCCAAAAAAGGGAAAATTTGATGAACTTTTTGAAACACTGAAGGCATTGGAGCCTGACACGCTCAGAGAAGCGGGGTGCCTCTCCTACCGCGTGACCAAAAAGATCGATAACCCCTACGCTCCGGGTGAGAGTATGCCTATCGTATTTCATGAGAGCTGGGCGAGTGTCGAGGCGTTTGAGAAGCACTGCCAAAGAGATGAGATCGTCGCGTTCTTTGAAAAAGAGTGCCTCTCCGAAGACGGCCTGGTAGCCACCTACAACGTCACAACGTATAGTGATGAGTAGCGTTAAAAAATCGTGAACAGTTTCACGATTTTAGCTACGAAACCGAAGCGGTGGAGCAACGAAGTGCGACCCGCGCAGGCAAAAGCATTAAGCAAAAGCAAACTTCTTTCTCATAGAAAGTTCAGTAAGTTGACAATATGGGAAAAGAGGTATTATTACTCTTGACTTATTCTGTTTTGTTAAGGTCTTGATGAATGGCCTCAAAGATAATTCTAATAATAGACTCGAAGTACTTTTCAATTTTCGAGTTGTCACTATTGACCTGTATGGTAACAGCTATTCCGTAATCGGGATAATAGGACAAAAGAGAGTTGTATCCGGGGAAAAATCCACCTTCTCTTCAATGTTTGAAAAACCTGTTGCAAATTCCGCACTGCGTCCACCTTGAAGTACGAAATCGACTGTTGCCCCAGGAAAAAGTTCACCCCTAACCCGGGCTTCTTTATGCAATGTATTCAACTCCTTTTGAACATTCTTTTTAAGCGTTTCAAATGCTTTATTAGAAAGATAATGCTCATCAAAGCTTGTTCCAGCCAGTAAAGAGATAATGAACGTTATTGCTGTGAAGATCCTAATCCAACTGTACAGTTTTTGATTCCTCGCGGTACTCATCTCACCGTCTCTACCGGAATCACTTCTGTTACTGCGCTATCCTTATTGAACATCTTCTTTCGATTGATTATGATAATGATGATAGCTGCAGCTACAAACATGATCGTATCGTAAGGAGCAGCATCCGGGAATAGAGGGTTGATTACCTGCCAATGAAATAGCAGTGGCAGTAAGATGCTGCCGCCTGATGCATTAAACAGTGGCGTGACAATGATGCTGAGCGCTATGGTCCCAATAAAAAAGGGAAAGAAAGACCACGTACTCTGTAATGAACCACTCAGGTAAAATGCCGGAAGGTGCCAAATCCCCCAGATAATTCCCAGGATAAGACCTGCCCAGATCGGAGTAAAATACTGCTGAAGTAATGGCAATGCAACTCCACGCCAACCAAACTCCTCTATAGGTCCTAAAATAAGCATAAATGACAATGCCCAAAATACTTCATGCCAAGTTGAAAATGGAAATGGGTCTGTAAATAGATTGCCTTTGATGGCAGCACCTGCATAGAATAGAAAAGGAATACCAAAGAATAAGTATACGTACCAGCCCCAATGAACCTTCCATAACAATAACCTTGAGAGGTAGCGCCGTAACCCCTGTGCTCCCCCGTGCTGAAATACCAAAATGAAGGCGGCTATCGCCGGGGCATAAACAGCGAGTATAAATAGAGGATTGCTTGCACTTATTTCACCAAATACTGCTGTGATGTGTTGCGGAAATAGCATAAGCAGGGTTATCAGCCCCCAGGCTAATACAAATGTAATGGCTAAATACGGTAATACGGATCGAATTGTCATTATGTCATCTCTCTTATTTTATGATTGTGTTGACGTATCTGCCGCGCAGTCCGATGCCTCACGCTTCAAACTCATATTGCACATCCGTGAGGTCTCCTTTCCAGACTAATTGCAATCTTCCCTCAACATACCAGCCTACCTCACCGTATAATGGAACACGCATACCTGCGCGTACTTGATAGTTACGAAAGTGTCCCTCCCATGGTACTTGTTGATATGCCCCGCCAAAGATACCATAACGATTGGGAGTGTAGATGCCTATTACCTCTCCGGCATCACCGAACTGAAACTCCAACGAAACAGTTGTGCCATTGTCCGTTATTGTGGCCAATGCCGAGTAATCATTAATTGGGCTCCATGTTACACCAGATTCAGGTAAAAGGGCAGTGGGAAACCAGACAGATTCGGCAAGGTACCTGTGTAATGCACCTGAATTGAGTTCACAGGATCCTGCTTCGGAGGCGACAGAAAAAGCCGAGAATAGGCTCACTCGACCTGAACCGATCCCTCTACTGTAGCTGTCTAGTACGCGTACATGAGTAGAAAAGGGCATCTCCACTTTGGCATTCCAAATGAAGCCAGTTGCCGGAGGTACAGCGAGTTGCTGTGCTGTGAATGCAGACCAACGCTCTTTTGTTACACCTGCTCGTAGCAGACCAGACTGATGCATCCTGGCTGTTTTAATCAACTTTTGCCCATCGGTTAGAACGTGCCTGAAGTAACGTGCAACCGGGGCCGGGAGTGCTGATAGTGAGTTAAAATCGACGATAGAACCTGATGGCTGAGATGCACTCTGAATGAGCATTGCTACCTGTTCATTTCTCTTAGCCTTTTCACGTGACAATCCGATAAAAATTACTATAATGAAAGCTATTGTGATGATGCCACTTATGGACAGAAGCCATATACCCATTGTATCTCTCCGTGATGAATGTTTGGATTCATAGTTTTTGACCACTGCAGAGAACACTTCTTATGCTCTCCACTATTTCCTATAAGGACAGTTTGTCTTTAGCTTACTTTATCTACATATCTACGAGTATATCAAAAATATATTGTGTGTAGAACTTTTCCCACACTTTAGCCAAAACCCTGTCAATTGACATACCTTGTCAGGTTTTCTATCTTCTCTTTTCTCTTATAGATTTGTCGCCGATTTCATCAGATCGTAGTCATTCCTTTTGGAACTGTGCAGGCAAACGGCTGAACACCGATAAAGATTTTATGAAGATTTAGGTATTTCATCCCCCGAACCAAGCATGATGGCGATCCATTTGGTATTTTCCTGGGTATCGAGTGCGATCTTGATCATGATCGTGAGCGGTACGGAGAGCAGCATTCCGATCGGACCCAGCAGCCATCCCCAGAAGATCAGTGAGAGGAAGACGATCAGGGTAGAGAGTCCCAACCCTCTCCCCATGATACGCGGTTCAAGAATAGAGCCGATCGACACATTGACGGTGATATAGAGCAGGGCAACCCCCAAAGAGGTTGAGATATCATACTGTACGATGGCCATCAGTACGGCAGGTACCGCAGCGATAATGGAACCGATGGTAGGGATGAAGTTGAGCATAAAGGCGACAAGCCCCCAAAGCACGGCATAGTGGATATCAAAAAATTTGAGTCCTATTGTGATAATGATACCGGTAGCAGCAGAGGTGAAAAATTTGAGCAGAAGATAGTGTTTGATACTGTCACTGATATCAATGAATTTTTCAAGGGAATTGGTGTTGGTTTGGGTCAGCTTGTTGCTGAACTGTGAGATCTCCATAAGCATAAAGACTACCGTCAGTATGATCATAAATGACTGGGTCACCAGTGAACCAAGGCTTTTCAGGGTCGTAGCAATGTATTGCATGACACTTTGCATATTGACAAGCGTCAGGATATCCTCTTTAGGGATGCTTACACCCCAGGTTTGAAGTTTTTCAAGCAGGGCGATAAGGTCCGCACGAAGTTTTGCTTCATAGGCAGGGACATTATTGGTAAAGTCCTCTACAGAGTTTCCTACCAGCAGGAAAAGGATCGTAATAATGGCGATCAGCAATGAGACTATCATCATGAGGGCAAAGATCTCATTGACTCTTTTGGATTTCAGCCAGAGATAAAACGGAGAGAGGATCACTGTAAGGAAGAATGCCAGTAAAAACGGTACTACGATCACGGCAGCCATCTTGATACCCGCAAGGATAATCACCACAGCTGCCATGACAAGAACAGTATATCCGACCCTCAATGACTTCTCTTTCATCGGTTACCCTTTATAGACATTATTGATAGATTATAGCTTGTTGGAAGTTAAAAGTTGAATTGTTAAGAAAATGAAAAAGGGCCGGGAAGTCGGCCCTTTGAAAGAAAATTATTTATTGTTGAGTACGAATGCTTCCATATCTGCAACGATAGGATCGAGTGTTCTCTCTCCGTCGATGACTTTAAGAAGATTCTTCTCAGTGTAGAATGCCTGGATCTCAGCCAATGGATCCGTATAGATCTTCATACGGTCGTTAAATACCTCTTCGCTGTCATCGCTCCTCTGTTCACCAGGTGCTGCTTCAGCTGCACGTCCAAGGATACGCTCTCTAGCTACTACTTCGCTCACTCTTACTTCGATTACTGAAGTAAGTTCGATATTTTCTTCTTTTGAAACGATCTTGTCAAATGCAGTCATCTGTTCTGTACTTCTTGGATAACCGTCGATAAGGATCGTATCAACCGGAGCATTGTTGATCGCTGATACGATCGTGTTTACGATGATGTCAAGCGGTACCAATGCACCTTTTGAGATATAGCTCTCGATCGTCTGTCCAAGGTCAGAACCACTTGCTACCTCTTCACGAAGCATATCACCAGTAGAGTAGTGTACGATATCTTCATGTTTCCCTGCAATGATACTTGCATCTGTTGTTTTACCTGAACCCGGTGCTCCGATGATCAAAAATAGTTTTTTCATGTATTTCTTCCTTCTGTTACTTTTGTATTTTCATTTGTCATCCTCGGGCTTGCACCTAAAGGTATTTCCTTTGGTCACCCGGGGATCTATATGTTATAGTTCATTCACATCAAGATTCCCGATCGATGTCGGGAATGACGGCAAATCAATTAAGTGGTCGGCTGCTGTCTGATACGCAGGCTGAGCTCTTTAAGCTGCTCTGTATCTACTGCATCTGGTGCTTCGGTGAGAAGACACTGTGCCTTCTGTGTCTTAGGGAATGCGATCACCTCACGGATACTCGATGCACCTGTCATGAGCATGATCAGTCTGTCAAGTCCCAGTGCAAATCCACCGTGTGGCGGCGCACCGAACTTGAGTGCATCCAGAAGGAAGCCGAATTTCTCCTGCGCCTCTTCATCACTGATACCGAGAAGTTTAAAGATCTCTGATTGTACCTCTTCTTTATGGATACGGATCGAACCACCGCCAAGCTCGACACCGTTGAGTACGATATCGTAAGCGATAGACTCCATATCTTCGATATCTTCATAGTCCAGTGATTTCGGCTGTGTGAACGGGTGGTGAAGTGCTTTTACTTCACCATCTTCTACCTCGAACATAGGGAAGTCGGTCACCCATAGGAACTCGAACGTATCTTTCGGGATGATATCCATTGTCTCTGCAAGATAGATACGGAATCTACCCATATAGTCCCATACAAGTTTCTTATCTCCTGCACCGAAGAAGACCGCATCACCCACTTCAAGCTCACATCTGTCGATGATCAACTGGATATCTTCATCCGTGAAGAACTTCGTCAATGGTCCTTTGAGACCATCCTCTTTCATCTGGAAGTACCCAAGACCCTGTGCACCGAACTTACGTACATAGTCCTCAAAGCCTTTCATCTGACGCTTAGAGAAGATCTCATCACCTTTCGGAACACGCAGCGCTTTGATGCGGTTCTTCTTAGGTGTTTTCGCGATCGTTGAGAAGATCTCGTTGTCACATCTTTCAAAGATATCGATCACATCTACCATTGCCAGGTCATAACGCATGTCCGGTTTGTCGCTACCGTATTTCTCCATCGCTTCCGAGTATGGCATACGCTTGAAGGTCGCAGGAATATCAAATCCGCATGAGGTAAATACATCATGGATCAGTTTTTCAGCTGCTTCGATCACATCTTCAAGTTCACAGAAACTCATCTCGACATCTATCTGTGTAAATTCAGGCTGTCTGTCCGCTCTCAGGTCTTCATCTCTGAAACATTTTGCGATCTGGAAGTATCTGTCAAATCCGCTGACCATCAAAAGCTGTTTGAAGAGCTGCGGAGACTGCGGAAGTGCATAGAACTCACCATGGTGCACACGGCTCGGTACGAGGTAGTCTCTGGCACCCTCCGGCGTAGATTTGGTAAGGATCGGTGTCTCCACTTCAAGGAAGCCGAGCTCATCAAGCGAGTTACGTGCAGCGATGGTTGCTTTTGATCTGAGCTTGAAAATATCGTAAGACTTTTGCGTACGGAGCTCAAGGTATCTGTGCTTGAGTTTGATCTCTTCATTGACCTTATCGTCATTCAGATCAAACGGCATCGGTTTGGAGCGGTTCTCTATCGTTAGTTTATCTACAACGATCTCGATCTTACCTGTTTTGAGTTTCGGGTTTTCAAGCCCTTCTCCTCTTGCTCTTACTTTACCTGTAGCGATCAGTACAAATTGATCCCTTACCTCTTCAGCCAGTTTGTGTGCGTCTGCATTGTCTGCAGGGTCACATACCAACTGCACCACTTCATCTTTGTCTCTCAGATCGATAAAGATCAGTCCACCATGGTCTCTACGGCTGGAAACCCAACCTGCTACGGTAACCTCTTCACCGATATGTGTTTCATTTACTTGGGCACAATAATGTGTTCTCACGTCGCTTCCTGTCCTGTATATAATAGTGACGCGATTATATCCAATTGTTGTTTAAGAGTTTTAAAATGGTAGAATATCGCCTATATAATACATAATATTGAGGATGAAAGATATGGCAGCAGGAATTTTTGCGCTTCTGGATGATGTCGCTACGCTTATGGATGATGTCTCGACAATGACTCAGGTGGCCACAAAAAAAACCGCAGGGATACTCGGGGATGATCTGGCGGTCAACGCGGAGAAGGCTTCGGGGTTCGCCTCTTCACGGGAGCTTCCGGTACTCTGGGCGATCACCAAGGGGTCGTTCATCAACAAAGCGATCATACTCCCTTTTGCTTTTTTGCTCAGTGCCTTTGCGCCGTGGATCATTGTGCCGATCCTGATGGTCGGTGGGGTCTATCTGGCCTATGAGGGAGCAGAGAAGATCTATGAGTACTTTGTGCCGCATGGGGAACACCATAAAGTAGAGAACCTGGAGAGACTTACAAAGGAAGAGATATTGGCCCAGGAGAAAGAGAAGATCAGATCAGCCGTTATGACCGACTTTATCCTCTCGGTAGAGATCGTGATCATTGCACTCAGTGCCGTAGCGACTGAAGCGCTGACTGTCCAGGTAGCTGCCGTGACATTTGTCGCTTTTCTGGCGACTGTCGGGGTCTACGGTCTGGTAGCAATGTTGGTGCGTATGGATGATTTCGGCTACAAGCTCATTGCATTGAACGGGGGAGAGAGCAGGGTAGGGATGTTCTTTGTCCGTGCCTTGCCCAAAGCGATCAAAGCGTTGACTGTCATCGGTACACTTGCGATGCTGCTTGTAGCAGGGGGGATCTTCGTACACAACTCCCATATGGTTCATGCATGGGTAGAGGCGATCCCGTTTATTTTCGGTGAATTGCTGGTCGGACTTATTGTGGGTGCTGCGGCTCTTGTTGTCATGAAAGTTGCGGGGATGGTCAAAGGCAGTTAGCCTCTTGTGGTAGGTAGGTTCCGCTGTAGTGAAAGCAGGATCTACTCTGTATAGTATCTGTGAAACGGTTGATCCTGGATATCGAACTCGATATGGGCGACACCTTTTTCGATCGTTGCGTTGAGTCTGAAACCGCTATGCTGGAAGATCTCCAACATATTTTTATTCTCCTGTAACACATCTGCAATGAGTCTTGAAACTCCCCGCTCCTGTGCGATGGTGACAAGAGATTCAAAAAGCAGGGTACCGATCCCCAGGTTTTGATGTGCATCATCTACGGCAAAAGCGATCTCAGCCATCTGTTCGGGACGCTCCTCTTCATATTGCAGATATCTGCCAACCCCGATGAGCTTTTCCTGATGGTTCTCTTCTTTTGTAACGACTAGTGCGATATGGCGTTCAAAATCGACTTCGGTAAAATATCTCAGTTCCTTGTCTGTAAGCTCGCGCTTGTCGCCTAAAAAGCGAAAATAGATCGATCTGCCTGTCAGGCGGTGAAACCCCTCAAGAAGCGCTTGTTTATCCCCGGGCCTGATCGCCCGTATCTCTACCAACGCTCCGTTCCGAAGGGATACATGCTGTGAAAACGCTCTTATATTCTGCATCGGATTCTCTCTGTTTTTTATTGTTATCAAACTTGGTTACAATGATTATAGCGTAGCGTCAGATGTATCTCTTTTTTCACGGTTTCTGCAGGTAGGAGATAAACAAAATATGATTTGTACATAAGGGGAGAATGAGGTTAATTAACTTCCCCTTTGCAGGTCGGGGTGAGGAGAGCCCGACACCATTGGTGATCTCTACATAAGGGGTGGATATCAGATTATGGATACCGGAGGTGATCTGCTGTCTCTTTATATTATCGAGAGGGATCATCTTTCGCGTGAATGCCGCGTAACTACGTACCAAAATAGAGGGGGAAGGGTATCGTGGGAATTGGAAGTATTCTCAAACACTTCTATGCATATTATTTATACAGATAAGTCTTGAAAAAATAAGAAAAAAACAGTAGCATATAACTAAAGGCTATAAAGTATCATGAAAAAGATGGAAGAGGAAGACATGGTTACACTATCAGCACTTCACTACGATGCTGCTATCTTTGACCTCGACGGGGTTGTGACCCAGACCGAAACGCTTCATGCCAAAGCATGGAAGAAGACATTTGACCCTTTCCTGAAACTACAGGCAGGGAAAGAAACCTCTCGTTCTTTCGATATCCGTAAAGACTATCTGACATATGTGGACGGCCGATCGAGACTAGACGGCATCCGTACCTTTCTTGCCTCAAGGGGGATTGAACTGCCCGAAGGCTCTCCTGATGATGCCGAAGATGCCGGTACGGTCCATGCACTCGGAAACAGAAAGAATCACTGCTTCCATGCGCTGCTGAAGGAAGGCGTCAAGCTTTATGAGCCTGCCATAGAGCTGATCCGGAAAGTGAAACATTTCGGACTCTCGATTGCAGTCGTCTCCTCAAGCAAAAACTGTAGGGCAATTCTGGAGAGTGTCAACCTTACTGCACTGTTTGATGTCACGGTCGATGGCGTAGATCTTCAGTATCTCGGACTGAAGGGCAAACCCGAGCCGGATCTATTTCTGGAGGCGGCAAAACGACTGGAGATTGACCCCGGACGTGCGATTCTCTTCGAAGACTCCATTGCCGGGGTCGAGGCTGCAAAAAAAGGGCACTTTGGCAATATTATCGGTGTAGACCGTTCCAAGCACTCCAAAGCACAGAAAGCACTCAAGGCAGCAGGTGCAGATCATGTCGTTACGACACTGGCTCTTCTCAATATATGTACCGAAACCACTGAACTCCCCTCTGCCTTTGATCACTTTGATACGATTGAAAAACAGTTTAGAGATAAGGAGGTCGTCTTCTATTTTGATTATGACGGTACCCTGACACCGATCGTGTCGCACCCACAGGATGCTTATCTTTCCGAATCGATGAAAACGATGTTGATGAAGCTCTCCAACCAGTGTACTGTTGCTGTGATCAGCGGTAGGGGACTCGGCGATATCAAAAGCCGGATCGGTATCAAGGGGATCTATTATGCCGGGAGTCACGGCTTTGAGATCGAAGGTCCCGGGATCAAAATGGAGTATGAACCCGCACTTGCTTTCATTGAACAGCTTGATGCACTCGAAACGGAGCTCAAATCCATGCTTACTAATGTCAAGGGGGCCTATGTTGAACGAAAAAAGTTTTCTATCGCCCTGCATTACCGCAATGTCTCCAAAGCGGATTTTCCCCTTATAGAAAAAGCCGCTGCTGAAAGTCTGCAAAGATATCCGAATCTGCGCAAAACACTTGGCAAAAAGGTGTATGAGCTTCAGCCGGACCTTGAATGGAACAAAGGGAGGGCTATCGAGTGGCTGGGAGAGGTGCTGATGGCAAACAACAAGGGGAGCAAGATCATCTATATCGGCGATGACATTACCGATGAGGATGCCTTTTCTGCGATCCAGGGATACGGTATCGGTGTACTGGTCGACGGTGACAAAACACGCTATACATCCGCCCATTACCGTCTCGAGAACGTAGAGGCAGTACCGCGCTTTCTTGAAGCGCTTTCCCTCTCGATCGAACGGGGAAATATCTGGGCGCTTGCCTATAACGGTTATGAGCCGGAGAAGGAGAAGCTCAGAGAGATCCTCTGTGCCCTGGGCAACGGTTATTTTGTCACGCGTGCTGCGTTTCCCGGTGAAAAAGCTGACGAGGTACACTATCCGGGAACCTATATCGCAGGCGGATACAATCGTCTTAAAACACAGATTGCGGGAAAGACAGTGAAAAACGAAGACCTTGTCAATATGCCTGACTGGCTCGTCCTGAAGTTCCGGATCGAAAAGGGGGATTGGTGGTCCATAGATGAAACGAATATTATCTTTTTTCGTCAGGAGATAGACATCGAAGAGGGAGTGCTTCATCGGCTTATCCATGTCTGTGATGAGCAGGGACGGGAGACAAGGATCATTGAGCGGCGCCTTGTTCATATGGCGGATAAACATATCGCAGCACTGGAATTGACAATCATTCCGGTCAACTGGTCTGGCGTGGTCGAAGTCGAATCAGGCATCAACGGCAACATCAAAAATGAGGGGGTCCAACGCTACCGAAAACTGGCCAACCGCCATCTACGGCTGATCGAGAGCAAAGAGATCGATGAGGAAACCCTTCTGCTGAAGATGCAGACAGTACAGTCAGAACTGACTATAGCGCAGACGGTTCGTACGCGTATCTATAGAGACAACGAGCGGATTGCCGCCAAAGTGAAGGGGATCAAAAAGGGGGCCTATATCGGACAATGCTACCAGGTAGATAAGGTTGAGGCCGGGGAACATCTGCATATCGAAAAACAGTTGGCGCTCTTTACATCCAGGGACTATGCGATCTCCAATCCCGCCCTTGAGGCGCTGCTTAGTGCAGAGGATGCGAAGCGATTTGAGGTATTGCTTGGGTCGCACAGGAATGTATGGAAACAGCTCTGGGAGCATTTTGATTTTCGTTTGGACCTGAAAAATGTGGCGGAGGACTATCCGGTGATCCGAACCCTTCACCTGTATGCCTTTCATCTGCTGCAGACGGCTTCTATCCACTCACTTGATATGGATGTAGGTATTCCCGCGAGAGGATGGCATGGTGAAGCATACCGGGGGCATATATTCTGGGATGAGATTATCATCTTCCCCTTTTTTAACTATCGGCTTCCCTATATCACGAGAAGTCTGATCCTCTACCGCTATCGCCGACTGAAAGAGGCCAGGCGGGCAGCTGCAGAACTTGGCTATAAAGGGGCAATGTACCCGTGGCAGAGCGGCAGCAACGGAAAGGAAGAGACACAGAAGATCCACCTCAATCCGCGCTCGAAACGGTGGCTTCCTGACAACAGCAATCTGCAGCGTCATGTCAATGCGGCGATCGTCTATACCATCTGGCACTATTACGAAGTGAGCGGGGATTTTGATTTTCTCTATTTTTACGGTGCGGAGATGATCCTGGAGATCGCCCGTTTCTGGACGAGTATCGCAACCTATAATGAAACAGAGGAGCGTTATGAGATTAATGGTGTGATGGGTCCTGATGAATATCACGACAGTTATCCCGACGACGCTACTCCGGGTCTGAGAAACAATGCGTATACGAATATCATGGTGGTCTTTGTACTCAATAAGGCACTGGAAATGCAGCGGCTCTTTTCGAGAAGAAGCTTCAGTGAGCTCTGCGAGCGGTTGCAGATCGAATCTGCCGAAATAGAGAGGTGGGAGGATATCCGTACCAAAATGAAGATCCCCTTCCACGATGAGGGCATTATCAGCCAATTTGAAGGGTACGAGACACTAGAGGAGCTTGATTGGGAATATTATCGCAGGAAGTACGGCAATATCCGGCGTCTCGACCGCATTCTGGAAGCAGAGAAGAAGAGTACAAACAGTTACAAGGTCTCCAAGCAGGCGGACGTCCTGATGCTCTTCTATCTCTTCTCCAACGAAGAGCTAGAGGGGCTCTTCAAACAGCTTGGATACCGCTTCGAATCCGATATGATCGGCAGAAATGTCAACTACTACCTTCAACGAAGCGCTAATGGTTCATCGTTGAGCCAAGTGGTCCATGCCTGGGTTAACGCCAGAATGGACAGGGGAAAGTCATGGGCGTTGTTCAATGAAGCATTGATGACGGATATCGAGGATATTCAGGACGGGACTACCCCTGAAGGGATCCATCTCGGTGCTATGGCCGGTTCGATCGATATCATACAGCGCTGTTATACGGGGCTGGAGGCGAGGGAAGATGTGCTTCGCCTTAACCCTCTACTTCCCGCCGAACTGCATAAAATCGAACTGCATCTGCACTACCGGCGGCAGTGGCTGCATCTTATCATCCGACCGGAAAAGATCACTGTTCAGGCTCTCGACTCTTGTGCCAAGCCGATCACTATTGAGGTCAAAGGAGAACGTTTTACCTTGAGCAGTGGAACTGTCAAAGAGATCATCTATTCTAAGGAGGAATTATGAACAAGCACATCGAACCCGAACGGTTGATCGTCGTTTCCAACCGTCTTCCCGTCGTCCTGAAAAAGAAAAAGAAAAAGCCTATGGAGTACACCATAAAACCAGCATCAGGCGGCCTGGTCACTGCGTTAGTTCCTGTCTTGAAAAAACGCGGAGGTCTCTGGATCGGCTGGTCGGGCACCTATCTGGAGGAGGGGGTAGACCTTCGGAAGTTTCTTCAGGAAAACCCGCATGATCCGGACTATATGCTCTCTCCGGTAGCGATCACGTTACAGGAGTACGAAGACTACTACAAGGGGTTCTCCAACGAAGTATTGTGGCCCCTTTTTCACAACCTCCCTTCTTACTGTAACTTTTTCCCCGAATATTATGATACCTATAAACAGGTCAACCAGCGTTTTGCTCAGACCATTTTGCAGGATCTTCGGAAAAACGATTTCGTCTGGGTCCAGGACTATCATCTTATACCTGTTGCCGAATATCTCCGTGAAGCAAGGGTCGGTAATACCCTGGGATTTTTTCTGCATATCCCCTTTCCTCCGGCAGAAACATTTCTGCGTCTTCCCTGCCGTCATAAAATTATCGACGCCCTGCTTGCCTATGACCTTGTCGGTTTTCAGACCCCAGGTGACAGGAATAATTTTCTTGACGTCGTCAAACTGCTTGATGAAGAAGTCACCATAAGCGATAAGACACTGTCGGTTGCAAGCATACAAACAAAAGAGCGTACCTGCCGGGCAGGGGTATTTCCTATCAGCATCGATTTTGATGAGTTCTCCGAAGGGGCCAAAGCAGAGGATGTTGAAAAGCCTCTTAACAGGATTAGGAAAGAGTACCAGGGGAAGACACTTTTCCTGGGCATCGACCGTCTCGATTATACGAAAGGCATCCCTGAGCGGCTGCGTGCCTATCGTCGCTTGCTCGAGGAGAATCCTGAACTGATCGGCAAGGTTGTTCTCTTTCAGGTCATGGTCCCCAGCCGGGGGGATATCGGCAAGTATGCCAACTTCAAAGATGAGATCGAGCGGCTGATCGGGGAGATAAACGGCCGATTCAGTCAACTTGGATGGGTTCCTGTACAGTATCGCTATGGTTCTTTAAGTAGAAAACAGCTTCTTGCCTATTATCAGGCTGCCGAAATCGCCCTTGTTACGCCTCTTAAAGATGGGATGAACCTTGTGGCGAAGGAGTATTGTGCCGCGCACAACGATGAAAGCGGTGTCTTGATCCTCAGTGAGTTTGCCGGCTCGGCCTACCAGTTTCATAAGCAGGCCATGCTTGTCAACCCTTTCGATGCGAACTCTATCGCCACAGCGATGAAAAAGGCCATCGATCTTGATCCGAGCGAAAAACAGGAACGGATGAGAAAGCTCCGGGAAAATATCCGCCGTTATGATATCTACTGGTGGGTCGACACCTTTTTGCAGCAGGCGGTCCCTACTTCCAAGAACAGTAAAGATGAGAGTAAGTGTACAAAGAGAAACGCTTATCTGCAGACTAAAGATTAAAAGCATAAAAGCATGTTGAAATTTACAGAAAACCGATCTCTCTATGCCGATGCTTATGATGAGAGATTGGCTGACAAAGCATACAGTATCGTGAGAAACGAGAAAGAGAGCGGGGAAGTAGGGTACTACACGCTTCCCTCTGCTTCAAAAACGCTTATCGGTCAGCTTCAAGCCTATGAGAGAGAAAACGACATTTTCGAAGATCTGGAAACGATCGTCGTCATCGGTATCGGTGGATCATCCCTGGGTGCCAAAGCAGTTGACACTATGCTGAAACATAAGAAAAAGGGCATGAGAAAGCTTCTCTTTTTCGAGAATTTCGATCCGATCGCGGTCACACAGACAATAGGGCAGATCAATAAAGCGCACTCCCTCTTCATCTGTATATCAAAGTCAGGCGGGACGATCGAAACCATCTCGACGTTCAAGGCGATACTGCATCACTTTGATATTGCGATAGAAAGCGAGGATACCAAACGGTTGATGGTGATCACTGACAAGGGCTCTATACTTTCACGGTTTGCCGAAACATACGGTATCAAGGAGTTTCACCTTCCGATGAATGTCGTCGGAAGATTTTCGGTCCTGAGTACAGTAGGTATTGTCCCTCTATATCTGGCAGGGTATGATGTCCATGCCCTGCTTGACGGAGCGGAAGCGTATGAGACAATGTTCTTCGAGGGGAGAAACAAGGAGATTCTGGAGAAAGCCTGTTTTATGTTCAAAAACAGAGACCGCTATACGATGAATCTGTTGTTTGTCTACTCCTATGCATTGGAGGATTTTGCCAAGTGGTATGTGCAGCTTTGGGCCGAATCATTGGGTAAAAGAGATGCAAAGGGAGAGAAAGTCGGACTGACACCGATCGGACTGACCGGTTCGGCAGATCAGCACTCCTTTCTGCAGCTTATTCTCGAAGGACCTGAAAACAAAACTGTCACTTTTATCACTGTAGAGGATTTTGAGAATGAGCTCTCTATTCCCCAAATGACGCTTCCTCATGTTGAAAAAACCGATTTTGTTAACGGAAGAAGTTTTGCTGAACTGATCAATGCACAGTGCGATGCCACGATGGAAAGTATCGCCAATAACAATATCCCGACGGATAAGATCACACTTCCGAAACTCAGCGAAGCGTACTGCGGTGAGTTGATCATCTATTTTGAGATACTTACCTCACTGACGGGAGCAATGTTGGAGATCAATACCTATACCCAACCGGGTGTTGAATTGGGTAAAATGATCTTGAAAGAGAAATTCAAAGCGTAAGGATAGAGTAATGAAGATAGCTATTTTATGTTCCGGAGGTGATTGTGCCGGGATGAACCCCGCCATCAAACAGTTTGTGGACTACTGTCTTGCTCAGGATATCGAGCCCTATTTTATCTATGACGGGCTGGAAGGGTTGATCGACGGGACGATCAAGAGAGCCGAGTATCCGGATGTTGCGGGGATCATGCATCTGGGAGGTACGATGATACGCTCTTCGCGCTCTCCAAGGTTCTATGAGTATCAGTATCGCAAACAGGCCTATGAGCATCTTCAAAAACACGGGATCGACAGAGTGGTTATCCTCGGAGGAGACGGCTCTTTCAAGGGCATGCATCAGTTTCATCAGGAGTTTGGCGTGAGATTCGTCGGGATTCCCGCAACGATCGATAATGATATTTTCGGGACGGAGTACTGTCTGGGGGTGGATACCTCACTGAACATCATCCGCAATGCGACGGATGCCATTCGGGATAATGCCTCCTCGATCAAGCGGGCAAGTGTGATAGAGACAATGGGCAGGGAGTGCGGCTATCTCGCTCTGGTCTCCGCGATCGTAAGCGGTGCCGAAGTATGTATCATTCCCGAAGCCGACTATGACTTTGAGTCGTTGGCTTTGAAGCTGAAGTCACAACTGAAACAGGGGAGAACATACATTATCTGTGTCGTTGCGGAGGGGGCAAAGGTGACCCAAAAAACGGTCGAATGGCTTGAAGATGAGATCGGCATGGAGGCGAGGGCAACGGTACTCGGATATGTCCAGAGAGGAGGCAACCCGACGGTCTTCGACAGACTGATGGCAGCCAAGTTCGTAGAGTATGCGGTGGACCATCTGGCGGATGAGACGAAGGAGGGCGGATCGGCAGTGGTCTACCAAGGCTCCAAATGCAAGCTGGTCCCGATCGAAGTTATCAACTCCGGGAGCTACCAGCTGGATGAGAAGCTGCTGGAGATGGCGAAGGATATGATGCGGTAGGCAGATATGGAGGTACTTTTCAAACGTCCTCGCTCCCATCGGGGAGAGATTGTGAAAGAACTACTCTTTTTCCACTGTCATCCTGAACTTGATTCAGGATCTCATCGAATAATAGCGAAATTTAGGGGATTCTCCCCTCGCTCCGTATCTCCTGATACGGAGTGTATACTGACCGCTAATTATCAGTGATTTTCAAGTCCAGCGATAGCTGGTATCTATATGCCATTACGTTATAATGTAGCATCTGCATTCCCGATCAGGAGATCGGGAACGAGAAAAAAACTTTGTTAGGGTAAATGCAAGTATGGGAAAAGCTGGTGATGTTTTATATACGTCTGCAAATCGAAGTTCTACAGCAACAGGTGTAGATTCGCTTCGAGCTAGTCTTGTTGCTAAGGCATATAAAGGAAATATATCGGATAGTCCTTTAGCAGATGGAGAACAATTAAATCTTGTTGGCTATTCTTATGGTAGTGTTATGCAGGCTCAAGCTGCATTGAAACTTGCAAAAAATGGTGTTTCTGTCGATAACTTAGTCTTGGTGGGAAGTCCAATATCTAGTGATTCTGATTTATATAAAGAGCTTAGTTCAAATAAAAATATAAAAAATATCATAAGATATGATATTAAAGGCGATAAGCTTAGTAATCCTAAATCATTTTCAGAATATATTTCTGGGGCACGTGAAAATACCTCAGATAGTGGTCATCACTTTGATTTGGCAAGACCTGGATCTAAAGCAGATCAAAGAATACAAGAAGCGGTAAATACTATTAAGAAACAAGGTGTGGAGAATTAATATGGAACTAAAAACTCTCTTTATATCGATTGTTGTTACAACAATTATTTTAACCATTGTATTAATATTTATGTCGCCATTTTTGGTGACATTTGGTCCAACACCACTGTTTAATAAAATCATTAGTGTATTTTTATTTTTTCCTATAGATGATAAACACTCATCAATAAATATATTTTTAGTGCAGTTTATTAATAGTTTATTTTGGAGCACCATAGGTCATTTAATTTATTATTCATTAATTTTTCTATTTAAGAGCAGTAAATAAAAGTGACAGTTAAGCAACATGGAAGATTAGCAATATATTCTCTGGTTCCCATCGGGACTGTTCAATATTCTGTGTCAGCATCGGATAATCCTAAAATTGTATCATAACTCTCTCTGGTTCCACATTTCCCAATGTGGAATCCATACCTAAATCTAAAACAACAGTAAAGCATAATCCACCGCAAGGTGACATCTAACCCCAAGCCCCGCTACGATAAAATAAAATCACTCTATCGCTGAGTTTCAGCGTGTTCTTTTTCATGGCATGGGGCCAGGTATTATGACCCTCGCACCTCTGTTTGGCAATCTCCGGATCCGATATTAAATAAGTATATAGATGGGCAGCCTAACCACGGTGTGTTTGATCCAAGAAATTTAGGACTTTATACGTATACAGCAAACAACCCTGTAAATATGGTTGACCCAGATGGTAAAGTATTCTGGTTTGCAGTTGGTGCAGCTATTGCAGCATATGATGCTTATGGTAATTACCAAGAAGGTGGCTGGGAAGCAGTTGCTGATGGACTTGCTAAAGATGCATTAATTACTGTTGCTACAGGTGGTGTAGGTAAGGTCGCAACTAAAGTTGCAACAAAAGCTTATGATGGATATAAAGCTACAAAAGCAGTAAAAGTAATTGATAAATCATATAAAGAAAAAATTGTAGGAAAGGCACAAAAAACTGGTACTGATGGGCATCAATTTGCAAGTTATAGAAAAGCAATAGAAGAAGCAAAAAATCCAGATGTTGAAGGAGTTTATCTTGATAAAGGATATAATAAAGCTTTGGGATTAAAGCCTAAAAGTATATCGCCAAATAGAAGACCAGATGTTACTTCAGTGTATAACGATAAATCAGTGAAGAGATTTGAGGTTAGATCTAAAACTGATAGTAGGAATAATCTTTTGGAAAGAAATGATGCTTTAGATGCTGATATACGCGCACAGGGTTATGAGCCAATGCCTACACAAGTAATTGAACCTACAAAAAGTAAATAGGAATAAAAGATGAAAAAATCTATTGGGTTAACACTTAGTTCTCTGCATGAAAAGATAACTATTGATAAAATTGAACAGTTTCAAAATATAGTATTAAAATGGCTTAATCAATATAATCTTGTACCCACATATTTTAGTGTTACAGGCAAAGGATTTTCAGATAAATATGTTAAGTTTACCCAAAAAAAACTTTTAACCTTATCTGATGCAAAAGGCTATTTAGATAAAGATGGGAAAGTAATACATGGATTGGACTTTTCTGTTACTGCAACTGAAAGCGATGCTCCATCTTTTGATGCATTTGCAGTCTTTCTTATTGGTTACCGGGAACATAAGTCTGAACTTTATATAAAAGTATTATTAAATCCAAATATTTTGGATTTTGAAACTCATGAAGTGGGTAAATTGCTTAAATCTTTTGTTTCAATTTTTGAAATAGATTTTGGATTTGTTTATGAACATAATGCGTTTAGCCATGTAGAAGCAGTGATTCTTGAATTTGATGATGGTAAGTTTGATCAAAAAGAGTATAAAAATTTTTTACAATGGTATCGATATTCGAACGAAGAAAAATTACGAAATATTCGTGATGTATTTTCTGTCAATATTTTAAATAAAAAGTATTATGAATCCATCATACAACATTTACAAGATAAAGATAAATTGATGAATATAGAATTGAATGACAGAAGATTGGCTTGTTTGGTTAAACCATCGGATACACATTATTTTTAAAGTTATCTCTTCTCTGGTTCCACATTTCTCAATGTGGAATCCATACCTAAATCTCAAACAAGAGTAAAGCATAATCCACCGCTAGGTGACATCCAGCCTCAAGCCCCGCTGCGATAAAATAAAATCACTCTATCGCTGAGTTTCAGCGTGTTCTTTTTCATGATATGGTGCAAGGTATTATGACCCTCGCACCTCTGTGTGGCAGAGTCCTGATCCGATACTTGGTGAGTATATGGATGGAGGTGGAAACTCTGGAGGAGTTTATAGGCCAATAAATTTAAGTCTATTTACTTATACACATAACAATCCAGAAAATCTTATTGATCCTGATGGAGAAGATGTTTATCTACTTACATGGTTTTCAAAAGATGGAGAAACTGGTCATGCTGGTGTGGCAGTTGATAATTATCAAGGAGGTAAATCAGATGGCTCATTCACTTATTATGATTTATGGCCAAATAATCCAGTAGGTAATACAGAAATGCAAACTGATGTAAAGGCTGATTATTCCAAAGGTGTACACATTAAAGACCTTCAAACATTAAAAGGAAAAGACCCAACACAGTATCGAAGCGGTAATGTAGGTGCTGAAGGTAGAAAAGCAGACGGTATAATTAAGATACCGGCATCAGAAGCGAAGACAAAACAAGCTCAAACGCAAGCAAAGTTAGATATAAGTAAAGGCAAAAAATATAATGCAAGTTATAATAATTGCTCTACTTTTTCAGA
>JBEWPZ010000073.1:0-3108 GCA_047689535.1 Candidatus Sulfurovum kebritense | reverse complement strand
CAGTGGCGGGTATTTTTCTTCGTATACCCCTCACCCCTGAACAGATGTCCCAGGTGTGCCCCGCAGTTGGCACAGACGATCTCCGTACGTATTCCGTCTTTGTCTGGTATCTCTTTGATCGCACCGGGTATCGCATCGTCAAAACTCGGCCATCCGCAGTGGGAGTCAAATTTGTCCGAAGAGCTGTAAAGCGGAGCATTACATATTTTACAGCGGTAGACACCATCCTCTTTGGTATAGACATACGCTCCGGAAAATGCTCTCTCGGTACCCTTGTCTATCACGACATGCTTCTCAAACTTACTGAGCTTCTCTACGTTTGTCTTCCAGGGTTTCATGGAAGCGGGTATCTCTGCAGCACCACTCATGGTCATAATAACGGTAAGTAAAAAGAGTATCACTATTTTCATGCTATTCCTTTTTAAAAGATAATAACGGTTATCTGTGTAGTGCCGATGTACTTATCTTTTATCTACATGCTTGTTTCATATACAAAAGATAACATCGTGCAAGGATACAGTAGACCGAATAAGTGATCTAAAGGGGAAAGTATAGTGTCATAGTTGGAGTATTCTAAGAAGTGTATCAAGAAGAGCTGGAGAACCTTTCCGCTTCTCCAGCAGCGTATTAAAAGTCGTAGGTTACCCCGAAACTGACAATGTCAGAGGTAATATTATCCGGCCCCTCCTCATGAAGAAGCCTCTGATAGTCAATCCATACTCCCCAGTTTACTTCCTGATCAGCATGCCCATCAAACGGTCTGTCAAATGTCGGTACCCCATTGGCTCTATTTTTATAGTGCTCATAGTCATCCTCTTTGGAGGAGAGGTCATACTCCATACCGATACCGTAGGCAAACCCATTCTTGCTATATGTATCGTGTAACTCACCACAGTCGGTATCAACCTCCGTATGGCCGTAACCTAAGAGTCCGTAGATATTGACGCTTTCACCCACAGGCATTTTCGGTTTGGCATAGATCCCGTAGTGGGTGGTGTCAAAGAAGCCGTCTAAAACACTTGCATTGAGATAACGTCCTTCAAGCCCAAAATATTGGTTAAAGTCATATCCCACTCTCACGATACCACCCCAGTTGTCATCTTCCCCTCTTACCAGGTCTCTCACTTCGCCCTGGAGGTCATAACAGTAACAGTCTCTGGAGTCATTCGCCCACACCAGACCCAATCCGATATACCATGGGTTTGGGTCCCCTGCGACCTCAGCCACAGGTGAAACGGCGGGGGCAACCATTTTGCCTCCCGCGTAGACTGAACTGATAGACAAAAGAGTAGTCAGTGCTGCTGCTTTAATGATCGTTTTCATTGTTCCTTCCTCCTTTATCTTCTATTTCTTTTGAACTGCTCTTCTCTTCGAACAAAGAAAAGACCAACCGCCAGTGTCATCAACATCATCAGTGAAGCTGAGACCACACCCATCGACGAACTCTTATCACTATCTATCGAATCAAAGCAAGTACAGTAGATACCCGCATCAACCGTCAAGTCATCTGTTCCGGCGATGGTAATGATACCGGTCAACCCGTCACTATCAGCATCTGAATCCACTGCAGCATCCGTACCACTGTGTAGTGGAGCAAAGACATAATTTGATGGCATTCCTGAGAATCTCACCCTATAGTCTCCAGCACTTACATAGAAGTAGTAGTTACCGTTGGCATCAGTCAACTTCGTGCTATCACCATAGAGATCCTCCACCAAAGTACCATTCTCATCGAGAAGTTCAACGGTCATCCCCTCTACCGGATCTTCACCCTCATCCTGGATACCGTTGTTGTCATCATCAAACCAGACATAGTCGCCCAGCATCGCTGCATCAGGCGGTGAGATATTATCGATCTTAAACACTGCAATCTCTCCCGTACTGACATTGAAGTCATAACAACGGTCGATGTGACCTTCATGCTCGGTCAGGTTCAAATCTGCCGTGATATTAACATCATTTAGGAACCAATCAGCATCCCATCCATCTCTCACATATTTTTCGCAAAGTGTATAGGTTTCGCCTGGCTTCAGTCTTGCATCTGCGAAGTTAAGCCCTGTGGTTGTGTTATGCTCGATGATCCCTTCCGGACCCTGCAGTGTAAATGACCACACTTCTGTCGTCTTATTACCGTCTTCTGTTTTAAGCACATTAATGCGTCCGCGCTCACGGTTGGTAAAGGTACACTCGATCGTCTCTCCTGGATCCAGATCGATAGATGCTGTACGATTCAGCAGACTGACTGTCGTATTATCATCTTCCTCTCCGTCGCCAAGGCTCTCTGTACAGACAAGTCCTGTCAGGTCATAGGAAGGGGATGGATCTTGAAGCTTCGCATCATCCTCTGTGACCGTATACTGCCCTGCCTTCAGATTCAGGTAGGTTTTTTTTGTATTGATATCACCCAGTGCTAATGGCTCAGAGGTGTTGATATCCTGAGTAAAGTTAAAGTCAACCGCTTCAGATCCCTCTACAAACGCTTTATTGATAATCACCTCACCGTACAGTGCATTAGCAAACACACATTCATAGGTTGAAACATTCGTATCAATCGTATAATTGAAGTCACACCCTGATCCCAGTCTTCCGACCTCATACCATCCATCTTCCAGGTTCTCTTCGATCTTATAGTGACCCGCTTCAAGGTTACCCGGCTCTACCAATACTGCCAGGCCTGTAACTGCTTCCGTCTGGTTTGTCTCTACAGGATCCCATGTACTGTTGGTTTCATTCCACTTATAGAGTATCATATCCCAGCCACCATTGGTTGGATTACTGTTTAGTTCTGCCGGAGTTGTTACTTTAATGGCTTCTACACCCGGACGCCCTGCCTTTTCATTCACAAACTCTACAGATGCACTACAGGTCGGCAGGTTCAGATCCACTGTTCTCACCGAATTCCCCACGACTGCATATCCTGGTTTCGGATGCTCTGATACACCATACTGTGCCGGTGTAAGCCCTGAAATCGTGAGCGACTGAGTTGGGTGAGTGTCATTTACTTCCAGAGTAAAGGTCTCATTGAAGTCAATGCCGTTTACTACTGTAAAGTTAAAGTCCAGCGTCTCTCCATCCGGTATATCAGCAGGGGCCATCCTTTTGATAATC
>JBEWPZ010000043.1:0-17616 GCA_047689535.1 Candidatus Sulfurovum kebritense | reverse complement strand
TATAAACAAATATTGGAAGAAAACGGCCTTAAGGTTGAATACATTGAACTGATCCCTCGGCCGACAAAAATAGACGATATCGCAAACTGGTTGGATATCTTTGCCAATGGTATTGTGTCTCATCTGTCCGAGGAACAGCAAAGCTATTTCAAGCAGGAAGTCAGAGAAATATTGAAACCAAAAATATACAGTGATAAAGACGGGTGGGTGGCTGACTATGTTCGCCTGCGATTAAAAGCAACTAAAGTCTAACAAATCAGTGGAGCCAATAAATTACCCTGCGGGCAACTTATTGGCTCATTTTAAACGTTAACTCTCTTCTCGTCCCACAAGAGCTAAAACTTATGGACGAGGAAACCCCTTTTTATCTATTTGCTTTGACTTTTCGCTTCAGCACAGTTTTTATCTCGAATTCTTATGTAGTTGTCCAATGTAGCCTGAGCCAATTCGTCATCTCTCATACTCGCTCTATACTCTTTGATTTTTTCTGTATAAATTTTACAGAGTCTTTCAGCTTCTGCTTTTTGTGCCTTATCTGATTTATCCTCTTTCATAAATCCACCCATTAAAAACGTGGAGATCAACGCTAACATCATGATGATTTTTTTCATTTTTGAGCCTTTCTATTCTTCAAACAGCTACCAACTGATCACTTGAAATGATAATTATCATAACCTATTAATTATTAAATCAAAATTATTTATTTAATAATTATAAATCAGTAATATTGATGTATATCCATAGGTTTAAAATTACTCTTTGAATCGTCGGACATTTTATGTATACTAATAATGACTTCGATAAAGAGGATTGAGGAGATCGTCTCGCAGAGCGTGAAAACACAAGGTTCCCCGAATCAATGGTTGTCTGCAGCCGTAAAGCAAACACAAGCATAGGATATGATAGGGAGGTTTCCATGAAAGTATTGGTCGTCTACTATTCGATGTATGGGCATGTACATAAGCTGGCAGGAGCCTCTGCTGAAGGAGCGCGGTCGGTTGGAGATGTGGAGGTCATACTCCGCAGGGTTCCGGAGACGTTGCCCAAAGAGGTATTAGAGAAGATGGGGGCGGTTGAAGCCCAGGAACAGCAATCCGATGTACCTATATGCACCGTGGATGAGCTGGGCGAAGCCGATGCCATCATCTTTGGAACACCGACACGATTTGGCAATATGTGCGGTCAGATGCGGCAGTTCCTTGACGCTACAGGAAAACTGTGGACGAAAGGAGCATTGGTCGGGAAAGTGGGAAGCGTGATCACCAGCTCAAACACCCAGCACGGTGGGCAGGAGTCTACGATCCTCAGTTTCCATACCACCCTGCTGCATCACGGCATGATCATCGTTGGCCTGCCATATACGTTCAAAGGGCAGACGACCATGGATGAGATCAGCGGGTGTTCCCCCTATGGCGCATCCACGATAGCCGGTGGTGACGGAAGTCGTACGCCAAGCGAGAACGAGCTTGCCGGAGCACGTTTCCAGGGAGAACGTGTTGCAAGGATCGCAAAGAAACTTACGGCATAAGCACCGATACGATGCTCTACCTGGCAGCATTACCACTGCATCACGTGCACTTGGTCGATGAGCAGATAAAATCCTCAGGCTCCAGCTTGCGGACGAGATAAAAGGAGATCAAATGAAACATGAAGAAAACTTACAAGAAGATACGATACATGAAGATTTTACCATGCATCTAAATTCTCTAAAAGAAATATATCGCCAAAGTACATTGAAAGAAAAACACAAATTAAATGAACATATTAGGCATATTTTACAAATACATGCTACTCTAGACACAAAAACGATAGAAAAAGATCTAAAGTAAAATAGGAACAAAAGCCATGAAAAATCTCTCTAAAAAACTCACTACGCTACTGGCCGGTGCACTTCTGAGCACACAACTCTATGGTGCTGATGTCTTCACACAGAAAAACATTGGACTTGAAGCTGCCAACGATATCGCGAAGATGAGTATCGAGTCATGTCGTAAAGCAGGCTACAACGTTTCTGCAGTTGTTGTCGACAAGCACGGTATCCTCAGAAGTGCGATGCGGGATGACCACGCTGTGAAGCAGACACTTGAGATCGCACAGCGTAAAGCAAATATGGTTGTGATGTCAGGTACCGCTTCGGGTGACTTTAAAAAAGCGAGAGGTGACATCCGGCAGGAGCTCAACCACATCGAGGGGCTTATTGTGATGCAGGGCGGGCTGCCGATCACTGCAGGCGGCATACGCATCGGGGCAGTAGGGGTAAGCGGTGCACCGGGCGGAGACAAAGACGAAGCGTGTGCCGCAGCGGCCATCAAAAAGATCACAGAGAGACTCGAGTTTGCTTCCATGGGAGATGAGTAAGCGCTGAAGATCTTCAGTGACAGTGATGCCAAAGCGTAGATGTTCACTCCTCCACAAGCCCCAGCTGACTGGTTCCACCTCTCCTGAGAGTGTGAAAGAACCTGTAATAATTTGGAAGTGGAGGCTTTAGCCCCACCAAAAAATGTAATATTTTTCAGTTTTTAACTCAAATATTACTAACACCTCTGAAAAAAACAATTTTTTCGTGTAAAAAGAATAGTTGTGGGACTAAAGTCTCCACTTCCGTGAGTTCTTTCACAGTCTCTCCTCAGGTGGAACCTCATACATCAACTCTAATCCTCACTCATGTATGATGTTGCATTACACCTCGGGAGAGGAGTGAAACGTTAAACATTTCTCACTTCTCCCGTGTCATATCCTTGACCCCATCGGCATCGATCGGTGTGGACCACTCCGCGTCAAATACCGTTTCCATCGACTCCACTTCATCTCTGATCTCGGATACCCGCTGTTTCATCTCTTCGTGCAGTTTCTGATAGCGCTTGTCGCCGGCGAGCATAGTCTCCTCTTTCTCTTTTTCCCATCGGTGCCGGCTCAGATCTTCCACGACTTCGGGAGCGACGGATTTGAGGATGGCTGACTCCAAAAGTTCGGCTTTGTTCTCCACGACGTTGAGCTCGACGCCGAGGGTCTGCCCTTTGGTGATCCAGGCCTGGTTCAGCTTGTTTCGTTTATTGCTGCTGAGGGTATAGGTGGGATAATGGGAGACGATATCCTCGTACCCGCTGCCGAAAAGCACAGGGATCGCGGTGAACTCGATATCGGGATTGATCAGATAGAGATCGGTCCTGACCTTTGTGGCAAGTGAGTCAAAGATAGATTCGCCGGAAGGATCAAAATCGGTAATCGCTATGAGGTAGGCCTTGTTGTGTTTGGCCGTACGGTTGAGATACTCGGCGATATTCACCGACTCGAACGAAGGGATCTGCCCGGCACTGCTGTAGATACCGCATAGCAGGGCCTCGGACAATATATCCGTGCTTCGGGTCGGTTTTTCGGTAAAGAGCACAATCGGAGTGTTGTAGGTATGCGTATCGTTGCTAAGCCCCTTGGTGATGATATTGAGTCGGCTGTAGATGGTCACGTCACCATCCAAAAAGAGCTCATAGAGGTACTCGCCGATCAGACGGTTGACATAGATATCCCACTTATCGTCAGGCATGTTTTTGAGAGGTTCGATATCCCCTTTGAACTTATACCAGATATCTCTGATGTTCTCTACGCGCTCCCCGGTCTCCAGAAACCGATCGATATAGGCAGTAAGTTTTTTGCGGATGCCTCTATAGTGTTTCATAGGTTCGCCTTTACCCGTACATAGTCAAGAAATATTATATCAGTTTTTCCCTCCTCCGCAAGCCGGACCCTACGATAAAAAAGTCGGATGGTACGCATCCTGCTTCTTTTCTTGCAATGCATACCCCATTTTTTGTATACTACATAAGAGTTCAATAAAGGGGATTGATAATGCTGGTAACAACGACGGAAACACTACCGGAAAACTTGAAGATCACCACGATGTTTTCCATGATCGAAATTACACATAAGATCCAGATATCCCAAAAAGGATTGATCAAAGGTTTTCTGGAGCGAAAACGCAATGAACATCAAGAGGCCTATGATAAGTTGATCGAAAGTGCTCCCAGTGAAGCCAATGCCATCATCGGTGTGACACAGAGTACGGCAACCCATACATTTCCTGAAGGAACTTTCCTCTTTATTACCTATATAGGTACACCCGTATTGTTCGAAGAAAAAGATGCATAACAAATTCCTGCCCGTAAACCTCTGTAATCAAACAGGAACAGGACAGATTTAGCTATAATTTTAAAATTCAATACAAAGAGCCTACCGAATATGTGTGATTTCAACAACCTCACCGACGAACAAAAACGCCACTACCATAAGATCCTTCTGGATGCCGCTGATAACTTCGGTGGAAAAAACTTCTTCCTTCAACTGCTTGAAGCCGTAAGAGAGACCTCGCCCCACCCTCTGATCTCATCCCATAGAGAGTTTAGGGTCGGTCTGGGCACGGTAAAGTGGAATAAAGTGATCTTCAAGGACAAACTCCAGCTGCTTGAAAAAGCCAGACTCCAGGAGAGCAAACAGAACAATCTTCTGCCCAACAAAGAGGATAAAAGCTATAAGAAGGTTCTCAACCTTGTCAGAGCACTCAAACCGATCGTCTTTACCGTGAGACCGGAACACAAAGAGGATGGACCGGGTTTTATGTTCCAGCCTTTTGATATCATCGATGAGGAGACGACCAAGCTCAATCCTCTCTTTGATGCGATCTTCTTCTGTTCGATCGGAACCGTCAAGAAACTGCTGAACTACGAACCAAAGGGTGTGTAAGTGTCACAGGGACAAAAACGGTCAGAGATCAAATACGGTATGAATGTCGGTATCGTACTCAAAGAGGACCAAAGCACAGGCTACATCACCTACGGAGTGGTACAGAAGATACTCACCAACTCCCCTACCCATCCCCACGGTATCAAAGTACGCCTGATGAGCGGTGAAGTAGGCAGGGTCAAAGAGATCGTAAGATGACACTCTATATCGACGGTGATGCCTTTCCCAACCTTCTCAAGCCTATCGTACTGCGGAGTGTCGAACGCCTGAACCTCCCGACCAAAGTGATCGCAAACAAAAAGATCCATATCGGTCCATCCGAACATATCAAGTATATCGTCGTAGAACAGGGAGCGGATGAGGCGGACCATCGTATCGTAGCGTTGTGCGAGGCGGGAGATCTTGTCATCACAGCAGATATCCCTCTAGCTGACCGTATCATCTCCAAAGAGGCGCACGCTATCGATCATAGAGGAGAACTCTACACTGTAGAGAACATCAAGCAGTACCTGGCGATGAGAAACCTGATGGAGAGCATCAGGGAGAGCGGGGAAATCACCGCCGGACCCAAACCCTTTTCACAGAAGGATGCACACAATTTTGCCAACCAGCTTCACAGCTTTCTTGCAAAACATCTCAGATAACACTGCTTAACCTCTCTGCCGTTCGTATTGAGCTTGTCGAAATACGGTCTGTCAACCCTTCGACAGGCTCAGGGCGAACGGGATGCAGAAGGGGTATGAAGCTATGGCCAAGATATATACACCCCTTGTATTCATCCGATATTTGTTATATACTATAGTGAGATAGATAGGGAAGAGGGGCATTGATCCCTCTTATACAATAACATATAACAATACTACCGCTCTTGAATATGGAGGGTGATATGAAAGACTATTCAAACATTCAGACCAAATTTGATCTGATGATTTCTTCTTCGTGGAGAGAAGGATCGAAAAAGAGAGATCTTAGTCACCGGATAGTACCGACTCATGTCATAATGAGATCATGAGTATCCGGCATGTGCTCAATAACTTATACAGACAGCATGTCAAAAGCCCTGCCTTGAGCCTGGACCATACCAGAGAGAACATACTCTTCGGTATGATACTGACGACTGCTCTGGTCGGGCTGATCGCCTATATCCCAAATGTTATCGGCGCACTGGATCGCGGTCATATCGACACCGCTGTGGTCGATACACTCTTCTACTTCTGGGTCATTTTTCTTCTCTTTTACAAGCACTTCACCTTTACCCAGAGATCATTGGGACTGATCATCCCCATCTGGATACTTTCGATCTACCTTTTTATCCGGCTTGATATCACAGCTGAAAGCGTTTTATGGCTCTTTGTCGCACCTACGCTTACTGCTATCCTTTTGGGACTCAAAAAAGGGTTCATCACCCTTTTGCTTACAGTAACGGCCCTGCTTCTTACAGGCCTTCTTCTCCACTCGATGAATCTCAATGGCGACCTGTTTGGAACGCAGCCACTGCTGGTATGGTCGGTCATGTCGGGTAACTCCCTTGCCCTGGGTACGCTCATTATGGTTACCGCTTCTGTCATGAGCCAGGGGCTCAACACAGTCCTTATACAACTCGACAAAAAGATCAAAGCACTTTCCCTGACCGAAGATGCGACGATAGACACGGTGGCCATACTGGCAAAATACCGGGATGAGGAGATCGGAGTGCATCATGAACGGACCAGGGAGTATGTCCGTATCATTGCAGAGTACTTAAGTCAACAGAGCCCGTACCGGGAGATCCTCACTCCAGCGTATATCAAGCTGCTCTACAAATCAGCACAACTGCATGATATCGGGAAGATAGGGGTACCCGACAGTATCCTCCGGAAATCCGGAAAACTGACGCCTGAAGAGAAGAAGATCATGGAGGCCCATACCATCTATGGGCGGGATGCACTGCTGCGGTCCAAACAAAACCTCGGGGACCACAACTTCCTACAGTTGGCTGCCGAGATCGCCTATACCCATCAGGAGCGATGGGACG
The DNA here is from genome assembly GCA_047689535.1 of Candidatus Sulfurovum kebritense. Lineage (GTDB taxonomy): Bacteria > Campylobacterota > Campylobacteria > Campylobacterales > Sulfurovaceae > Sulfurovum > Sulfurovum kebritense. The sequence continues at coordinate 10,868 of JBEWPZ010000043.1, read as the reverse complement.
GTTCCGGATACCCCCGGGGGCTGGAAAGAGAAGAGATCCCTCTCTCCGGCCGCATCATGGCTGTCGCAGATGTCTATGATGCACTGACAAGCAGAAGAGTCTATAAAGCACCCGTATCACACGAAGATGCCATCACCTATCTGAAGGAGAACAGCGGCATTCTTTTTGATCCAGAGATTCTCCTGCACCTTCCGGAGTTCGAGTCCAAGTTCTTGGAGATATGTCAAATAGATAAAAGTTGATATCGGTGTTAAGTTATGATAGAATGGTAGATGTAGAGGAAGTTGAGTTTCGGTAATGCCCGATAAAGTACCATAAGAGAGAAGAGGCGTAATGGGAAAGTCATTTTTAGATAAATATCTTGTTATGGATGAAAATATTTATCAAATGATAATTTTTATTACTGCTCTATAAGTATCGTCATTGTATAATTACTTATCTAATTTATAAGGAGAAAATATGAAAATGTCTAAAATCATTGCTGCATCACTCGTAGCATCATCCGTACTCTTTGCCGGTCCGTTGGCTGACAAAGCAAAGTCTGTGGGGCTTGAAGGAATCCCTACAGATAAAGCTGAACTTGCAAAACTCACGGATCCAAATGGTACGGTCACACCTGAAAAAGTGGCGTTGGGTAAAAAACTCTACTTTGAACCAAGACTTTCAAAAAGTGGGATCATCTCCTGTAATACCTGTCACAACCTCGGTCTTGGAGGCGTTGACGGCGTACCGACGGCTGTAGGTCACATGTGGATCGCAAACCCTCACCACCTGAACTCTCCGACTGTCTACAATGCCGTGTTCTACAAGTCTCAGTTTTGGGATGGTAGAAGTCCACACCTTGAGGATCAGGCAGGAGGGCCTATGCAGGCAGCACCTGAGATGGCTTCACCACCATCATTGGTTGTAGAGAGAGTCAACTCTATCCCTGAATATGTAGAGGAGTTTAAAAAAGCGTACGGAAAAGATGTGAAGGTAGACTTTGAGACGATCACTTCAACGATCGGTATCTTTGAAAGAACACTGGTAACACCATCAAGATTTGATGACTTCATGAATGGCCAAGAGGATGCACTGAACGATGCTGAAAAAGAGGGTCTTCAGGTATATATAGATCAAGGGTGTGCAACATGTCATACCAGTGTAGCACTTGGCGGGACGATGATGCCTTTCCCTATGGTAAAACCTTATAAATTTGCCAATGTAGGTGACTTCAAAGGTGATAAGAACGGTATGGTAAAAGTACCGACACTGAGAAATATCACTGAGACAGCACCATACTTCCACAATGGACAGATCTGGAGCCTGAAAGAAGCTGTTCAGGAGATGGGACGTACTCAGCTTGGAAAAGATATCTCTGATGCAGATGCAGAGAAGATCGTAACATTCCTTGAAGCACTGAAAGGTAGAAAACCTGAGATCGTTTATCCGCAGTTGCCGGAAAGTACGCTTTCTACTCCGAAACCTGATTTCAAATAATCTCTAAAAGAGTCCTTCCGGGCTCTTTTTCCCCTTACCTATACACCACTCTTTAACTCCTTTCAGCTATGATAACACTATGGATTACTATCTACTATTGATTCAATTTTTCTTTGCACTGATCGCACTCTTTCTTTTCTGGAAGAGTATAGAATACTTTGTGGGGATGTGGCGCTACAAAAAGTTCAAAAACATGCCTCTGCCTCCGACCTATAAAGAGACACTCCTCTCTCTGCCGCACTATCTGCAGCTGCCGGGTGATCTCAGACAAAAGTTACATACACGTATCCTTTTCTTTATCGATCAAAAAGAGTTTATCGGTGCAGAGATGGAGATCACAGAAGAGATCAAGGTGACCATCGCCTTTTATGCCTCACTGGTACGACTGGGCTTTGACCTCGATGCACATGACCAAGTGGCTACGATCATTGTCTATCCAAAAGACTTTATCGTCGACCACTCCAGTAACGAAGGTGGTATTCACCATCAACAAAAGGCTCTTTTGGAAGGCCAATCAGCAAACGGTACGGTGGTACTCTCCTGGCAGGATATCCGACATAATATCTCCAAAAAAAGCAGCAAAGAGAGTGTCATCATTCACGAGTTTGCCCATGAACTGGACTTTGAGGACGGAATGCCTGATGGTACACCCGAACTCGACAGGTCATCAGCCTATCCCCGCTATACGGCAGCCTTCTCCAATGCGTTTCTCATCCTGACCAAACAGGTCAAACGCAATCTCATCACGAAACAGGCGGCCTTTCTCGGTACCTACGCACTGGAGAATGAAGCGGAGTTCTTTGCGGTCTGTTCCGAACGCTTCTTTATGGCGCCACAGACGCTTCAGGAGCTCTTTCCTGCCATCTATGAGGAACTTAGAGACTTCTATAAACTTGATACGATCAGACTCTTCAATGAGTGAGAAGCGCCCTGATCTCATCGGCATAGACCACCTCTTTCTCGAGAAGCTTCTCTGAGATCGCCACGACATCTTGTTTGTGATCTTTAAAGAGTGAAAGCATCTCTTTCTCTTTCTCTGAGATGATCTTGCGTACTTCATCATCTATCAGTTTTGCTGTTGCTTCACTGAAATCCTTCGGCAGTGCCATCTCACGCCCAAGAAAGACATGCTCCTCCCCCTTTTGATAGTAGACCGGCCCGAGCGTTTCACTCATCCCCCACTGGCTTACCATATGTGTCGCCAGTGAAGTGGCCTCTTTGAGGTCATTGGCTGCACCCGAGGAGAGATCGCCGAGCAGTGTAAGCTCAGCTACCCTTCCACCAAGCATCACACCTATCTTGTCCAGAAGATAGGCTTTGGGAAAATTCTTGATATCTTTGAGCGGTAACTGCTCTGTCATTCCCAATGCCTGTCCCCGAGGTACAATGCTTACCTTCTCTATCGGGTCTGCATGTTCGAGCAGGAGTGCCGCTAATGCATGTCCACTCTCATGGATCGCAACACGCTTTTTATCTTTCTCATCCAGGGCAAACTCCTGTTCCACTCCCATAATGATACGGTCACGCGCATAGAGGAGATCCTCTTGTGAAACATTTTGTTTATCTTCTCTCGCTGCATGCATCGCTGCTTCATTGACAAGGTTTGCCAGGTCCGCACCGCTGAACCCTATAGTCATCTTGGCGATCTTTTCAAGGTCTATCGTCTCATCCTGACGTACTTTGGTCATATGGATATTCAAGATCTTTTGTCGTGCCTCGATATCCGGAAGTACCAGGGTGATCTTGCGGTCAAACCTTCCCGGTCTCAGCAGTGCAAAGTCCAGGACATCCGGGCGGTTGGTCGCGGCAATGACCACGACCCTCTCATCTGTTTCAAACCCATCCATCTCTGCAAGGATCTGGTTGAGTGTCTGCTCCTTCTCATCATGACCGCCGCCGACCCCTGCACCTCTTGCCCTTCCTACGGAGTCGATCTCGTCGATGAAGATGATCGCCGGTGCTTCACTCTTCGCTTTTTTGAACAGGTCGCGTACCCTCGACGCCCCTACCCCCACAAACATCTCTACAAACTCGGATCCGCTGATGGAAAAGAACGGTACTTCTGCCTCTCCGGCTACCGCTTTTGCCAAGAGGGTTTTCCCCGTACCCGGTGCTCCGGTCAAAAGAATCCCCCGCGGGATCTTCGCACCGATAGTTTCGTACTTTTGCGGATTTTTTAAAAAATCAACCACTTCATAGAGCTCGATCTTGGCATTCTCCGAGCCTGCAACATCATCAAATGTCACAGCAACCTTCTTCCTGTCATACTGCTTGGCAGTGGTACGCATAAAATCAAACACACCGCCTCCGCTTCCCCCCATGCCGCCCAACTGTTTGCGGAAGTTGTAGACACTGTAGAGAATAAAACCAAAGAGGAGTATAAAGGGCAACATCATCAGCAGGGAACCCCAGAACTTTGACTCTTTCCGGGACTTTACATGGATCTCGACCCCGTTTCTCTCCAACAGCTCCAGGAATGTATCATCTCTGAAAGGGGGAAGTGTCGTTTTGATATCTTTGGGTTTTTGTCCAAGTTCCACTTTGAGAGAACCCACTGCCTGGTCTTCATCGATCCAGATCTCTTTGAGCCTCTGCTCTGCGATCCTGCTTTTGAACTCGTTATAGGAGAGGGTCTCACTCTGCGGCTGTGAACTGCTGTAGTAAACAAGCTGCAGTGCCAGGATCAAAAAGAGCAGCATGATCCATAGATTAGCATAAGGCTTGCGCGGTGTGTTGAGTGTCGGCTCATCTTTCATGGTCTCTTCCTTCTTCGTTCCTATCATTGTACCAAAATATTATAGAGGCGATGCAAGCAGCATCTCTTACTTTGAAAGAGATACTTATGATCACGCTTTCAGGGTTAAAATGCCACCATGACACTGTCAAATTCTATTGCGATCTCCTCTTCATGGCATGCTATGCTTCTTAAAGCTGCGCATTTTCATCAAGTAGCCACAGTCGTAAAATTACGCTACAATGCGACTATGAAAAAAGAGAAACAATTTTTACCTACTACCAGAGCTGAGATGGATGCCTTGGGCTGGGATCAGTGTGATGTGATCCTGGTCAGCGGGGATGCCTATATCGACTCACCCTTCATCGGCGTTGCCGTTGTCGGGCGTATGCTGGAAAAACTCGGCTACAGGGTCGGTATCATCGGGCAACCTGATATCAAGAGCGACAAAGATATCAAACGTCTGGGTGAACCGCGTCTCTACTGGGGTGTAAGCGGCGGGAGTATCGACTCTATGGTCGCCAACTATACCGCCACCAAAAAGTTCCGTAAAAGTGATGACTATACCCCGGGCGGGAAGAACAACAAACGCCCCGATCGTGCCGTACTCGCCTACACCAACCTTATACGTAAAAACTTCAAAAATACCGTACCTGTCGTACTGGGCGGTATCGAGGCGAGTCTGCGCCGCGTCAGCCATTATGACTACTGGAGCAATAAACTCCGAAAACCTATCCTTTTTGACAGTAAAGCCGATATCATCGTTTACGGTATGGGCGAACAGGCCATTCGTGAATTGACCCAGGCCCTGGACAAGGGGAAAGAGTGGAGAGATATCCGTGGACTCTGCTATATCAGCAAAGAGCCGGTAGAAGCGTTTATACAACTCCCATCACACAAAGCGTGCCTGGAGGACAAAGAGAAGTATATCGACCTCTTTGACCACTTCTATGACAACAACGATCCTATCTCGGCCAAAGGACTCTGCCAGGAGGTAGACGGGCGCTACTCTATCCAGAACCCGCCGTGTCACTATCTGAATGAAAAAGAGATGGACGAGGTAGCCAGCCTGCCCTACACCAGAGAACTGCACCCTTACCATAGACCTGAAGGAAAAGTAAAGTGTCTGGAGACCATCAAATTCTCCATTATGACCCACCACGGCTGCTGGGGAGAGTGTAACTTCTGTGCGATCGGTGTCCACCAGGGACGAACGATCCGTACAAGAAGTGAAGGAAATATCGTCAAGGAAGCCAACCAGTTCAAAACATACGATGACTTCAAAGGGATCATCTCGGACCTTGGAGGCCCTACGGCCAATATGTACGGGTATGAGTGTGACAAAAAACTGGGACACGGTACCTGTGCCCACCAGCGCTGTGTAGACTCCAAACGTCTCTGCCCCTCCATGAAACCTGACCATACCAGGGTGATCGGGCTGATGAAACAGGTACGCAACATCCCGGGTATCCGTAAAGCCTTTGTCGCGTCGGGTATCCGCTATGACCTGATCAACGAGGACAAACGCAAAGGGTACAGCTACCTCAAAGAGCTGGTCAAGCACCATATCTCAGGACAGATGAAGGTCGCACCGGAGCACACCCAGCAGCATGTACTCGACCTGATGGGAAAACCGGGCAAACAGACCCTGATAGACTTCAAACGTCTCTATGACAAACTGAACCGGGATATGGGCAAAAAGCAGTTCCTCACCTACTATCTGATCGCTGCACACCCGGGGTGTACGGAGAAAGATATGCATGAGCTCAAACGCTTTACCACGAAAGAGCTGAAGATGAACCCCGAACAGGCACAGGTCTTCACCCCTACTCCCGGTACCTACTCTGCTGTGATGTACTACACCGAGATGGACCCTGAGACACGTAAAAAGATCTTTGTCGAAAAAGACCCGCACCGCAAAGAGAAACAAAAGTCTATCGTACAGTCAAAGGATAACTTTAAAAGTGGATTTGCAAGCTAAAATATTTAAAGAGCAACAAGTTGCGAGGGCGCTCTGCCGAAGAGTCTTTTTCGGACTTGTTCGAAAAGGATATCATCGAATGAAACAAAAGTCTATCGTACAGTCAAAGGACAACTTTAAAAGTGGATTTGCAAGCTAACATGGATAAAAAAAACAAGATCTATATCACAGACCTCGACCATACGTTTTTGAGAACGGACCAAAGCATCAGCAACTTCAGTGTGAAGATATGGAATGAACTGAGTCAACACGCGACCCTCTCTGTGGCTACTGCAAGAAGTTTCCAAAAGACCCGTGACTTCCTGGAGAAACTTCACCTTCATGCACCGATGATCCTGCTTGACGGAACGATGGTCGTCACCCCGGAGAAGAAGCTCATCGATCTCAAACTGATCAATAAAGCGCTCGGTGATGCGGTGATCAAGGAGGGAGCGAAATTTGATATCTATCCCTTTATCATCGCACTGAAGGATATGGAGCTCAATGAGTCTTTCAATGTACCGACCACCCTCAACCTCTATCAAAAAGGGGTACTCAACAACTATGCCGGTGATCCGCGTCTGAAAGTCCATAAGGATATCCGTGCTGAAGAGATGAACCTCAAGATCGTCTACTTTGGTCAGCTCGATGCCCTCAAGCCTCTGACCCTGCATCTGCAAAAGACCTTTGGTGATGCACTGGAGTACAAACTCTCTCCCGAGAAGTACTCAGACGGCTGGTTTTTGACCATTCTGCATCCGGAGGGGGACAAAGCCCATGCACTGGCAAAGGTAGCAGAGTATCTCGGTCAGGAACCCCATAACATGACCGTCTTTGGAGACAGTATCAACGATATCGGGATGTTCAAGCTTGCCGGTACTTCCGTAGCGGTATCCAATGCACTCGATGAAGTCAAAGAGGTTGCAGATATCATCCTGCCGCACTCCAATGATGAAGATGCCGTAGCAAAATATCTCTCTGAGAGATAACGCTTCCGGTGTCTGTCAATGCACCAATGTTTTTCAAAAAATAAAAAAAATACCACACACTTTCCTTCAAATATAGAGTATAATATGAGATTATATTTTTTAAGGACTAGTAATGCATATCGGTTTTATTATTGCAAGCTGGGAAGGGATGGAACCTCAAAAGAGTTCCACCTTGGCGATCATCAAAGAGTGTGTCAAACGCGGGCACAAGGTCTCTATACTCTATACGAATGATCTTACCGTAAGGAACAATGTGGTGCATGGCCTCATCAAGACCATCGACGCCATGGAGAAGGTACCGGAGAGTGTGATCAGTTTTCATAAAAAAGTGACGTTCCAGAAACGTATGACCGCACTGCATGCCTTTGATTGTCTGATGATCCGGAAAGACCCTCCGATCAATCCGCTGGTCCTTAACTTCCTCGATGCGATCAAGGATGAAGTGGTCATTATCAATGATGTGGACGGGATACGCAAAGCGAACAACAAACTCTATACGACGACATTCCATGATCCCAACAACACCTTTCTGCCTGTCACGCATGTCTCCGGCAGCAAAAAGTTCATCAACAAAACCATCGATGAGTCTCAGGCAGAAAAGATGATACTCAAACCGCTCGATGCCTCCGGAGGGAAAGGGGTGATCGTTCTGGAAAAAAATGCGAAAGAGAACATCAACTCCCTGCTCGACTTCTATATCGATGAAGGCGGAGAGAAGTATGTCATTCTCCAGGAGTTCATAGAGGGGGCGGACCAGGGTGATGTCAGGGTACTGATGCTCAACGGTAAATTCATCGGTGCCTACAACAGAAAGCCTGCGGAGGGGGAGATCCGTGCAAATATCCAGCAGGGCGGTACCGCACACAAATACACCCTTACAGAGAGCCAGCAACGCATCTGTAAAAAGATCGGCAGCAAACTGGTGGCAGACGGGCTCTACTTTGTCGGCGTGGATATGATCGGTGACAAGATCCTGGAGGTCAATGTGCTCAATCCCGGCGGTATCACCAATATCAACAGACTGAACAAACTAAGACTTCAGAAACATATTGTAGACTTCATTGAGGACAAGGTCAATGAGAAGGTAGAGAAGAGAATAGAACTGGAGTATCTGCTCAAACGCCTGAATGAACTCAGAGAGTAATAACGAAGTGGCTGAACTTCAGTCACTTCAATTGTATACAGCATCTTCACACAGTGAACGCTTATTTCCACCTGTTTATGTTGTATGTACCGTTCACTCTCGCCAAAGAGTTCAAAACTTGTCTCTTCTCCTATTCTTCATCCAGCTGAAGATAGAAACTTATCCATAAAGTATAAAATATTCTTTTAAACCAAAATACTTTTTTATTATTTAAGTTGCATTAGATTAAAATAGAAAGATATCCTTGATAAGAAGCATGAGAATTTCAAGTATAGCAGATACATTGATGACTAAAAGTAGTTTAGATGTCTTTCATGGCATTTTCAGTCAAACTTAACCCTATAAGGAGATACCATGTTTGACACGAAACAATTCTTGAAACACACTTCAGGTGGCGGTACGTCCAACCAAGAGTGGTGGCCAAACCAGTTAAAACTCGATATTCTACATCAACACTCTTCACTATCCAACCCTATGGGTGAGGATTTTAACTACACTGAAGCATTCAAAACTTTAGACCTGGATGCTGTAAAAAAAGATCTTCTAGCCGTCATGACAGATTCACAGGATTGGTGGCCTGCCGACTTTGGCCACTACGGACCGTTGTTCATTCGTATGGCATGGCACAGTGCAGGTACCTACCGTACCGGTGATGGTCGTGGAGGAGGGAGTAACGGGAATCAGCGTTTTCCGCCATTAAGCAGTTGGCCCGATAATGTCAATCTGGACAAAGCGCGCAGGCTCATCTGGCCTGTCAAACAGAAGTATGGCCGAAAGATCTCCTGGGCTGATCTTATGATACTGGCCGGTAACGTCGCGCTGGAGTCAATGGGATTTAAAACCTTTGGATTTGCAGGCGGCCGTGAAGATATCTGGGAACCGGAAATAGATATCTATTGGGGGAGAGAAAAGACCTGGCTGGATGATGAGCGGTATGCCGGTGATCACGAGAAGCTGGAAAACCCGCTTGCAGCAGTACAGATGGGGCTGATCTATGTAAACCCGGAAGGTCCCAATGGAGACCCTGATCCGCTCAAAGCAGCCAAAGACATACGTGACACCTTTGCCCGTATGGCGATGAATGATGAAGAGACGGTAGCATTGATCGCCGGCGGCCACTCTTTTGGGAAATGTCATGGTGCAGGTGATGCATCGCATGTCGGTCCTGAGCCTGAAGCAGCCGGTATTGAAGCACAGGGGTTTGGATGGAAGAGTAGTTTCGGAACAGGGAATGGGGCCGATACGATCTCCAGCGGCCTGGAAGTCACCTGGACCTCTACACCAACCAGCTGGGGCCATAACTTCTTTGAGAATCTCTTCGGCTATGAGTGGGAACTGACCAAAAGCCCGGCGGGTGCCTATCAGTGGAGAGCTAAAGAGGCCGAAAACAGCATACCCGATGCCCATGATCCATCAAAGCGCCATCTACCGACGATGCTGACCACGGACCTCTCCTTGCGATTCGACCCTGAGTATGAAAAGATCTCAAGACGTTTCCTTGAAGATCCCGATGCGTTTACAGAGGCATTTGCCAGAGCCTGGTTCAAACTGACCCATCGCGACCTGGGACCACGTGCATGTTACCTCGGACCGGAGGTTCCTGCCGAAGAGCTCATCTGGCAGGACCCTATCCCTGCGTGCGACCATGAAGTGATTGATGCGAAGGATGTGGCCGGGCTCAAAGCGAAACTGCTTGAGTCGGGTCTCTCTGTCAGTGAACTGGTTTCGACCGCATGGGCTTCTGCCTCCACCTTCAGGGGCTCGGACAGAAGGGGCGGGGCAAACGGTGCACGAATCCGTCTCGCACCACAGAAGGATTGGGAGGTCAATCAGCCCGAACAGCTCTCAAAGGTACTTGCTCTGCTTGAAGATATCAGAAACGAATTTAATGAAACACAATCGGGCAACAAGAAGATCTCGCTTGCTGACCTCATTGTGCTGGGAGGATCCGCCGGTATTGAAAAGGCGGCCATAAATGCCGGATATGATATAACCGTCCCGTTTCTCCCCGGAAGAATGGATGCCTCCCCGGAACAGACCGATATCAACGCATTTTCCGTTCTGGAGCCCATCGCCGATGGCTTCCGAAATTACGAAAAAGAGAAGTACTCGGTATCCCCTGAAGCGTTGCTGATCGATAAGGCACAGCTGCTGACACTGACCGCACCGGAGATGACGGTACTGATCGGCGGTATGCGTGTTTTGAATACCAATTTCGGTGGGACGCAACATGGTCTCTTCACCGATCGACCGGGATCACTGACGAACGATTTTTTCGTTAATCTGCTTGATATGAACACGGTATGGAAAGCGGTCTCAGAAGAGGAAGCTCTCTTCGAAGGCGTTGATCGTACAACAGATAAACAAAAGTGGACTGCAACCCGTATCGATCTGATCTTCGGTTCAAATGCGCAACTGCGGGCTCTCTCTGAAGTCTATGCCAGCGAAGATGCCCAGGAGCAGTTTCTTCATGACTTTGTAGCGGCCTGGACCAAAGTGATGAATCTGGATCGATTTGATGTGGTCAATGCATGACAGATACATCTTTTACTGATCATTATT
>JBEWPZ010000072.1:0-3340 GCA_047689535.1 Candidatus Sulfurovum kebritense | reverse complement strand
TAGATGAGACGATAAAGAAAAGATAAATTATAAAAAGGGTAAAAAGCTCTTTCAATGCCACGATCCTTCCAACTTTTCCAAATTATGGCATCTTCAGCCCGAACAATCGTTCGGGCTGCTATAAAAAGTTACGAATTTTTAAAAGAATTTACAAAGAACGCATCCCACGCTCTTCATAGACGGAGGTCTCCTTCTTCTCAGTCTTGTGTATGAGATATGCTAATGCGTTGATTACCGCGGCGACACCGTCTATCTTTCTTGATGGCTCCGATTTATCTGGCATTACGTTTCCTTGTGCATTTTGCGTCACAACCATATTAGATACCATCCAAGCTAGAACAGGATCTCCGTCATGCACGATTTTTCCATCCTTGATAAGATTAAGCAGCGTGATAGTAGGCTCGGAAAGATCACGGTACCCCTGAACGATCGGAATGCACTCATCGTATGTACCCTTATACATGTCAAGGTTATTATGGTCCATGTCCTCGTCAAACTCAAAGAGCGTATCAGTATCAAGCGGCTCTGCTATTAGCTTCACAAGCTTTTTAGCCTTATACACATCATAACAAAACGCTTCCATGTTACCTATGTCCTTTATGATGTCATTGTAGATATACATATAGTTTATGGTTTCTCCCGGTGTTGCAGTGATGTAACCGCTTGTTGCCCAGGATAACAGAGGCACTCTTAGTGTCCGCTCCCTCTCCTGGAGTGTGTCGGCAGGAACATAATATTTGCCTTTTATGTGATACTTGTCACCCTTCTTATACACCTTCATAAAAGAAGAGAAATCGTCCGTTAAAGAGAGGTCCATCCCCCCGATGAACGACCCTGTAGCGTCCACTTCACCCTTGCACGCATTCCATTTGTCAAGAGGCAGATAACTTTGAGCGGCTGTAGTCCACACGTTAAGGTGCTTTACTAAAAAGGCATTGAGCTTTTCGGGGCGTTCTTTCGCTTTCTTCGCCTCATTTGCTAAAAAGTCCTTATCCACTGATACCCCATAATTTGGGTTGGCCGCTTCCCAAACCTCTTCTCTAAAGTACCAATCATCATACTCATCTCCCTCAGGCTTTTGCGGAGCCTCTGCTACAAACACAAAGAGGTCATCGTCTTCTATAGTTCCCTCAACCACTTTTTTGGCATGCTCGTAATCCAAGTAGCAAGGACTCGCAATATTAAACCCCGCTGTAGTGATGTCCATCATGTGCGGCTGCTCTCTTGCTGCCATGGAAGACTTCACATTGTCTCTCAAAGAGTTGTCCGGATGAGCGTGCCTTTCGTCTGCCAAGCCAAAGGAGGCGTTTATCCCATCTATGGTCTTAGAGTCTCTTCCCAATGCTTTGAAGATTGTATTGTTCTTGGTCAATCTTAGAGTAGAATAAGCAAGCTCTCTATACTGCTTTAGCTCGTCATGGTTTTTGATCAACTCGTCAAAACCCGTCCATGCAAGCTTCGCCTGCTCCTCTTTGGTGGCGAAGCTATACACCTCTCCACCCTGTTCACCTCGTATGATGCTATCAGCTATTCCTAATCCAGAGCCAAGTATCGTTTTACCGTTCTTTTTCGGCACGAACCAAAAACTCTCCCCAAACCTGCGAACCCACTTCCCGTCAGAGTTAAGCTTCTCCCAGCCACCCCAGATGGCCACCGCCTTCTTCTGCCACTCCTCTAGCACAAAAAGCTCTTTTTTTTTGGCTTTAGCACCTTTATAGTGCCTGAAGGACTGCAGCACAGTAATATATGCCATTCCCAGTTTCTTATTAAAGCGGAGGTGCGGCTTCTCCCCACGCTCCACCGCCTCGATGTCACGCCGATGGCGTTCAAAGGTCTTTTCATAATAAGGCTTAAGCATCATGCGTCCTCGTATTATTTACATACGGAATCAGTTCTTCTGTTTTTCTATCTACTATCGTCATATTTCAAAATCTCCTTCACTGATTTCATTTACCAAATTAAACAAACTTTTGGACTTATCTTCTTTTTTCAAACTCAACTTCATGCGCCGCCTTGAAGAGATAGACAATCCAAGCTTGTCACCAAGTTTCGCCATTGCAGTCTTGACTCCCTGCAGCGCAGAGAAGTTTGGGTTCATATAGGTAGCCCCTGTTTTGGGGCTCATGCTTACCTCCCCCTCTGCGTCCACTATGGCCACAAGTTTTAGATATCTCTGATAGCTCTCTGCGTAGCTCACCACAAGCGGCTCATCTACTGGGCTATACGCGTCCCCAAGCTCTTTAACTATCTCTTGTATCTTTCTTACACCTATGTCGTTCAGTATCCCGCTGGGGTTAATAACTGTTACAGCTTTGGTCTGGACATTGTCCGCAGGGGGCGAATATTTAACCCAACCCTCTTTCCTGCTCTTCCGAGATATTTTCATCTTGTATACGCCGTACTTCTCTTCAAGGTCGCCCAGAGTACACTTTGTGTTCTCAAACTCCCACTTTATATCTTCCCAGTTACAGTTGTTATTATCTGTTACATTGTCTGGCAAAGGGTACCCCCAGAAAATGCTTTTTGTGGAAATTTGAGATGAGGCCCGATAGCCAGCCTTAAAGGTCTGTAGCCATTTGACTCCCCCTCCCTATATAAACCTGACACCATGATCACTCCTGTCTGTCTTGCTGGTACTGATCTCCCCATTATCACGTTTCCTTTTCTGATCTTCAGTCTTGGTGTTGTGACAAGATCGGCATAGAGTCTGAAGATTATTCATGTTGTATGGGTCACCACCGTCTTTAATCTCTTCTATGTGGTCAACGATCAAATCAATACTACGCCCTATACAGCCACAAGAGACACATCTATAATTGTCCCTAAGTATCACCTTTGGTCTTGTATGATCTCTCCACCTTCTCGAGTTGTATATCTTGGTGGATGCCTTATCCCTTTTATACATATTGTAATCTTTGTCTGATTTGCTCTTACACTCAGGGCAACTTCTATGGTTACCCCTGATTGTATATACTCCGTGGATCGGACAGATTCGCTTACTCATCTCCAAAACCCTATTCGGGTCTCGCAGGTTATGCCAAATACAAAATCATATTTTGCATCATCTCCAGCTGCTATCCTGTTTATCACATACTCTCCGCTGCGTATCTTCTCGCTAACATCAGTCGGTATTTTAACTAGAACAAGCCCGCCGGTTGAATATATTTCTACTTGATCGTTCAATGACTTTGGTCTTGAGCTTGCAAACCTTGAGAAAAAACGATTTTCAACTCCGAGCTTCCTTGCAAGTTCTGTACCTATCCAGCAGTTCTCAACTATCCCCATCACACTGTCATCAAATACAACATTCACACAGCTACCTTTTTTACAAATTTGATCT
>JBEWPZ010000008.1:0-60048 GCA_047689535.1 Candidatus Sulfurovum kebritense | reverse complement strand
TAAGTATAGTAACATGAAATACTTAAAACTTATTAGATCGATAGATATTGTTAATTTAGTTTTCCAAATACTTTGTACTTCTCCCAATAGATATCGATCGCTTCCTGCAACTCTTTATCACTGATATATAACCTGTTTTTCACTCCGTAAGTATCTATAAAAAGATCTGACATCACCGAGATATGTCTGGAGGGATAGCGCATATAGTGCTTCAATGCTGCTTTCACTGTCTGTTCACCACTGTATACCAACAGGTAATTTTTGAACATACCCTGCAGGCTTGTCGGAAGATCCCTATGGCAGGGAATACAGTTACGTTCATAGGCATTATCTGCAAATATACCAACACTCAGTACCGTATACATTAACATTTTTTTTACCATTTCAATACTATCCTTGTGCCTTCCTCTTTTTCAGATATCACTTCAATCTCTATACCGTATTCATCCAGTATCTTTTTGACAATGTTCAATCCGATACCAAACCCTCCTTCACTCTCATTAAACCTTCTATACCGGTCAAACATGAGCACTCTCTCCTCTTCTGAGATACCGACTCCCGTATCCCATATCTCCAGCCTGTCTTCACGCAATACAATACCGACTGTTCCCTTGCGTTTATTATATTTGATGGCATTGGAAAGAAGGTTGTCTATCACTCGGGTGAGTTTTCTCCGGTCCATAACGATCTCTGCATGGTCGATATCCATTTCACAGGTCAACTCTTTTGATTGAGCCAGGACCATAAAGTACTCTGCCCTGTTATACAGCAGTTCTGCCACATCAATCTTTTCATCTTCATTCTCCCTCTCCTGTTCCAGTGTCAGGTAGGTAAGGTCTTTGTAGAGGATGGAGACAGTCTTAGCAGCGATATTGATACGGTTGAGTTTTTTTCTGTTCTTCTCGATCATAACATCGGTATCCATCATCTCAATGTTTGCCAGGATCGCTGAAAGCGGTGTATTGAGTTCATGGGTGGTATCCTTGATAAAACGGTCCAGCAGCATCATCGAGTCTCTCATCGGTTTTACAAAGAGTTTTGCAAGAAAGTACCCGAAAAAGATAAAGAGCAGAAGCGCCAAAAGACCATAACTCAATATCCTGTTGATCAAATGATCGTGCCATACCCCGTCATCATCGATCTCAATGATCAGATACTTTGCCCCCAGATAGAAGATATCCAGACTCTTGACAAAGTGGAATACCCCATCTTTAAAATAGATCTCCTGGTTAAAATCTACAGCTTTCTTGTGTATCAAAGAGAAGATCTCTTTGTACTCGATATCATAGATCGCAGAACGGAAGCGGGGATCCCTTGGGTACTTTTTCCTCTCATCAAAGAAGTGGTGCAGTACTTTGAGACGCTTGGTCTCGATATAGGCATACTTTGCCAGGTCAGCACGATGTTTTGAGAGTACCAGCTCTTTTTGTGCCTGGTAATAGAGTACCGCCAGTGTTGAGATGACCATCATTACCAGAAATACATATAGGGAGAGAAACCTTCGTAAAGATTTCTTCTCACTTCTCAATAATGAACTTGTAGCCCTGCTTTTTAATGCTGACAATTCTATCTTTTCCTATCAATTTACGTAAATTTTTGATGTAGGTACGCAGCGCAGAATCGCTGGGCTCCTCATCATAACTCCAAAGGTGATCAAAGATACGATCATGGGCAAGCACCTCACCTTCATTTTTCACAAACAACTTGAGCAGTGTCGCCTCTTTCTGTCCCAGCGAGACCGGTTTATCTTCGATGATAAGCTCATTGTTGTCGATATCATAAGCAATATCCCGGGTAATGAGAATATGATCTTTTTCCTGATGATAAAAACCGCGCTTCAGCAGTGTATCCATGCGTATTTTCAACTCTTTGAGCGCAAAAGGCTTACGGATATAGTCATCACAACCACTTTTAAATCCCTCTTCCAGATCTTCGACCGTGTCCATCGAAGTGATGTAGATCGCTGGAGCGACCACGCCTTGCGCCCTGCTCTCTTTCAGCAGCTCCAGCCCGTCAATACCGGGGACATTGATATCAAGAAGCAGCAGGTCATACCTGCTTTCATAAAGCTTCTCCTGCGCCTCTTCACCGTTGTAGACAGAGACCACCTCATACCCTTCATCCTCAAGAAACTCAGTCACCGTTTCATTGAGGTTTGTATCATCTTCCAGTAGCAATATCCTGCTCATCGTTCTCCTACATTTTTATATGCCGATCGATCCCCATCTCTTATGGAAAGGGTTTATCGACATACATTATTTTTCCCTCTTCACTCTATCTCTCAATGCTTAGCATATTAAAGATACTGACTGACCCAGTTTTCCAATCTTCCTGCACTGAGCGCACCACTGAGACGGTCAATCTCTTTGCCTCCCTTAAAGACGATCAGTGTCGGGATACTTTGTATACCATGCTGTGCTGCAAGCTGTTGGTTCTCTTCTGTATTGACCTTCAGAAACTGCGCTTTCAAAAGCATGGAACGTGCAGCTTCTTCGAACGCTGGTGCCATTTGACGACAGGGACCGCACCACGGTGCCCAGAAATCCACCACTACAGGGAGATCCGAATTGACCACAAATGTACCGAACTTTGCTGCATCCACCTCCACAGGCTTATTCTCAAGCAGTGAGGTTTTACAAGATCCGCAATTCGCTTTGGCATAGCGCTCTTTTTTGGGAATACGGTTCACTTTGAGACAATGCGGACAGACAACATTTACATTACTCATAAAGTACCTTTATACGGGACGCATTTTAGGCAAAGCCTAAAATACTACGCTGCCACTGAGACAACTTCAGCAGTTGGCTCACACGACTAGTCGTATTTTACCCTTAATTTATTTTTGTAAGCTATTATAGCAAATAAAGTGAATACATATTTAATAAAGGATTTGAAATGGCTATCAGAGAACTTGTCGTGGGCGGCGGATGTTTTTGGTGTACCGAAGCGGTATTTGAACTTTTACGCGGTGTTCAGGATGTGGAGAGCGGTTACGCCAACGGTCATCTCCCCAACCCTACCTATAGGGATGTCTGCAGCGGAGATACCGGTTATGCAGAGGTGGTGAAGATCACCTATGATGACAGTGTCGTCACGGCAGACACGTTGCTGGATGTCTTCTTTGCCACACACAACCCTACGACACTGAACCAACAAGGGGCAGATCACGGGACCCAATACCGTTCCACCGTCCTCTACACCGATGAAGAGACCAGAGAGGCTGCGGAGGCTGCTATGGAAGCAGCACAGGAGAACTGGAACGACCCGATCGTCACCAAGATCGAACCGCTAGAGAACTACTACAAAGCCGAAGCTTATCACCAGGACTACTACCGTCAAAACCCGATGCAGGGCTACTGCATGGCAGTGATCCCGCCCAAGATCGCAAAACTCAAAGCGAAATTTGAAGAAGAGATCGAATAGATCTTTTCCCTTTATTGTAGTGTAAATCTTCTGAGCCTGTTCACCCTTAGCTTGTCGAAGGGTTTGATTGAGTGTATTTCAACAGGCTCAATACGAACGGACTTCTTTATTTCTACCCTCGTCCACATCTGTATAGTCTAGTGCAACGTTGATAATGAGTTAAACGTTGTGCCTCCTTGGTATCTTCTTGATCCATCGCATATGTCGGACCTACTTAAGGTGTTACGATAGTTCCTTCTTTATACCCAATAGATAAGAAATCATTATATTTTACCTACACCCTAATATTTAATAAGTATAATGCCGATCTTTTATTATTGTCATAATAATAGTTTATATATAGATACAATATCAAACTAAGGAAAATCATTATGTTTAAAAAATATTTGACATCATTGTTGTTACTAGCAGTGTTTGCAGTTAACGCACATGCATCGCTTACAACTGATCTACAGGGACTTGTCAGGCAGGGAAATTCGCTCGACGCCAACCTCTCTGCATTCAGTTTTAACCAGGGAGATGACTGTTCCGATCTGGGTACTCTCAACACCTCTATAGAAGAGTATATCGGGAGCATAGAGGCGGTCTATGCGCAGCTCTCTTCACCGTTGAGCCTCACACAGGAGGATCTGACATCGCTTGACGACCTAAGTGCCATCAGCCGATCGATGGCCGAAGAGAGTGTCCGGATAGCGTTGGAGTTAAACAGCATTGAGTCCGTTGCCGACCTTTTCGAATACCGGGCCGGGCTCAGCGCAATGCTCCGGCTTTCAGACGATATCGGTACGATGGCAGACCGTATCCTCGAGATGGCCAACCGCGTTCTGGTCATGGCAGACAATATCGGTTCTATGGCGGACAAGATCGTCTACACCATCACACTGCAAAGTACAAACATGCAGTTCATACAGTCTTCCCTACTGACAACGCAGCAGAATATGGCTGCACTCAACAGCTCTCTTTCGTCGATCATCTACAACCTTACCCTTGAGCAGATCCAATCTGACAGCGACACGCTGAATTCCGATATGCAGATGACCATACTGACCAACTTCAATATGGCAGATAAACTGGAAGAGATACAAGCACAGTCTGCACAGCTGATGGGAAAGGTCCTCAGCCTCTACACATTCGCCACTATCAACAGTGCCATCGCTTCGCACTATATCAACGGTGACACACTGACCTATTTCAGCGATCTCTCAGAGATCAACAGAGCCTTGGCACAGAGTACCGAAAACTTTGCCAGAACCGTACAGATGCTTGCTCCTCTGACGAGTACACCTGTCCTCTCCGATGCCACCAACTCCATGCTTAAACTGGTACAGGATATCAGAGTGATGAGTGACCGCATTATGGAGATGAGTGACAAGATTATCATCATGGCTGACAATATCGGTGTAATGAGCGAGCGGATCGTCGAGGTCGAAGAGATACAGACATCAAACATCGCCTACACGATTGATTCCCTGAACACTTCGCAAAAGATCACTATCAGCATCATTGAGTCCTATGGACTGTAAAAGAAAGGAGAACCGAATGAAACAACTATGGAACAACTTTATTGGCGCTGCCGCTGTTTTTATGCTATTTATGGGTATGCCGGCAGCCGCAGCCTTAAAAGAAGACCTTCAAGGCCTTCTCCTTCAGTCCCAGTCGCTTGAGAGTGAATTGAGTATACTTGAGCTCAATGCCTCCTCGGTCTGTGCGCCGCTTGTACAAGTCAACCAGAAGGCACGCGATATGGTCAATACCATCAGCGCCATCGATGACAGTCTCTCCGCACCTTTACAGGTTGATGCCGAGCTCCTCGATGCCCTTGAGGATCTTTCAACAACGACCTTGAGCATGGCCAACGAAACGCTACGGCTCTCACTAGACCTGCAGCAGCTTGACAATGCGGCCTCTACACTTACGCTCAAAAACGGTATTACCTCTATGCTGCAGCTCTCTGACGATATCGGTACGATGGCAGACAGAATCGGTGAGATGGCGGACAGGATCCTTGTCATGGCTGACAATATCGATATCATGGCTGACCGCATTATTGCGACTCAGGAGATTCAGAGCGCGAACATGACCTCCAGTACCGAGACCCTGCTGCAGACACAGACCAATGCTTTGGTACTGGTCTCCGTTATTGAGACCAGTACGCGCGAGCTCAACTACAACACGCTCATAACCGACGGTATGGAACTCTCTTCGCGTATGCACTCGGTTACGTTCTGTCCATGTACGATGCAGTACCAGCTTCAAAGTATTGCCGATGACGTCGAAAACTTTCGCCAAGAGGTCACTGCACTCAGCAACAGTATTAAAGATGATATGGCAAACGGTACATTTTATGTCGATGAGACGACAATCATGCAGCTTTATGATCTCTCGACTATGCTTACCTTCATCGCCACGGCTGTCGACGGCTATCTCATTGCGATTGAGGGACTTGAGCCCTCGACAGAGACGGTGACGCTTAAGGAGTCGCTCAACAGTATGCTTCAGCTCTCTGCCGATATCGGTATCATGGCTGATAGGATCGGAGAGATGAGTGATACCATACTGGCCATGGCCGATAATATCGGTATGGTGTCCGACTCCTTTATCACAACACAGCAGTTTCAAAGTGCAAACCTTTTCGCAGTGCAGAACTCCATCCTCGCGGCACAACAGATGGCTATCGCCATCATCGTCTCCAGGGGGCTTTAAACTGATCCTTGAGCTTCCGTACGGGAAGAATAGGGAAAATAAAAAAATCTCATAACTCAAAAGAGAGATTTGCAAATACCCCTTCGACACTGTGTGCGGTTTTATATCGGGTACGGAGCACTCTGACCTGTTTGGTCTTCATATCACATACGGCTATGCGAAAGCTCATCCCCATTTGCTGTTCAACGATACAGATGATCTTCCCTTCATGCTCCCGTGTGGCGTGGATGATCCCCTGCAGGTTGGGGAAAAAGTATTTGGGATAGCTCAGCGGTGTGATCTCTACGATCTTGAGTGTATCGCGTTCTTCAAGGGTATCTACGATCAGCTGTGCATCTTCCATGGTCTCAAACTGTACACACCAATCATCAAAAACCTTATTGAAATGCTTTAGATCTTCATCCAGAAAACCTCCGGCAAGTGACTGTATAGCAAAAATTCCCATTTATTTCATCCTATTATAAAGGCGGGATTTTAACATAATTCGCAGGAGAAGAAAAATCGCCCTAAGCACACATTGAATACTTAATTCTCTTCTTACAGTCTAGAGCTTGGAGACAAAGGAGTGCAGTCTCTCAAACCCTTCGACAAGCTCAGGGTGAACGGATACCTTTTAAATTGCCGAGAACAACAGAAGTAAAGCCTCCTCTTCCTCTATCACGCTTCTTGAAATAACTACCCGTTTTCTGTATACTCTTCATAGAGACAAACTACTCCTCCAATCAAAAGTTATCTGTATAGATATCAAATAAAAAGGGGTTATACATGAACAAAGAAACGCTCAAGTCCGTAGCAAATACCATCGTCGCGAAACAGAAAGGGGTGCTTGCAGCAGACGAAAGCACACCCACGATCAAAAAACGCTTTGATACAATCAATGTAGAATCCACTGAAGAGCGTCGCCGCAGATATCGCGAGATTCTTTTTACGAGCGAAGGGATCGAACGCTATATCGGCGGGATCATTCTCTATGATGAGACACTACGCCAAAGTACCCGGGACGGCACGCCCTTTGCCGAACTGCTCTCAAGCAGGGGGATCATGCCGGGGATCAAGGTGGACAAACGAGCCAAAGAGCTGGCACTCTACTCTGGAGAAAAGATCACCGAAGGACTGGATGGTCTGCATGACCGGCTTGTTGAGTATAAAGAGCTGGGAGCGAAGTTTGCAAAATGGAGAGCTGTGATCGAGATCAATGCACACGATATCCCTACGGAGTACGGTATCCGTGCAAATGCCCATGCACTCGCTCGGTACGCCGCACTCTGCCAGGAATTGGATATCGTGCCGATCGTGGAACCCGAAGTTCTCATGGATGGAAGCCATACCATTGAACGCTGTGAAGAGGTCACTTCCAGGGTACTTGAAGCAGTCTTCAGCGAACTTGATGCACACCGTGTACTCTTTGAAGGGATGCTGCTCAAGCCGAACATGGTGATCCCCGGGTTAAAATGCCCGCATCAGGCAAGTGTGCAGCAAGTAGCCGAGGCTACGATACGTTGCATGAAGCGCTATGTGCCTGCAGCAGTACCCGGACTTATATTTCTCTCCGGCGGACAAAGTGCGGAAGATGCCACTGCCCACCTCAACGCTATGAACATGATAGGTCCGCATCCCTGGGAGGTCAGTTTTTCTTACGGACGCGCGTTGCAGGCACCGGTACTTGCAGCCTGGGAAGGGAAGGAGAGCAATGTGGATGCTGCTCATAAAATGTTATTGAAACGCTGTATGCTCAACGGTTATGCACGTGACGGAAAGTATAAACAGGGAATGGAAACGGCAGAGTAGATAGATAGTGTGGGGCGTTCATCCTATCCCTCACATCCTGATCATTGCATAAACAGAGAGTTTAGCTGGCTCGGTCATCTCTTATTTCCCGGTATCTTTGACGGTGAACATATTTTCAGAATTGAAGCGACTGAATCCGGTTGCCTCTTGATACAAAAAGAGCACTTTAGCGGTCTACTGGTTCCACTACTCTGGAAAAACCTCGACAAAAACACAAGAGAAGGCTTTGAACAAATGAATCTAGCGCTTAAAAAGAGAGCAGAAAACAAAAATCTTTAATGGGAAAATAAAAGTGGGGAAAATGTAACCCTGAATTTGATCCAGAATTATCGTATATAGTGTCGTGACCTATAAAGCTAGTCACTCAACAGTGCTAACTTTTCAACGGTATACTTCATAAGCTCTTTATCTTGAGCAAGCTCCTCAGAGTACCAACACCGGGCCTCTGTCTCTGCATCTCTGCCAAAATCTTTATCAATTGCATCAAACGATTTTTGGCACGCTTCTAAAAACTCATCTACTGTGATCAATAGTTCCCCTTTCATCTTAAAACTTATTCTATAAAACAGGTGCACACCATAATATATTACTTAGGTTTGCCCCTGTGTATCTTACTGGACTATATCATACTATTTATTCTTTAACGGAGTGTCACTACGTTTTTTGACTTTACGCTGCTGCTCTTCAGAGATATTGGGTTCGGAAAATGTCACCTGGTTATAGATCACACACCCTTTACACCCGGGATCACATTTATGAGAAAGCTTGAGACACCACTCTTTCTCTTCTCCATGCGTTCCCATATATTGACAGGTCCATCCACTGCTCATTTCTACTCCTAATAACGTATCTCAAATCCGTCTGTATGAAACACTGCATCATCGATGATCTGCTGAGCTATCTCTTCAACACTGCTCAACGGTGATCCCTCCCGAAGTATCTCCATAAAGAGATCAAAGTCCTCATCATAGATCTCAGCCACGACTTCCACGGTCCCGTCATCCAGGTTTCTGATATACCCCTTGAACTGTTTTGTCATCATTGCCTGAGAAACCGACTTACGATAAAAGACCCCCTGTACTCTTCCGCTGATAATAAAACGATACCATTCCATCAACTTCTCCCCCCCTTTTTTTATGATAAAAAACTATTTATTGACTCTCTCTTTTCTACCATATTCTTCTTTAAGCATCTGTAAAAAATCCAAAATCCTCTCTTGAAAGATAATATCCTCTTCTTCTTTCATACAGTGATGCAACTTTCCAAGAAGCTCAAAATCGATCTTTTCTACGTAACGGTTAACGGCTCTGCTTTCTCTCTCAACATCTTGCACCAAGTGTTCAAAATCCAGACCGTTACTTGTAACGATCTTCTCATGATACTCTGTGACCGTATCGATCAATAACTCTGCCCTCTCAGGGTCATCATGATAGATCTTATGTGCTATCTCTTTGAGTGCCTGCTCTTCACACTCATCTATCCTTTCATTGGATGAGACCATCAGTGTCAGGATCTTTGCCCTATACTCCAGTGAACTGTGATGATACACTAAAAGTTCTCGGAACATCTTGATAAAATTTCGTTTTAACTTTTTGATCACACACTATCCCTTCAGTATAATTAATACAATTTTAACAAAATAATACTATAGTTTCGTTATGGAAAATATAGACCTTATCATTATCTTGACCACGGCATTTTTAGGAAGTGTAGGACACTGTATCGGCATGTGCGGAGGTATCGTTGTCGCCTACAGCTCTACCAAGATAGATCCCAAAAGTGCATGGTGGCAGCAGACCAGTCAGCACCTGACATACAACTTCGGACGTGTCGCGACCTATGCGATCCTCGGTGCGATGTTTGGACTCCTCGGACGGGCCATCGCATTTACCCCCACAACCAAAGGGGTACTTTTTTTACTCACCGGTGTATTGATGATACTCGCAGGGCTATCGCTCGTCGGTAATTTCAAGTTTCTTAACTCTGCAGAGTTTTCGATCTCTAAAAATGGCTGGTACCAGAACAACTTTCGTAAACTGATCACATCCAAGACCTATTCCAGCTTTTTTCTACTGGGTATGCTCAACGGTATCATCCCGTGTGGTCTTGTCTACTCCTTTGCGATCTTTGCAGCAAGTACCGCTTCACCGCTTTGGGGTGCGATCGTTATGTCAACCTTCGGACTGGCTACGATCCCTGCACTCTTTTTTCTTGGAACCGTTACCAAATACCTGCAAAAAGGTTCACTCCGCGGCGTAATGATGAAACTGGCTGCATTTTTAGTGATCCTTTACGGAGCCTATACCCTCTACAAAGCATACAACTTTATCGCCCACCCTGTAGAGACACAGAAGATGCTTGATGAGATGCAGTCGGGCAGCATCAAGAGCAAACTGGAGGGTAAATGCGGAGGGATGAAGTGTGCACCGGGTAAATGCGGATAGACTCCCTTTTACTCGAAGCCTCTTTGCCAGCCTGAACGCGTACGCCCTTTTTCGTACCCTACCCTGTAGAGGGCTCCCATATATCTCTTATCGAACATCTCTTCAAGCGGCGTATCAAAACTCGCAGGCACATGGGTGATATGCACCTTAAAACCGTCACGTTTGGCAAGTGACATAATATTTTTCAGGTTATCTCTTCCCTGATACTTGATCAGAGTACTTACAGAGCGCCCTGCGATATCACTGACGCCCAGGTCAACGATATGGTATTCAGGATTTATTTTTGTATTGCGTATCAGCCAAAAGTGCTTTTGAGGCCGGATACCCAGTGCTTTTTCATACCATCGGACATTAAGGTCATAGGGATAGACAAATATCTGTTGTGTCACACCGCCGTCCACATGAAGCTCCTGATGTTTTTTCCCCTCTATTCTCACATCGATCAATACAGGAGGGAAAACCCCCGGAATAGAAGCCGAAGCCAACATGATCTGCTGTATGAGATGCTTGGCACCGGGATATCCGCTTTGTGCGATCTCACTGATCTCCCAGATCACGGGGCGTTGTGCGTCAAGATTGGTCGTACCGATCTGAAGGATACGGCCTTTGCGCCCCTCTCTGGCCAGTGCGGCGACAAAGTCATCATCGATCTCCTCTTTCAGGATACGTCTAAGCGGTGCCGTGTCTGCTACGGCCGAGCCGCCAAAAAGCGCTCTGAATGGTGTCAATACGAAGATGTTTTTTTTGGAACTTTCTGTAAAGAGCCTTTTGAGCACATGATCATACTCAGGCCCCAAAAAAGCAAACGGGGCGATCAGTGCACCCGTAGAGATCCCGGTCACCATAGTAAATTCAGGCCGGTCACCCCGCTCGCTCCATCCCTTCAGGAAACCTGCTCCATATGCCCCGTCTTCCGCTCCGCCGGAAAGGGCTAGGATATCGACCCTTTGATGAAGCTTCTTGTTTAACTTTAAACGATCCATCGTCGTGTAGGCGTATGCTGCTCTTTGATCTCCCCAGTAACGGATATTTTTATAACCGGTAACGAGAGCCTTCGTGTAGTGTGCTTCATCTGGTGCAGAAAACTGACGGGACTTCAGTGCACAGCCGGAAAGCAGTAGTACAAGTACCATCGTTCCGACAACTCTTAAAACTGAAAGCCTTAAAATAGGTGACACAGATACTCCTTGTAATCTCTATGCTATTATACATTACTCCATACAGTTTTACGAATCTCTCTTTTTTACAAGTGTTACAAAGAGAGGGATTGGATATAATTCTTTTATGCATAAAACTTACGCCTATACCCACCACCCAGTCAACTTTGACTTTAAACAGACAATTGAGCGTTTCTTTGTAGAGGAGATACCTCTCTACAGTTTCAGCGGCTCAGGCAACTTCCTGATCCTCAAGATCAAAAAGACCGATATGAGTACCTGGAAACTCATCCATGTCATCTCCAAAGCCACAGGGCTGGATGAACGAGACATCGGTTATGCCGGTCTTAAAGACAAGAATGCCACGACCATCCAATACATCTCACTACCGAAAAAGTATGAAAAAGAGCTCACTAAAAACCTCACTACCGAACGTGTAGAGATACTGGAGAAAGCCTACAATAAAGCACCCATTAAGATAGGCCACCTGAAAGGGAACAAATTTTCTATTGTCCTGCATCATATCACAGCCAAAGATGCAAAGTTCTTCCGTACGACCGCACTGAAAATGCAAAAAGAGGGGATCCCCAACTACTACGGATACCAAAGATTTGGCGAAGACAGCCACTCTTATGAGCAGGGAAAAGAGATCGCCCACAGCGGGAAAAAACTGAAAGGGAGTAAAGAGAAGCTTCTCGTATCTGCCTACCAAAGCTATCTTTTTAACGAGTGGTTGAGTATGCGTGTCAAGCTCTCCTCTGTGATCACAAAATACCCCGCCGAAAAAGCGGCAAAAAAACTTGACTATCCCCTCGAGCTGGTCAAAGTCCTTGCAGAGCAACCGCAGTTTTTCAAACTTTTTCTGGGAGATATGCTGCAGGCCTACCCATACGGTAAGACAACACCGCTCAAAGATATGAGCAAAAGTGCAGCACTCTTTGCCAAAGCAAAACTCTCCCCTACCGGGTTACTCTGCGGAGAGAATGTAGAACGTGCCAAAAGTGATGCCTATCACCTTGAGGCCCCTTTCGATGACACGGAGCTCAGTTCACTCAAGGGAGACAGAAGATATGCCTGGATCTGGCCCAAAGAGGTAGAGACACACTACGAAAGTGAAAGCAACAGACTCACTGTCATGTTCTCTCTGCCTAAAGGGTCCTATGCAACAACATTTCTGGAAGAGATCGGAAAGTTCTCTTTAAAGCCATAATTCTGTAGACTAACTATATAGGATCCACAAAGGAGAGAAGAGATGTTGACCTCAACGATCATCGCGATCATCGCCTTCATACTCTCTATTGTTCTGATCCCCTGGATCATCATACGTATCCCCTCTGACTACTTTACCCATCCCAAACGACAAAAGTACCCATGGCACAACTACCCGCCTTTGATACAGTGGATAGCGATCATTGTAAAAAATATTCTTGGGATTATTTTGATCATTGCCGGAATCGGTATGCTTTTTTTACCGGGACAGGGGATACTTACGATCATTGCAGGATTGTTATTTGTCAATTTCCCGCATAAATACAGGATTGAAAAGTGGGTGATCAAACAGCCTGTTGTCTTCAAAACAGTGAACAGGGTTCGCAAGAGAGCCGGAAGAGCCCCTTTAGAGCTAAAGAAATAACGCTTATGGCTTCTTTACATCCCGGTTATAGAATGCCTCATACTCTTTCGCTTTAATCAAAAGTGCATACTTCCCTTTAAAATCCGTTTTTTCCAGAATGAATGATTGATTCACCTTATGCATATTTTTTTGCTTGACATACACCACGATCATCGCATCAGGATATTTTGCTACATAGTCACTGATCTCTTTTTTATCATACACAACAACCAGGGGATGATGTAACCTGCCTGCAAACTGGTACTGGTCATGATACTTTTTATAGTGCAGGACAGGGATCTCTTGTGCCTGAAGCGCTGCGATAGCGTTGGCAAACTTGGATATATCTTGTTGTGCAAGAAAGTTATGTATCGGCAGATGTGTCACAAACACGACAAGTACACTCCCCAGTGCAACCGAACTGATCGCGCTGTTTTGTCCAGTGAACTCTTTTCGTACAAAATAGATACCTGCCACGATCACCAATACTCCAGCCATAACAAAAGCAGCGATATCCGGTTTGAAGGTGATATTAGCTTCTTCCCTGGATACAACAAACGGTAAAGCTGCCAGTGCGATACCATAGAGAAGATAACTGTACCCTATCAACTTTGTAGAGGTTGTCTGAGAGAGTGAACTTCTCAGTATCCTTACAAATACCAATGAGAATGCAGCGATCTCAGGCATGATATAATGCACCTGTTTACCGCTTATCAGTGAGAAGATCAACAGTGTAGCGAGTAACCATCCTATCATCACTTTCAATGCTGAGTCAAACACCATCTCTTTGATCGCCGTATAGAATGGTCTATAGAGAGACCAAGGAAAGAGAAGAAGCGGCAACAGCATCAGATACCACCATAACGGACGTTGATGGGCAAAAGAGTTTACCATTCTGTTGGCAGTCTGTCCGAAGAAGATCGCATGACGGTACGCTTCCCCTCCTGCGATGCCTGCAGGAATCGCCCAGGCAAGTGCGATCAAGACACCACCGACAAAAGAGAGTGCCAGCTTGCTATAAAAACCTTTGGATGGTTTTCTCTCCATAAAATAGATGGCAAACAGCATAAAGGTAAGAAGGTGCACCAGGATCACAGGACCTTTGGTAAGCACCCCGAGTCCGAATGCCACGGCGATCATAATAAAGTGATAACGTGATGGCGTCTGGGTTGCCTTGATGATGTGATAGAGCCCCAACAGTACAAAGAAGCTCAATATCACATCAAACATGATCAGAGAGTTGTAAAATGCAAAGATCACGATCCCTGCTGAAACCATCATCGATTGCGTTGCACCCTCCTGGTCCTCTCTCCATAGACTCAGATAGAGTTTATAGATGATCACCAATGTTCCGAGACCAAAAAGCATAGGGATAAAACGGATACTGAGGTCATTGACCCCGAATATCAGCCAGTCCAGATGAAAGAGCCAAAAGAGCAGAGGCGGTTTATGGTGATAGGGTTCACCATTGATCAACGGGACCAAAAAAGACCCCTTGTCCCACATCTCCCAAGCAACGCTCACATAGCGTGTCTCATCGATGATCATAATCGGTCGAAAATAGATACCGATCATGGCCACCAGAAGAATGACCACAAAAGCAATAAGAGCATTTTGTTTTGCAGCGAGGTAGTGATTCATTTAGACTCCTTTTTACTGATCATGATATTTCTTGTGTAGATGATCGAACCGAACAACTGACCAAGGAAAAGTATCGGATCTTTTCTGATAATCGCATAGGTCAAGATCATCAGTGACCCTACCAGACTCAACAGCCAAAACCCTACAGGTAGATGAGAACGTTTGATCTTTTCAGAGTAGATCCATTGATAGATAAAACGAAATGTAAAGACGATCTGCGCGACACTTCCCCACACGATCAGCCATAATGGAATGGACTGGTTAAAAAAGAGCCGCTGGATATCGGATTGGCCGTTAGAGTATGAGTAGAAGAGGATTAAAACCGGGAATGCCCACAGGAAGAGGCGTAAAGAGAGAGCGAGTCTCTGCCAGGTTCTTTGGATCTGCATATTGCGGATATAGATAAAGTAGGTGATCGTCTGTCCCAGCATGATCGCAAAATCATCACGCAGCCAACCGTAGACAAAAAACAAGAAGGAAGCCAAAAGGCTTAACTGCCAAAAGAGTTCCGGAGTAAGTACTTTTTTTACCTTTTCGGAGAGTATCCACTGTACCAACAGTCTGGCAGAAAAAAGCAGCTGTGCAACAAACCCGACCAGATAGATGATCGCATGATCAGAAAACCATTGATGCATACTAGATATCCGTTTGTTCTATTTCATAACGGATATATCTGCTGCGCATCCACCGGTAGGCAAACGCATCTTGCAGCGGTTTGATGGACCGGTTGAAGATATTGAACTTTGACTCTCCGGCGATACGTTCAAAGTGCTGTACCTCCATCTGTCTGATCTCTCCGCCGTCAAGCTTTAAGAGTGCCGGGATAAAACGGTGCATGCCATCAAAAAATGGAAGCTTTTGAACCTTTTCACTGCGCAAAACTTTCAACGGACATCCCGTATCGATCACACCGTCATCGATCAGCTTTCGACGAATTGCATTGGCAAAACGAGATTGAAGCTTTTTACTGAGAGTATCCTTTCTTTTTGCACGGTACCCGATCACAGCATCACAACCGTCGATCTCACCCAGGAGTTTGTCAAAGTCAAAAGGGGTCGTTTGAAGGTCGGCATCGATATAACCGATCAACTCCGTCTCACTGTGATCAATACCGGCTTTGATCGCTGTACTCAACCCTCTGTTTTGTCTGAATTTGATAAAATGAAAATCCGGATGTTCACATATCTTGCTGATCTTCTCAAAACTTCCGTCTGTAGAGCCATCATCTACAAAGAGTACCTGGCTTTTTGTAGGACTTTGTGCCATATACTCCAAAAATGTCTTTTCAACACGGTCAAGGTTGTCTATTTCATTATAAATCGGAACGATAATTGTCATTCTGTAACTGTTACTCATCTGCATTCCGAAGTATACTATATTTTCACGTTAAAGGACTTTACCGATACCCTTTTCATACCAATAACACTGTACTTAATAAGATATTTTTTACCTTACCTATAAACTGTTAATCTTTTCGTATTATGATAGTTACAGTAGCAAAAGGCAATAAAGGTGATATGTAATGGATAGTCCACTGAAGCAAAATGCACTTTTACGTACGATACGAACCTTGTTAGTCATACTCATAGGATTGATCGCTCTGCTCTTTTTACTCCCGCGATTTGAAGCGCTTTGGTTCTCTATGCATGCAGAACCCCGTGCAGTCACGGCAAGAGGTGTGCTCTCTGATACAGAAAAGATGAATATAGAGATCTTCCGTCAAGCCAGTCCGTCCGTTGTGTATATCACAACACTTACCGATACGCTTAATCTCTGGACCCGCGATATTACCCGTATTCCGCGCGGGACGGGTTCGGGATTTATCTGGGATGAACACGGACATATTATTACCAACTTCCATGTACTTCGGGGAGCTTCAGTGATCCATGTACGCCTGAATGACCATCGTACCTTCAATGCTGTGTTGGTAGGTGCCAGCCCTGATCATGATATCGCTGTCCTGCGCATCCCTCCCGTCTCAAGTATGCCATCTCCACTTCCGATCGGAAGCAGCAGTGATCTGCAGGTCGGACAGATGATGTATGCCATCGGAAACCCTTTCGGACTTGACCAGACACTGACAACCGGTGTCGTCTCTGCACTGAACCGCAGTCTCTACAATGAGAACGGGTCAGAGATCAAAGGGCTGATCCAGACCGATGCAGCGATCAACCCGGGTAACTCCGGTGGTCCCCTCCTGGACAGTGCCGGACGCCTTGTAGGGATCAATACCGCTATCTACAGTCCATCGGGAGCCTATGCAGGTATCGGGTTTGCCGTCCCTGTCGATACGGTCAACCGTATCGTACCTCAACTGATCGCAAAAGGCCACTACCAAAGACCACGGCTTGGGATTACGATCGATGATGAGCTGAACCAGGCAATCACTGATGAACTGGGTATCAAAGGGGTAGCGGTCATCGGTGTCAGGAAAGGCTCTGCAGCACATCGAGCGGGACTGCACGGTATGAAGATGCAGGCACAGGATGGATCCACTGTCGGTGACATCATCCTCAGTATCGATGGACATCAGGTGGAGGATACCGGTGAATTGCTTGACAGATTGGAAAACTATAGCCGGGGAGACCGTGTCAAGGTTACCTACCTGCGAGAGAATGAAGGGCACAGTACGATGATCACTCTAGAGTAGGATTCAAAGCCTGTTATTTTTCCTCTGTAGAGATAAAGCGGTATAAAGTCACACCCTTTCATGCTTCTCCTCTTCACTTCTCAGGTTCAGATCCTCTATCCCAAGTTCGCTGACATCGCTTTTCCCCATTACCGCAAGCAGGGAACTCACGCCATTGAGAAGTGCCCGGTGATAGTTGGCAACATGGTGGGACTTCTCAATCACCAGGTATTTACTTCGTTTGGCCTCATTCATAGTTGCAAGTCCTACCGGACAGTCACGTCCGTTTGCTCCGGAACACTGCCTTGCACGGATACACCCTGCCGAGATCATAAATCCTCTGGCGATATTGACAAAGTCAGCCCCATAACAGAGCAGCTCCACCACATCATCCGGTGTCAATACCTTCTCACTGGCAATGATCTTGATATGCTCTCTCAGTCCATACTCTTCCAGTACGGCATTGACCACTAGCAGTGAGGCCTGAATCGACATACCGATACGGTTCATCATCTCCAGCGGTGCAGTAGCAGAGCCTCCGTCACCTCCATCGATCGTGATAAAATCTGCGATCTTTTTACCCTCATCAAGGCGTTTTCTCAGTGCTTTCGCATACTCTTCAAAATACTCACGTGAAGAGATCACGATCTTGAACCCTACAGGCTTTTCAGAGATATTCTGCAACTCTTCGACAAAGTCAAAAAGCATCTCAACATTTTTCGCATAGGGAAAACGGTTGGGACTGTATAGGTCTTTATGTGCTTTCACGCCGCGATAGTAGGCGATATCTTCACTCACTTTGGTAGCAAGGAGCCTCCCCCCTGTCTGTTTGGCTCCCTGGGCGATCTTGATCTCCGTCATACGGCAAAAACGCATCACCTTCGCATAACGGTCCGGATCAAAGTTTCCCTCCTCGTCACGTACACCATAGAGTCCTGATCCCATTTGAAAGACGATATCAGGTACCCCGGGAGGTATCTCTTCAGGGAAATATTTGATCGGCTCCTTCCAGTTGATACGAAAAAAGACAAGGTTCAGACGGTCAAAGATGAATGATCCCCTATCTTTTTGACGGACGACCATCTTACGATAGATACGATGTGCGATCTCAGAGTTGGTGATCAAGTACATGATTTTATAAACAGTTTTGGCAAAAATGGTTCCCTCTTTTTTCTCCAAAAACTTACTGCTAAGCACATCATAGCGCATCAGTGTCAGAAAGTTGGACGTCAGCCCACCCTCCCCGGTATTAATGGGGAAATGCTCCCTGTATGCTCCTCTTGCAAAAGCACGTGTTCCTTCAGGAGAGATGGAACCATCACTCATCGCTGAACGTCCGATGATGCTGGAGGCTTTAAAAGGGTATTTGTGTTGTTCTCCAAATGTCACAGAGAACTCATGCTGTACTTCACTCACCTCTTTGACAAAATTTGCATGGTGAAAAAGTCTATCCTGGTCTGACTGGGGAAATGAAGTGGAGAATGAAAGATAGGGATTTTCATGTCGGGAGACTTTGCCGATCCAATCAAGCTTCTCAAAAGAGTCATAGTAGGTCTCATCACCAAAGTATTGACGCATGGGATTGCGCAGAAGATAAAAGAGATAACGAAGACGACCGACCAGAGGGTAGTTAATAAGCAGCTGGTTTTTACGCTGGATAAAACGGTCATAGATAAAGATTGCGACCATTATGATAACAAGCGCTAAAAGCAGAAGTTTGAAAAAGATACTCCAGTCCGCTGCAAGAACGGTCAAATTACTAAAAAAATTCCCTTGATTATTCATTATCTCCCTCCCTGCCATACTCATTTGGATTGCTGCAGCGTCCCAATCCGTATATATTTCTCAGTAGACAATTCACAGTGACGCTACTGCGATGCATCCGCTTCGTTGAGTCACTCATGATCCACCCCATCTTCGAAGAAAAGACGATCCAGGCTGAACTTCCCTGCCCCGTAACTGATCAACAACATAAAAAAGGTAAAGTAGTAAAGCGGTATCTCCACACCGTTGTTGGCTACAGAAAAACCGTTTGGCAGATGCACAAAGAAGATCGCACCCAGCATGACCACCGATAAGAAGATAGAGATATAGCGGGTAAAAAGCCCTATCATCAGAAGAATGATCCCCAAGGATTCAAATCCCGTTACCAGATAAGCGACAAAGGAGGGGAAAGGAATAGAGAGTTCCGTAAACCAGGTCACTGTCTCTTCTATATTGTTCATTTTCAATATTGCCGGTCCGCTAAACCCATACGCAAGTGCTAGACGTATCAATAATAGTAGAATATTACGCGGATAACCGAGCAGTACACGCAGTTCTCCAATAAAATCCTTCATCCTCATCTCCTTTTCTATGCTTGCATAAAGTGATTATACACTATTATATATTGAATTGTTAAAATATAACTTTTTATAATCAAATGAAAAAATACGTTATGTCGATGACGGAGATAAATACCCGGTGCAGTAACAATACTTATAGTATACTTTCATATGTCCATCTATCAAGAGAACGATCATTTTACCTGCAAAAGCTCGGGGCTTCCACCTTATCACGCATGAGATCGAAAAAATACTTGAGACTTTTCCCTATACTCAAAACGGGGTATATTATGAAAAAACAGAATATTATATATATTTAAACAAATCAATTTGTTTTCTTATACAAGCTTTATCTGGTTATAAAGTACCTTAATCTGCAAATCTTGATAAATATCAATACACTTTTTTTATTTTTGATCTAAAATGCAATAAAAAAAGATATTTCATGTTACTACTTGCTATCGATCAATTGCATAATATTGTTGTAGATCAGTTATTCCAGGAGATCAAAGACTGAAGCCTTTGATGAGAAAAATATTACAAGAACAATCTTTTCATAGAGTTAAGAAATAATATGATTTAAGTATATTAGATAAGTATGGGGTAGTTTTTCTCCCATCTATCCTTTATTCAGATAAAGTTTATATACAGACTTCAAACTAAGATCCGATAAGTAAACCGGTGACTTTGTTGTTTCATTGTATACTTTTTATTGATTCAAATATAATTTAGGAGTAAGCATGATACGTATTTTTTACATCATTTTATTTACGACATCTTTATTTGGTAGTACTTTGGATGGATTAATTCAGTATGCAGTAAAACATAGCACCGTGATAAAGCAGAGTCAGGCACAAGTAGAACTAGCACAAGCAAAACGTGAAGAAAGTAGAGCTCAACAGTATGGGTCACTAGACCTGGTTGGAGATTATACACATTATAATACGCCGCGTACACTCATGCCGCTTACCCCCACACTTATTAGCAGCGGCAACACTGTTGCAACTACACAAAACCTCTTCGCAACCGGAATCACCTATAATGTACCGCTTTTTACAGGATTTGCACAAATCCGACAGATAGAGATAAATGATATTGCAAAACAGATGTCGACTGCGAAGGCAAGTTTGACTAAAGAGCAACTCATATATAACATTAGATCACTCTATCTTTCTGTCCTGGCACAAGAAGAGATAGTGATGGCACAGCGTTCCTATACTTATGCACTTAAAAAACTTACAGCACAAATCGCTTATGAAGTAAAAATAGGGAAAAAAGCAAAGATAGATTTACTTAAAGTCCAATCAGATCTGAGGGCAGCACAAACACAACAAGAAATTTTAGTCTCTAATATAGAAATAACAAAAGCCACACTCTCTTCACTGGTGGGGAAAAATATAGGGAGTGTGACTCCCTTAAATATTAAGGTGAAAAAGCCTTATTACGCTGTGAATAAACTCTATGAACAAGTATCCGGTTTAACTAAAGTAAAGATGGAAGATATGGCAGTAAAGAAAGCTGATAAAAGGATAGCCCAAAGTGAATCAGCAAAACTCCCTCAAGTGAACCTCACAAGTTATGTGGGTAAAAACTATGGTAAAGATTTGGTAAGCAAAAGTTGGGAGGATGAAACATTGTGGCAAGTCGGGGTGAGTGTCAAATGGAACCTTGTAGATTTTGGTAAAAGAGACTCAAGTGCACAACAAGCAAAAATAGCCAAGATGGAGGCCATCTTTAATAAAGAACAAACATTGCTTGATCTACGAAAGCTTTTAACCCAAGGGGTAGAAAAAATAAAACAGAGTTATGCTGAGTATTTGGGAAATTCTGCAGAACTTCGTCTTTTAGAAAAAAGTGAAGGTATAGAAAAAGTACGTTATGAGAATGATGTTTCAACACTGAATGATCTACTCTTGGCAAAAGGGAAAAAACAATTGGCATCTGCCAAACTCATCGAAAGCAAATATAATTATAAAAAAAGTATCTATTATCTGGATTATCTGCTAGAAAGAGGAATGAACCCATGAAAAGAAAAAAAATAATAATCACGATGATTGTGACAATTGCAGTAGTTATACTTATGATTAAAGGCAAAGGACTTTTGGAAAGCAGAAAAGCTGAAATATCGAATGAAGCATTACCTGGTGTTTCATTGGTAACAGTATCCGTAGTTTATCCGACTCAAGGGATGATGAGAGATAGAGAATCCTATCTGGCACAGGTGGCTTCAGACAAAAGCATAAAGCTCTCTACCAAACTGACCGGCTATATAGAAAATGTATATGTTGATGAATCTCAAAAAGTGAGGAAAGGTGACGTGCTTGTGCAGTTAGATGAGATGGAGTTGCAGTCGAACATTAAAGCACTAAAAGCCACACTGCAAGCACAGCAGAATGATCTGGAGTTGGCAAAAAGTATCTATACACGCAATATGAAGCTCTTTAATGTTGGTGGTCTTGCTAAAGAGAAATTAGATATATCTAGGGTATCTATGCAGGCTAAAGAGGTAGTTGTAAAGAACAGTCTGCAGAGAATAGAACAACTTAAACATCAACTCTCTTATCTCAAGATAGCAGCTCCTTTTGACGGGGTGATAGATAATATACTACTTCACGAGGGTGATCTGGCAGCAGCGGGAAAACCCATACTTGGCATGAGCAGTGGCGTGAAAAAGTTGATCTTTTCGTATGCACCCAAGAATACATCCATTAAAAAAGGGCAGGAGGTCTGGGCAGAAGGGCAAAAAATAGGTCACATTAAATCCATCTATACGGTTGCTCAAAATGGTTTAACGAATGCAGAAGTAAAACTCTCTGCTAAAGTTGACTTACCTGTGGGAAGCAACATGAATATTGAAGTTCTTACAAAAGAAACTGAGGGGTGTATCGTTCCAGACGATACAGTGCTGCATAAAAGAGAAGGGACATTTGTAATGGTTTATGCTGAAGGAAAATTCAGTCCTTTGCAAGTAAATATAGAGATGGAAGATGATAATCATCTGCTTATATCCCCTTGTCCCGATACTTCAGTCGCACAAGCATCTGAAGTAAAATTGGCACAACTTTCTGCGTTTGAAAACGTACAGGTCATAAAGGCAAAGCATGAGTAAAGGATCTCACTCATGGGTAGAGAAGATTCTCAAAAGACCTCATATTATCCTCTCTTTTTTAGCACTTTTTGTCTTTGCCGGTATCATGGGGTACGGGAAGATACACCGAAATCTGTTTCCTAATTCCAACTATCCTGAAATAGCACTGGTTATCGTTCAGCCTGGCTCGTCAGCTAAAACCATTGCAAGCAACATCGCCGTACCTGTTGAAGAGGAGCTTTATGCTTTAGACGAGATACGCCGTGCCTACTCTAACACAATCGATGAAGTAACTGTAATCCGAGCAGAGTTTGAGTACAGCAAAGATATCGATACGGCAGCAAATGATGTCACTAATGCTCTCTCAAAGATACGATCAAAACTTCCAACAGATATCAAAGAACCTCAAATCATCAAAATCACGGAAGCAACAGCCCCTATCCTTGTAGTTGCCATGTCTTCCAAGGACAATACAGCACTTACCTTGGCAGATATTCGTGATCTAGCCAGTAGCGACATCAAACATACACTGCTGAAAACAAAAGGTATCGCGAATGTTGATATTTTTGGTGGATATGAAAAAGAGCTACAGATCATAATCGATAAGGAAATGCTGGATAGCTATCATCTCTCTTTGGGACAGGTCATTGCTACGTTGCAAAAAAATGATAATGACTATGCTGTAGGCTTTGTGAACAACAAAGAACATCGTTATTTGCTCAAATCACAGGGTAAAAGAGAAAAAGTAGCGGCACTCAAAGCTTTGATGATTACTTCTGAAGTGAAACTTTCAGATGTAGCGGAAGTTTATTTTGGTCATTATGAAAACACTGCTGCATATTATGGAAATGGAAAAGCGGCGATTGCTCTCTCTATACAACGTTCTGTCTCAGCTGATGTAATTCAAACTATTGATAAAGTTGAAAACATTCTCAATGAGTTTAAAACACAGTACCCGAATATAAACTTTGAAGTGAGTGATACACAAAAAGAGACTATTATGCAGAGTACGCAAAATATGTTTGAATCTCTTCGTGATGCAATCATCATGTCTACTGTTGTCGTTTTCATATTTCTGGCAAGTTTCCGTCAGATATTAG
This sequence comes from Candidatus Sulfurovum kebritense, assembly GCA_047689535.1. GTDB lineage: Bacteria > Campylobacterota > Campylobacteria > Campylobacterales > Sulfurovaceae > Sulfurovum > Sulfurovum kebritense. Next base: position 36,139 of record JBEWPZ010000008.1, on the reverse strand, counting down.
TCGTACTTGTCACGATCCCTTTAGTATATGCTTCAACTATCGCATTGATGTGGTTGATGGGAATAGACTTTAATGTTGTTACACTTACGGCGATTATCTTGGCCTTAGGGCTCTTATTGGATGATACGGTTGTGGTGATGGAAAATATCGAAAGGCACTACAGAGAATTGCGCAAAGAAATACGCACAGCTGTTTTTGATGGAACTAAGGAAATTATGTTTGCAGACTTGAGCGGCACGGTAACTACTATGATCGCTCTTTCCCCAATGCTCTTTATAGGTGGATATCCCCAAACAGTTTTTGGGCCACTAGTGAGTACACTTTTACTGGCTTTGGTGGCATCCTATATTATTTCAATCATTGCTGTGCCTTTACTCTCGTTATATATATTGGCGATAAAACATCCTCTTTTGCTGAAAGTTGAAAATGGTTTTCATACCGTAATTGGTCGTGGAAACGACATAATTCAAGGTTTTTTTTCATCTATTGTAAGAGCCATTACTGCTTCTAGACTTTTAGGATTTGTTTCGATCGCTGTACTCATTATGCTTTTTGTGACTTCAGTTAAAGTAGTGATGCCTGTTGTGGGACAAGAGCTTATGCCTCCAATGGATACGGGTGGCGTAAATATAAAAATCACCACGGATGCAAATCTTCCTATAGAGAAAAGTGAGGCCATTATGAAAGAGGTCAACAGGCTTATCAGCAAACAGGGAGAGATTTTGCGTATTTCAGGGAGTATCGGAAGTGAAGCAGGCGTACTCAGCATCGGTAGCGGAAGTGGCACAGATCATCTCTTCATCGTCGCTACTTATGTAGATCGATATAAAAGAGAAGAAGATATTTGGCAAATTTCTGCAGCTTTGCGTAAAGGGATCGCTAAAATCCCACATGTGAAAAATCTGGATATTGCCCCTTATGGAGCAACGGCACTTGCCAGCATTCGTGCCTCAGTTGACGCCAAGCTAAGCAGTGAAGATTTAAATGTACTGCAAATAGCAGGACACAAGGTAGAACAGGCATTGCAAAAGACACAAGGTGTAGTATCAACCTCTACAACATGGGATATGGACAAAATGGTCTACAACCTCAGAATAGATGAGGCTCAGGCCCTCAGTTATGGGCTCAATCGTTCAGATGTGGTAACTCAACTGCAGTCAGCCTTGCGAGGTGCACCGGTAGCGACATTTCCCAAAGCTAACAGCAATGACTATACTGTAAGAGTATGGTTGCCTAAAAAACAGATAGATCAATTAGATAGTCTGTTGAGTATGATTATTGATACCCCTACAGGTAAAATCCCATTAAACAAAATAGCGGATCTAGAGTTTACCAAAGAGCCTAGCAGTATTACAAGAGAGGATTTATCCTACACCCTGGAAGTGTATGGCAATAGAGAAAAAGGTGCTATTTCACACATCATGGCAAACTTTGAAAAAGAGCTTGAAAAGGTACAGCTTCCCCAGACTGTAGAGCTAGAACAGATAGGCGATATTAAACAATTTAAATCTTCAGCAGAACGTATGATAGGTGCGATTTTGACTGCCGTGGTACTTATATTTTTTACTCTAATCGTGATGTTTGCTAATGCAAAAATATCATTGATGATACTTTTTTCTATTCCTCTTACCATTATAGGTGCATCCTGGACAATGCTTGCTGTAGGATACCATGTATCTATGCCTGCAATGATGGGTTTTATGCTGCTATCTGGAGTTATTGTAAATAATGCCATACTACTCATTCACTTTGCATTAGAACAGATCCAGACAGGAATGAATAAAAGAGAGGCTATGCTGGAGTCTATCAAGATTCGTACAAGACCTGTACTTATGACAGCATTTGCAGTTTCAGTAGGTATGCTTCCGGTGGCACAGGGTGCTGCTATAGGATTGGAGAGACTAGCACCATTAGGGGCGGTGGCAATTGGTGGGCTGATCATGGGGACATTGATGACGTTGATATTTATCCCCGTTGTATTTATTTGGACGGTAAAAGAGAGAACACTTAGAGTAGATTAAATCATGCTCTCGCTTGCAGGAGGGATTTTAGTATAATAGACAATATGTAAAACAAAGTCTATTGTTTCCAGTTTAGATCATGAAGGATAAGGTATGAAAAAAATATTTATTATTTCTGGTTTGATATTACTATTATTTAGCGGCTGTTCTGATAAAAAAGAGCAGGATGTAAAATTTTATGGAAATATTGATGTAAGAACCGTCTCTTTAGCCTTTCAGGTTTCAGGCAAGATAGAGAATATCAATTTTGAAGAGGGAGAGAAAGTAAAAAAAGGTGATGTTATTGCTACGCTGGATAATGCCCTTTATGAAGAGTATTTAAAACAGATAAACGCACAAATAGAAGTGCAAAACGCACAAATACAAAAACTTGAAAAAGGGTACAGAAAAGAGGAAATAGAAAAAGCCAGAGCTACGATGGAACAAAAGAAAGTGGTGATGGAAAATAGAGAAAATACATTTAAAAGGAATGAAAAACTTTTCACATCAAAATTGATATCGGAAGAAAATTATGAGAGTGTAAAAACAGCCTATGAAAGTGCTAAAGCACTTTATTCTTATGCTAAAAACAGTTTGGCGCTCTTAGAGAATGGTTATGAAAAAGAAGATATCCTGAGCGCAAAAGCACAGCTTAGTGTTTTAGAGTCACAAAAAAATCAACATCAGATACATTTAAACGATACGACGCTTTATGCGCCCTCCGATGGTCTGATATTGACAAGAGTACATGAAATAGGTTCTGTTGTTAATGCTTCGCAAATCGTGGTCGAGATGGCAAAAGAGGATAGGTATTGGGTAAGGTCATATCTCTCTGAAAAAGATTTGGGACGAATCAAACCGGGCATGAAAGCTTTGATATATACAGACAGCAACAAAGAAAAAGGATATCACGGGACAGTCAGTTTCATATCACCATTGGCCGAATTTACTCCCAAGAGTGTACAAACAGAAGATTTGAGAACAGACTTGGTCTATAGGTTTAGAATTGTTTTAAATTCCTATGATGATATGATAAAACAAGGTATGCCTGTAACCATAAAGTTTCCAGGTTTAAAACCAGATAGTGACTAGAGTAATAGAATGTCTTTAGTCTCTGCTGTGAATATCACAAAGTCTTTTAAGGAATCTACGGCCATAGACGGTATAGATCTCAATGTTTTTAAAGGCAGGATCACTGGGCTTGTGGGGCCTGACGGTGCGGGGAAAACAACGCTTATCAGGCTTATGAGCGGCTTGTTGGTCCAAGATAGCGGAGCGCTGAATGTTTTGGGTTTTGATATGCCAAGGTACGCGAAAGAAGTACAGTCTCTCATCGGGTATATGCCGCAAAAATTTGGTTTGTACGAAGATCTGACAGTAGAAGAAAATCTTCATTTATATGCGGAACTCCAATCAATCGATAAAAGTATACAGGAGCAAAGGATCAATGAGCTTTTGCACTTTACTGCCCTTTTTGAGTTTAAATCTTTTTTGGCTTCTACGTTATCCGGTGGGATGAAGCAGAAACTGGGTCTGGCATGCGCATTGATAAAGAAGCCGAAACTATTACTCCTTGATGAACCGGGAGTTGGTGTTGACCCCATCTCACGAAGAGAGTTGTGGGCTATCGTCCAATCGCTCTTACAGGATAACGTCGGCGTAGTATGGAGTACTTCCTATTTAGATGAAGCATCACTTTTTGATGAAGTTATCTTGTTAAATGAAGGCCATATTCTCTTTCAGGGAAAACCGAAACAGTTAACCGATACGATGGTCGGTAAAGTATTTAAAATCGCAGGAGATATCAAAGACAAAAGAAAAACGCTGAAACTGGCTTTGTTGCAGGATAGTGTAAAAGATGGTGTTATATTGGGTAACAAGATCAAATTGATATGTCATGAAAAAGAAAAACTTCCGCCACTGGTAGATTTAGAAGCGGGGAATTGTCACTATGAAGATGAAACCCCCAATTTTGAAGATGCTTTCATACATATATTGGATGGCAGTTTTGATGGTGTATCAGAATTGGCAAATCAAATGAAACGCTTTCCCGAAATAGATGGAAACCTGATAGAAGCGAAAAATCTTACAAAAAAATTCGGTGCATTTACTGCCACGGATAGTGTCAACTTTCAGATAAAAAGAGGAGAGATCTTTGGATTTTTGGGTCCTAACGGTGCTGGAAAATCAGTCACGTTTAAAATGCTTTGTGGACTGATAACACCAACGAGCGGAGAAGCAAAGGTATTAGGATATAGTTTAGAAAAATCGTCTTCCCTAGCAAGAGCAAAAATCGGGTATATGTCTCAAAAATTTTCTCTTTACGGTGATATTTCAGTAACCGAGAATTTGAATTTTTTTGCTGGGATCTATGGGTTGAAGGGTAGGGATAAAGATAAGAAAATAGATAGCATGCTAGAGATATTTGACTTGAAAAAGTTTCAAAAAACAGCTTCCAAAAATTTACCTTTGGGGTATAAGCAGAGGTTGTCGTTGGCATGTGCGGTGATGCATGATCCTGCTGTTTTATTTTTAGATGAGCCAACTTCCGGTGTTGATCCTCTTACTAGAAGAGAGTTCTGGAACCATATATATGCATTGGTGCAAAAAGGCATGACCATTATGGTGACAACACATTTTATGGATGAGGCTGAGTACTGTGACAGGATAGTTCTGATCTATAAAGGAAAAGCGATTGCATCGGGAACACCCCACAGTTTAGTGGCACAGGTCGCAGAAGATGCCACGATGGAAGATGCATTTATAGCACTTGTCAAAAGAAGCAGCGATGCAGAGTATTAGAAGATTCAATGCACTCTTTTTCAAAGAGACATTACAGATCATAAGAGATCCCAGTTCTATTTTGATCGCTGTTGTTTTACCATTAATACTTCTATTTTTAATGGGGTATGCCATATCTCTTGATTCTAAAAATATACCTATAGGTATAGTGGTCGAACAGTCATCAAAATATACACAAAGTCTAGTTGATTCCTATAAATTATCCCCAAGTTTTCATGTAGAAGTAAGCCGGAACAGACAGGATTTCATAGAGGCGATTCAAAAAGGTGAAATACAATCGATCATAGTGATACCCTCAACCTTTGCAAAAGATTTAGCCATGAATAATGTAAAGATACAGATCATAGCAGATGGCACTGAACCAAATATTGCGGGATATGTACAAAAATACAGTCAAGAGGTTTGGCAAAATTGGTTGGTGCAAGAAGGTTTAAATAAAAAAAATACAAATCCTAATATCAGTCTACACAGCAGATATTGGTTTAACGCACCCCTATACAGCCGTTACTTTCTACTCCCCGGCTCTATTGCCATTATATTGACGCTGATAGGTACGCTTTTAACCGCTCTTGTAGTAGCAAGAGAGTGGGAGCGAGGGACCATGGAAGCTATAATGTCGACACCTATCACCATCATTGAACTACTTGTAGGAAAGCTGCTTCCCTATTTTGTATTGGGTATGATCGCCTTGGGTATTTGTGTTTTTATTACATTAGTGTGGTTTGGTATACCTTTTCGTGGTTCCTACGGGCTTTTGATCGTGGTTTCCTCTGTCTACCTTTTTCCGGCACTCAGTTTAGGGCTTCTTATCTCAACGCTGGCAAAAAATCAGTTTGTAGCAGCTCAGGCTGCGCTTATCATAGGCTTTTTACCTGCGTTACTGTTGTCAGGATTTCTTTTTCAGATCAGCAGTATGCCGTGGTGGCTTCAGTATATCACCCATATCATACCTGCTCGATATTTTGTCTCGATCTTGCAAACACTTTTTTTAACAGGTGATATTTATACTGTCATCCTGCCAAATCTTGCCGCAATGCTGATCTTAGGTTCGGTCATTTTTATAGCAATCATGAAGATCACCAGAAAAAGGATCGACTGATGTATCCACTTTTTGCACTTATAAAAAAAGAATTTTTAGCTATTTGGAGCGACAAGAAATCCAGAATCATCATTGTTGTACCTCCTTTGGTTCAACTTGTTTTATTTTCCTTTGCAGTGACACTTGAAGTAAAAAATATCAGTATCGGTATCCTGGATAGAGACAATTCGGTGCAGAGCGAAGCACTGATCAGGACATTAAAGTTGAGTGAAACTTTTACTTCTGTGTATAAACTTGAGAGTGAAAAACAGCTAACGACCTATCTCGATACGCAAAAAGTTCTGGCTACGATCTATATCCCACAAAATTTTGCAAAAAAAATCAATGCGAGAGAAGATACGTCGGTTCAGATTATCGGTGACGGCAGAAGATCGAACACGGCCGAAATCGCACAAGCATACATCCAAACGGCTATTGCTAAAATCTTTGAGAACCGAAAAGCAGACAGCGGTACGTTTATCGTCAGGAATTGGTACAACCCGAATCTGGATAACTTTTGGTGGATTCTTCCCAATCTTGTAGGAAGCTTATCTATGATCGTTGCTCTGCTTCTGACCTCCTTGTCTATTGCCAGGGAGAGGGAGATAGGTACCTTTGATCAAACCCTGGTATCACCGTTATCTGCCACTGTTTTGATCATCGGCAAGACGGTTCCTCCTTTGGTGATCAGTACTGTTGAAGCCAGTGTTATTTTCTTTGCAGCCATCACTTTTTTTGGTGTTCCTTTTATTGGGTCAATTGTTATTTTATATATCGGTTTAATCTCTTTTTTATTTTCAATTGTTGGCTTGGGGCTTTTTATTTCATCCATTTCGTCGACACAGCAACAGGGTATTTTGGGTGCTTTTGTCTTGGTCGTGCCCTATATTTTGATGTCGGGTTTTGCAACACCGGTTCAAAATATGCCATCTTGGCTGATACCTTTGACAGACTTTGTATCATTAAAATATTTTCTTGTTCTTTTAAAAGGCCTCTTTTTGAAAGATATCTCTCTCAGTATATCATTGGGGTTAATTATTCCAATGTTGGTTTTAGGTTTTGTATCCTTATTATGTGCCTCTTGGATGTTTAGAAAAAAGATTAATTAAATATTATTTATCTTTTTTTACTACTAATTTAATGGACAAAGTAAAATTATCCTTTTTCTAATTTTAAGTGGTTTTACAATGTCTATTTTTTGAAACAATCAGGTGCATACTCACCTACGAAGGTTTTGATGATATGCCGGCCCATATCAAAGCCTCATTACTGGGCAACTCCCTGACAGTTCCACTCACTAACGGCAGTATGAACCTTGGTACCTGGCAGGGGATCTATCTGGGTGAGCACCGGGAGTATGGAGGAGAGCGGAAAATCGTAGTGACACTTTATAGTTAGTTTGGTATCATACTCTAACGGTGTAAGGGAATAATTTCGGATAATAGGTTCAACTCCACACATCCCCCTCCTGATGAGATGAATTTTTCTCTTTTACTTCTGTCTCTCATATAGGTAAATTCCATGCACTATCTTTACCCTCTCCCATACTCTTGATACCATAAAGTGACTCCTGGAACAGCCCTGTTAGATGCAAAAAATGATAGATCCATAAAAATAATTTTATATATAAGAAACAATGATATAATATAATTCACTAAAATTTATCACTGAGCGAATACTCAGCGATTCTCATATGTTCAAAAGAGGGGGAACATTATGAAAGTCAAAAACGCAGAACAGATCGAACAGGCACTACAGCAGTGGCTTAGCGCGCTTGATGTGCTCGATGACCTTATTTTCATGCATGACGCCGATTTCCGTATCCTTCGCTGCAATCGTGCCTATCAACGTCATGTCGGTCTCCCCTTTAAAGAGATTCTGGGTCAGCCCTGTTTCAAAATATTCCCGAAATCAGATGGAGCGATGCCCCACTGCCGCAACACCATACGCGGGGGAGCCTCCACCATGAATGAGGGAGAGATCAGGGACGGAGAGACCCTTTTCCGCTCCCGCTCCTATGCGGTCCGCAATGAAAAGGGTGAGTACTACTATTCGATTCATGTGCTGCAAGATATCACCCGGCAACACCATGACGAAGAGAAGCTGAAGCAGAATGAAACGTTTATCAAAACGGTGCTTGACAATCTGCCTATCGGCATCGCCGTCAATCGTGTCTGCCCCAAGGTGGACTTCACCTATATGAACGACAGGTTTCCGCAACTCTACCGTACGACACACGACGCGTTGAAGAGCCCTGATGGGTTCTGGGAGGCCGCGTATGAAGACCCGGAGTTCCGCAAAAAGATCAAAAAAGAGGTGACAGAAGACTGCCAAAGCGGTGATCTGTCACGTATGCACTGGAGCGACATCCCGATCAGTCGAGAAGGGGAAAAAACGACCTACATCTCGGCGCAGAACGTGCCGCTTCCCGATATGGATGCCAACATATCGATGGTCTGGGACGTAACGGAACGCAAACAGACAGAGGATCTACTGCGCAGCGAAAAGCGTTTTAGCGAGAAACTGATCGAAAGTATCCCGGACATCTTCTACCTACTCGATGACAAGGGAAAGCTGATCCGCTGGAACAGTAAAATTGAAAAACTCTTCGGCATGACGCCTCAACAGCTCTCGGATCATAGCGCGCTGGAGTTCATTTCCGAACCCGACCGTCCCGGTATCGCACAGAAGATCGAAGAGACGTTCAAAACAGGAAACAGCGTCGCCGAAACGCGACTGGAAACAAAAGAGGGCATCCGGTACTACACCCTGACAAGCAGACGGATCAAAACGCCCAAAGGCAGAGGCATTATCGGCATCGGACTCGACATCACAGAACGCAGAGAGGCAGAGCTGCAGCTGCAACAGGAACGGGACTTTTCCGACAAACTGATCGATACGGCCCCGGTCATCGTTCTGCTCCTTGACCCAAAGGGAAACATTGTCCGATACAACCGCTATATGGAAGAGCTCTGCGGCTATCCTCTCAAAGAGGTTCGGGGTAAGGAGTGGTTCTCGCTCTTTCTGCCCGAAGCGACCCGTGACAAGACCAGGGAGATCTTTCTCGAAGCGATCAGCGACATCAATACCCAAGGAAATATCGATACCCTGCTGACGCGATCGGGTGATACCCGCCAGATCGAATGGTACAGCAGAACGATCAAAGAGGCCGGAGGTAAAACCGAGGGGCTGCTCGCCATCGGTATGGACGTCACCGAGCAGCGCAAGGTCCAGGAGCGGCTGGAGCTCTTCCATACCCTCTTCGAGCACTCCAAGGATGCCGTCGAGATCATCGAGCCGGGCACACTCAAACTGCTTGACGTGAATGAGACGCTCTGCCGTGAACTGGGGTACAGCCGTGACGAACTGCTCGGGATGACCGGCTTCGATATCAACCCGACGATCACGCCTGAAGTGGTCAGCTCACTGGAAAGACAACTACGCCAGGAGGGGAGCCTCACTTTCGAAAGCCTGCACAAACGCCGTGATGGAACCACCTACCCCGTCGAAATCTCTCTCTCGATCAACAACCTCGACCACCCCTACCTGCTGGCGATCGTACGTGACATCACCGAACGCAAAGAGGCGGAGGAAGCGCTTATAGAGAGCGAGGAGAAATTCCGTACCATGACAGCCTCTGCACAGGATGCGATCCTGATGATGGACGCGGAGGGAAAGATCTCCTACTGGAACGAAGCGGCGGAGAGAATGTTCGGCTACACAACCGATGAGACAATGGGACAGATACTTCATAACCTGCTCGCTCCGGAACGCTTCCATCATAAGCACCTTGAAGGGTTCAAAGAGTTTCAGCGCACGGGAAATGGTGCCGCTGTCGGAAAGACGCTCGAACTCGCGGCCGTTAAAAAGGACGGCACGGAGTTTCCCATCGAACTCTCGATGTCATCCATCAAGCGTAAAGACAGATGGGGAGCCATCGGGATCATTCGTGACATTAGCGAACGCAAGGCATCCGAGGCTGCACTCAACCGGGCGAACCGTGCCCTCAAAACGCTCTCTGCCGGGAACCTGGCCCTTGTGCACGCGAGCAGTGAAGATGAGTTGCTCAAAGAGGTGACCAAAGTCATTGTAGAAAAAGGGGGATACAGTCTTGCCGCCGTCGACTATGCCGATGACGGTCCGAACAAACCTCTTCGTCCTGTCGCCTGGTCTGGGTTCGAAGGGAAAGAGTACTGGATAAATGACCTCTGTTGGAAAGAGACGGGAAAAGGCATTCTGCCTGCCGGAGCAGCTGTCCGTGAAAGCAAAACGCAGATTTACCGCAATATATCCGACCCTGCCACATGTCCCATCTGGAGAGAGGCTTCGATGGAGCGAGGATACGTCTCCCACATCTCCCTGCCGCTTTTCGATGGGGAGAGGGCTTTCGGTGCATTGAGTATCTACTCCTCCCGGGAGGAGTCGTTTGACGAGGAGGAGGTTCAACTGCTTGAAGAGCTGGCCAGCGACCTGGCCTACGGCATCCTCAGCCAGCGTACGCGCACTGCACAGGAGAAACACGAAACACTTTTACGTGAAGGACTGGAGCAGACTATCCTGGCGATCTCAGCAACCGTTGAATCACGCGACCCCTATACGGCCGGCCACCAGAAACGCGTTGCCGAACTTGCAACGGCCATCGCTGAGGAGATGGGACTTGACCAGGACGAGAGGGAAGGGATCAGGTTCGCGGCCACTATTCACGACCTTGGAAAGATCCATATCCCTGCGGAGATCCTTGCCAAACCTGGCCGATTGACAGACATCGAGTACCAGCTGATCCAGACACACCCGCAGGCGGGCTATGAGATTATCAAGGATGTGCGCTTCCCCTGGCCGATCGCACAGATCATTCTCCAGCATCATGAACATCTTGACGGTTCTGGCTATCCCCAAGGCCTCCAGGGGGACGAGATTCTCCTTGGGGCAAGGATCATCACTGTCGCAGACGTTGTAGAAGCCATCTCTTCACATCGCCCCTACCGCTCCTCTATGGGGATCGAAGCTGCCCTTGAGGAGGTGACCAAGGGGCGGGGAATACGCTATGATGCAGCGGTGGTCGATGCCTGCCTTAAGCTTTTCAACGAAAAAGGGTTTCGGTTCAACACCGACTCCGGTATGCGCCCTTCTCGATAAGGTCCGGCGTGTGACATAACAGCACCCCCCTTCTCTACGACGTATGCAGTTGTTCGGATAAAAGTCGTAAACTGCACCCTCCGGCAAATAAACGAAGCGTAGAGTTTGTTTTCTTATAACACCTCTACCGAGGTATCAACACATGTCAACGCTAAACAAATTGATAGGGTTACAGCTCAGAGGAGAATGGAACACAAGAAGCATTGTGTGTCGGGGGGGGGAGGAAGGATACCCCGGCACACAGGTTAATCCAACTTTCTATTGCGTGCAGCAAGGACAGTCAGGACAAAGAGTCCGGCAACCGCATAGTAGACCCACATCGGGATCGGTACCGGATCACCTGCGGCATAGGAGTGGAGTCCCGAGAGATAGTAGTTGACCCCGAAGTAGGTCATCAGTACCGTCGAGTATGCCCAAAGTGCGGCAACGTTATACACAAATGTTGATTTAAGTGCCGGCACAAAACGCATATGCAGTACAGAGGCGTAGATCAGGATGGTGACCGCAGCCCATGTCTCTTTCGGATCCCATCCCCAGTAACGTCCCCAGCTCTCATTCGCCCAGACACCACCGAGGAAGTTTCCGACTGTCATCAGGATCAACCCGATGATGAGCGCCATCTCGGAGAGACTGGTCAGCTCTTTGATCGCACGGTCGATATCGGCATTCCCTTTTCCTCTGATGATAAAAAGGATCAGTACCAGCAAGGCAAGGATGGAACCAAGACCAAGGAATCCGTCACCCGAGATGATCGTGGCAACGTGGATCATCAACCAGTAGGATTTCAGTACCGGAACAAGGTTGGTGATCTCCGGGTTGATAAAGTTCATATGTGCCACACCCATCGTGATACCTGCCAGTATCGCCGTACCTGCCAGTGCAAACGGGGATTTTCTTGCAAGCAGCAGTCCTGCGAGCACAGTAGAGAGTGCGATAAATACGATAGACTCATACGCATTGGACCACGGTGCATGCCCTGAGATATACCAGCGTATCCCAAGCCCGATAACATGTACCACAAAGGCGATACTCAACAGTCCAAGCGCGATACGCATCACCCATCTTAAAGAGAAACTCGGTTTAAGTATATTGATAAAGGCAAAGAGCAATACGATCACCCCAAGAAGAAGATATACAGGTACCAACTTGCCAAAGAGTCCCAGCTCATTGTACTTGATCTCCATCTCGATATGTTTTTTACTAGGTATCACCTCTTTACCAAATGTGTTTTGGAACTTGGAGATAAGATCCAACCCCTGATCTGCTTTTACCCAGTCACCTGTTTTGGTTGCCGTCTCTACCTGCTGGAAGTAGTTTCCGATCATCAACTGTACCATCTGTGCATCTTTGGGGGCAAACTCTTTCAGCGCTTCCAGAGGAGCAAACCACTTATTGTTCTCATCTTTCGGTTTAGGGAAGATCTGCAGTAAAGAACCGGTAAAGACCATATAAGAGACATTGACACGTTCATCGATCTGGATCAGTTTTTTATCATACTGGCTCTTCTCCAACGGTTTCTTTTGTGATGCAGTATTGATATCTTCAAAAAGTTTATAATTATTGCCTTCCTTATCAAAGAAATCAGAAAACTTTGCAAACTTCGTATCTTCCGGGAGTCCCAGCTTGACAGAGATCTTCGGATGACCGATCTTGATCATCGGAATCTCCTGATAGAGTGCAGGTGCAATGGTCATACCAAGAAGTACCTGCGTCGGATCCAGACCGAAAATCGAAGATTTACCGGAAACCTTTGCAACCACATCATGCGCCATGGTATCCACCGGTTTCATACGCCCCTGCACATCCTGTGTGATCAAGCGTCCGAAGGCTTTGGCATGTGCGCTGTCTATCGCTTCTACTTTCGCCTGTGTCGCCTCATCGATCTTTGGTGTCGCGGCATCGAGTGTCGGTGAAGCAGCCATCATCCCCACTACCAAAAGTGCTGCCGCACTCTGCTGCAGTTTTTTGGTCTTTTTAAGGAGCTGCATAAATCTACCGTTCTTGATAAAGAGACTCCAGAACATACCGAGCGTCAACAAGATATACCCTATATAGGTCGGCAGCGTACCGGGGTCATGGTTGACAGAAAGCACCGTACCTTTCTCATCCGGATCATAAGAAGACTGGAAGAAACGATACCCTCTATGATCAAGTACATGGTTCATATAGATGGCATATGGTTGGTTGATCCCCTGCTCTTTATCGATCAGTGTCACATCACTGGCATAAGAAGATGGGGTCATCGATCCCGGGTAACGCGCAAGTTTGAAATCATCCAGTTTGATAGCAAACGGCAGCTTGATGATCTTTGCTCCGACCCTCAGATCGATCTGAACCCCGTTCAGTTCAAACTGATGCAGTTTACCCGTTTCACCTTTATACGGTGTTGTTGCGAGAATCCTGCTTTGATCTCCTACAGTGACCTTGAACTCAACGAACTCGGGTTTACCGGACTTGTTTTTAAGACCGTCTGAATCAACCACCAAGCGTGCTTTGGAATGGACCTCTTTAAGTACCACAGCGTTGTTTCCAAAACGGTACAACATACGTTGTTTAAATTCATTGGTACCGGGTGTCAACTCACCCGTACTTCTATCATTCATATTCAGCGTTTTAATGATATAAGGGAATGCTACAGTAAACCCATCCCCATCTTCTCTGATCAGAAGTGTCGGTTTACCATCTGTAGGTGCTGTCTCATAGGCGATATCAAATTGATCGAACTCTTTGCGTTCTCCTTTGGCAATATAGTGAATCTCCCCTTTTCTTCCCGTAGAGATCTTCATCTCCAGGATCTTTTTGCCATTTGCATCTTTCACGATCTTTTCTTTAAATGCAGGGAAATAGCGTAGTAGTTCGATATCAACCTCTTTCTCACCCGCTTTGAGTGATTCATGAAGGCTGTTTTTTGTCATACTGGAAAGGTATATCTCTTTTTCCAGTTTATCACCCTGCTCTCCCTGAGTGGCAGCCACTTGCAACAGCTTGACATTTGAGACCATGACATTGCTTTGATGCCCTTCTCGAATGTGCAAGATACCCTCATAGCCGATATATCGTGTGATCAATGCCCCCAGTGCGATAATAAGAAAAGAGAAATGGAAGAGAAAGACAGGAAATTTGTTTTTATAGGATTTAAACTTAAGAATATTGTATGTCAATATAAGAACAAAATAGACTAGAAATGCCTCAAACCATTTCGCTTTGTAGATCAGTGCCTGAGCAGTCTGTGTCCCGTAATCATTTTCAATAAAGGTTGCTACTCCCGCAGTTACCCCAAAAATAAACAGGACCAAGACGGCCATTTTCATAGATAGTAGTTGTTTCAACATACGATTCCTCTCCATTGACAAGTAATAAAGAGCGATTATATCTGATTATTTTCTAACGGAAGGTTAATGAATAAATAATGAGAAGATAATTAAATCTTATCTTCTATAAAAATAACAAAATTACTCACATAATTATAAAGGTGTCTTTCTTAAAGTAGAAAAGCACTACTTTAAAATAAAAATCGATGCATTTAAGAGTGCTTCACTTTTGAACAGTAGATCTCTGCTCTTTTTTGATAAGACTCAAGTGTACTGAATGCCAAATCATCACTTCTCATTGTCTCTCGATATGTTTCTGCCTTCTCCGTAAAGAGTTTGCAAAGTCTTTCATTCTCTTGCTGTTTCACCTCATCTGCTTTTTTCGTATCAGATTCAAAAAAACCGGCAAACAGAGTAGATGCGATAAGCAAAGTTGCAATAAAAATTTTCATTCTACTTTCCTTATAATAAAAATATGTATTCATTATAATAGAATAGACTTAAAATATTTTTATATAATTAATAAGAAAAACTTATTTTTTACTAAACTCAAACGTTGCTTCTTCTCCTAAGACCGGATAAAAGTAACCAAATCCAAAATCTTTGTCCGTGGCTATCTTTCCATGTGCAATGACACGGTCCCCGGCTTTTAACTCTGTATGCGGAGCAGTAAAAACGATGTCATCGGTCAATGCAGCCTCTTCCCCTGTCCCATCACCCAAGTGTACCCAGTCTCGTTTCATAATACCGCGTGATACTTTATAGACTTTGGCCTTTACTGAAACCTCTTTACCTTCAAGGTGCTTTCTGAACCTGTGCAACTCTTCGACGGTATAAAACGGTTTTTCGACAAAATTTACATCTGCAGACTCTACTTTCCCCTTTTCTGGTTTCTGCATGACGGCTGCTTTGAGGCTGGCAAACTGTTTGGGTTTTTGTTCAAGGTAGACCTCATTTGCAAAAACGATCTCATCAAACACTCTCTCAAGCTGTTTACTTTTAAAATCTTTCATGACTGATCTTGTATCATAACCGACCATATCCCCTACCTTTACCGGTGCATCGGTGATCGCAACCCAACGTTCACTGCCATTTTCATCTACTCTCAGGTAGTCATACCCCATTACATCGATCACCTCCAGTACCTTTCCATACGATATCTCTGCTTTTTCAGGATCGACACCCTCTGCAATTGTAAAGTTGGCAACCAGTGCTAGAACGAATAGTATCTGTTTCATATCTCTCTCTTTTTTCTAAAATTTGTATGCATTATACATGATCATTATTAATTAGTTGCTCCTATAACGATAAATAAGTTATATGTAATTATATTTATGTAAGATTCTTTTATCAATACACACTTGGGAGTTTCTATGTCGTCTAAAACCTTTCTTTTCACGCTTCTTTTTACAAGCCTTTCTCATGGAGAGCTCTTTACCGAATATTTTGAGAACGGAATCATCAAATCTGAAGTTGAGTACAGGGAGGGTACACGTACCGAAACCGAAGAGGGTGTGAAACATGGGATGGCAAAGATCTATCATGATAACGGCAAGATCGCCTATACGGTAAATAATCTCGACGGAAAAAGGGACGGCGATCTAAACTGGTATGACAAAGAGGGAAACCATATCGAAGTGATGCCTTACACAATGGGTAAACGCCACGGTATCAATAAGCTCTTTTACAGTAACGGCAGACTTAAAAGCAGTGTCAGATACATCAACGACAAAAAAGAGGGGACGGAGAAATTTTACTACAGCACAGGTACGTTAGCCCAAGAGAGTCATTACAGAAACGGCAAAAAAGAGGGTGTCGAAAAAGAGTATTATGAGAATGGTACACTTCAAAGTACCGTCACATACAAGAGTAACTATAAAGAGGGTACGAAAAAGTGGTTTGACAAAAACGGTAAAGTGACGAAAACCGAGCTTTATAAGATGGACCGGCCTGTGAATGTGATGAAAAAGATACAAACCGCCAACAAGACTGAAATCATTGAAGAGTTTAATGCATTAGACTTTAATCCAAAGACCAGAAGACCAGAATAATCCCCTTTTTGGTCTTTAGACTTCTATCCTGAACTATTATTACCCCTCTTTTTAAATAATATATATTATTCTTATAAGATAAATATTATTTATTTATCTATATAAAACTTAACTACAATATAACATTAACTGTGATAATATTCTAACCTTAGGGCATATTTAAATCATCAATATCTTAACTATGCCCTTAATGAAATCATAAATCAAAGGGAGACAACATGATTGGAAAGATAGTACGATCCGGTTTGGCTTCTGCGCTGGTCATTGGGGCCGCGTATGCTGCGAAATCAGATTACCCTATGAATCCTCCATTTGCTTTGGACAAACTGGAAAAAGTGAAGATCAACGGGGATATAGGCTTCCAGCCAAAACAAGACTATAGCATGTTCGTAAACTACGAACTTGGTATGCACTGTGTTGGATTTGAGATGAGTTACTGTTGTGTGATTCCACCATACAACTCGATTCAGTCTCAAGCTATTCAGATAGGAAAGAACGGAGAACTGCCTAAACTTCTTACGCCGGATGACAAAGTGAAACTTTACTATAACACGAGAGACAATTCATATAGTGAAGGTAACAAAATGAAGTACTGGTCTGTACCGAAAGATGTTGACGGGGATGGACACTTTGACAGCCCGGGTGACAACGTAGCGAACTATGTATGGAAACACCTCTTTATCTATAAAGACCTGGAGGGTACGATACCTGCAGGTGCTACAGAAAAAGATAGACTTCACATCGGGAAAGAGGTCAAAGTCAAGATCGATGCAGGTCCGTCAGGTAAGCCGGTATCAGGCGGATATATGGACTATGTCGGGAAACACGGTGGTAACATTGTGATGACTGATACACTTGTACCGCCGGTGAAAGATGTAAAACTTGTATTAACCGCTTCTCACCTTTGGGATGCATTGGGACTTCCGTTGACTGCCTTTAACGACAGTACAAGAAGAGGTACGATCCGTTCAGTGACAGAAAAAGATTTCCAACCGTTCCAGTACTCTCAGGTTGCACTCCATGACAGTACAGGTAAACCGATGATGGATAAAGAGGGTAAACCTTACCAATACTTCGGTACGAACCCGGTAGATATCCCTAACTGTTATGCCTGTCACTCCAGAAATGGTAAAGCAGCACAAATGGCCAGAGATGAAGGCTTGAAGCAGTCAGATGCCGAATATGCTTACTGGAAGTCCTACCCGGATGAGAGTGAATATATGGCAAGACTTTCTGAAGCTTCGATCAACATTCTTGCACTTCACGATGAACACCACGGTACGACATTCCTCAATGACTACAGATCGGATGCACCGGGTAACCGATTGGGTAAAACAGGAGAAGTAAACTGTGCTGACTGTCACGGGGATAACGTCTCAGGAAACCTTGAAGAGCCTAGACCGGGTGCAACAGGATATAAAACAGTGAAAGCAAAACCACTCAGTGAAGCGATTCATGGATTCCACCTTGCAATGGTGCCGATGCCGGATGCAGCAGGTAGATCACAATCATGTCAATCTTGTCACCCTACGCACTTCCAAAATCCTAACATGAACGATGATACAAACCCGTTCCGTGTTACTGACCGATATGGTGAAGGTAGATTCTCCAAAGGTGATATCAGAAAATCAGGCGGTGGATGCTACGTAAGACGTGACGCACACTCCAACCCGGATGCGAAACCACCATTCTTCCTCAATGCTTACGGTAAGTGGCAACTTGAAAATGTTTCTATGAAAGATGAGCACGGTAAAAAGACAGGTGAGATGAGAGGTCTCTACTGTACGAACTGTCACACGAAAGTGGCGCAGAAGATGTATGCCTATGATGATATCAAACATGACAGCAAACAGACAGGGAAAACATTGAGAAACAAATCTCTTAAAGAGATCGTGAAAGAAGTAGCAGGCGGCAGTATGAAAAAATTCGCTGCAATTGCAGATCCGAAATCTACCGGTGACAATGAAGTACTCAAGTACTACAGCGAACACAAATCGGCAACACTGGTAAAAAATGTTGGTAAAGACGGTAAACTTGACCTGAAACCTTGGAATCATCCAAAAGGCGGAGAGGTACCGTATAAAGCAGCTTCAGGCGGTAATGACTGGTGGCTATCAGCGGGGGAACCACACTGTGCAGACTGTCACGCAGCACCGTTCGTAGAGCAAAATACAGGAGGTAAATACTTCCCGATCGACCAGCCGAACAAGTATTCACTCTATAGATACTCTAAGGCACACGGTAATATCGCATGTCAATCTTGTCACGAGTCAACACACGGACTCTACTCCACGAGATATGACGGTCCTGAGAGATCTGTGGATATCACAACGCATGAGCAGGCACTTCAATACTCGCCGGATGGTAAGTATACAGGTCCTGTAACATGTGCAGCATGTCACACAGTCAATAAGAACGGTGTACCGTCACAACTCAAAGGTACAGCCTATGAAAATGACTACTGGGCATCTGTAACACTTGCACACTTTATGAGAGAAGGTGATCAAAAACTTTCCGTCAAAGAGCTTGTGAAGAAATACCCATATAAAAACTCTAGCAAAATCGTCAAAGATAGCTGGAAATAATCTTGTATCCCCGGGATTTCCCGGGGATATCCTTACCTTATATCCTTATCTAACCTCTCCATTTTAATTGTAATAAAACAATTTAGAAATTTATTTTTTCTATTCGAGATTGATTAGTGATATAATTAAAAAATATTATAGTAAAGGAGAAGAAAATGAAATATTTTTATTATGCACTTTTAGTGTTACCCCTATGTATACAAAGCAGTGTCGCAAAAAGTGATGAAATCCCTTGCAGTCATCCCGGTAAATATGTTGTTGAAGACAGTGCGCAAAAATCTACCTATGAAAACTGTAAACGTAACGGTATGACCTATTGGTACAATGATAAAGGAAAGGTAAAGTCATCCGTCAACTTCAAAGACGGAAAAGAGAACGGTACCTATATCTCCTACTATGACAACGGCAAGAAAAAGCTGACCGTTGATTTTGTCAATGGTCAGAAAAATGGCCTGCAACAGATGTACTATGACAATGGGCAACTGGGATCTGAGGTCAACTACGTTATGGGAAAACGTGAAGGGGTAATGACCGAGTGGGATCAGGAAGGATATAAAACTTCTGAAGTCTTTTATAAGAACAACTACAAGGTCGGGATCAAAAAGTATTTTGACCGTAAAGGAAACGTGATCAAAACAGAAGAGTATAAAATGGATAGAAACCCTGTGATGCAGAAACTCCTCAAAGATAAACGCGAAGAGATCATGATCGACCTCTCCAAGTATGGGCTGATGCCTGAAGATGCTCCTGAAGAGGAACGTGTACGTTAAAGAGCCTGAAGCAGTCCTACTTCAGCTCTCCCCAGCTATCCCCTACTGAAGTCGAACAAACCAACGGTACATTCAATTCCAGTACACTCTCCATCGTGTGGACAAAGCGCTTCACGATCTCATCGATCTTCTCCTCTTTCACTTCGAAGATCAGTTCATCATGGATCTGAAGCAGCATAAAGGCATCCAGCGCTTCTTCTTTGATCATCCTGTCGATCTCAAGCATTGAAAGTTTGATCAGGTCTGCTGCACTTCCCTGGAAGACGGTATTGACCGATTCGCGCATCATCGCTGCCTTCTGCATCCCCCCTGCATTTTCATAATCAAAGATACGTCTGCGCTTCAGGATCGTCTCTACATACCCGTCAACCTTGACACGCTCCTGTACATCTTCAAGATAGCTTTTCACGGTAGGGAAAGTGGCAAAGTAACTCTTGATCACCTCTTTGGCTTCCCCCATCGTGACACCGGTATCCTCCGAAAGTTTTTTGGGTCCCATACCGTAAAGCAACCCGAAGTTCACTGCCTTGGCAAAGTGTCTCTTCTCCTTGGCTTCCTCTTCGCCAAAGAGTTTGACTGCGGTTGCCAGGTGGATATCTTCACCATGGTTGAAGGCTTCTAGCAGTGCGGTGTCTCCTGAAAAGTGTGCCAAAAGACGAAGTTCTATCTGAGAGTAGTCGATACTCACCAGTTTATATCCTTCCCTCGCAACAAATGCCTCTCTTACAGACCGGCCAAGTGTAGAGCGTACAGGAATATTTTGGAGATTCGGATCTTTGGAACTCAATCTTCCCGTAGCTGTCCCCGTCTGGATAAATGAGGTATAGATACGGCTCTCAGGATCTTTTTGCGCAAGTTTCAGCAGCGGGTCTACATAGGTGGAGAGCATCTTCTGATTTTCACGATACTCCAGGATCTTACCGATCACTTCATGCTCATCGATCAGTGATTGAAGGACTGCTTCATTGGTAGAGTAACCCGTCTTTGTCCTTTTCCCGCCTTTCAGTTCCAGTTTGACAAAGAGTATCTCCCCAAGCTGTTTGGTAGATTTGATATTGAACTCACTCTCTGTCAAGGCATAGACCTCTTCGGTCAGTCTGGCAAGTTCGCTACTCAGTGTTGCCTGAAGGGTTTGAAGGCGTTTCTGATCGGCCTTGATCCCGAGACTCTCCATCCTGATCAACACATTGATAAATGGATACTCAACATCCCTTGCCTCTTTAATGAGCGGTGTGAGGGATGCCAGCTCCATCTTCTTTTTGAGTGCGAAGTAGAGCAGTCTCGTCATCCATGCATCCTCGGCTGCATAGAAGGTTGCTTCCTCTATAGCAACAGCAGAGAAGTCTTCCCCTTTCTTGACCAGCGCTTTGAACGGTTTCATATCATATTTGAAAAACTTCTGAGCCAGCGCGTCTAGTCCTACTTTCGTCCCAGGATCACTCAACCACGCCATGATCATCGTATCCGCAAACGGTACCATCGCTTCAAAACCGTATTGATGATAGAGTAGAGAGAAATCAAACTTGAGGTTCTGTCCTACGATCTTGTGCTGCATCAACTTTTTCAATGCTTCAATTGCATCGGATTCATCCACCTGTGCCTCTACCCCCAGATAGTTATGTGCTATAGGGACATAGTAGGCTCTGGTCTCTTCAAAGGAGAAGCTGAAGCCTACCATTTTTGCACTTTTCGTATCAAGCCCTGTCGTCTCCGTATCAAATGCCACGATCGTATCCTCATCGATACCCTCTATCACTTCAAAAAGCTTCTCTTTGGTATCCAGGGTCTCTGCTTCAAACCCCAGTACGTGTCTGGCTTCATTGGGAACCTCTTTGACTTCACAGCTTGCAGGTTCTCCGACACGTGCTTTTCTGATCGCCTGCTTCATCTCATATCTCTGAAACTCTTCCGTAAGACAACTGAGGTAGTTCTTATCTTCAAAAGCATAGCTTTCAAGATCAAGTGTTTCATAGACATCGTCCCGCATTGTGACCAGATCACGGGAGAGGAATGCATTCTCTCTGCTCTCGGTAAGAAGTTTCTGGGTACGTGCCGTACCGCAATTCTCAAGGTCATCATAGATCGCTTCAAGCGTACTGTATTCGTTGATCAGCTTGCTCGCACCCTTCTGTCCTATCCCCTTGACCCCCGGTACATTGTCCGAACTGTCCCCCAGAATCGCCTGAAAGTTGATAAAGTCTTTGGGTTTGACACCGAACTTCTCTATACAGGCAGCCTCATCCACTTCTCTCTTCTTCACGGAGTCATACATCACGACGATACCGTCATCAATAAGCTGATAGAGATCTTTATCATGTGAGACGATACGTACCTTCATCCCTTTCTCTTTGGCGATCCTCGTCACCGTAGCGATAATGTCATCCGCTTCATACCCCTCTTTGGAGAGGTTTGCAAACCCCATCTGCTCAACCCATTCAATAGCGATAGGAAGCTGTTTGACCAGATCTTCGGGTGGTGCCTCACGGTGTGCTTTATACTCCTCATAGACATCATTACGAAAAGTTTTTCCTTTACTGTCCAGAGCAAAGACAAGATAGTCGGTATTGTGATCTTTATGTAGAGAGTCTACAAAATTGATAAACCCGGTTAAAAGTCCTGTGGGAAACCCCTCAGAGTTACGAAGCGGGGGGAGTGCAAAATAGGAACGGAAAAAAAATCCAAATGTATCTATGATGGTAATAGTTTTCAAAATTCACCTTCAACTTTTTTTGTATTATATCGACAATTACTAATAGGAAAGGAAGCGCCTCTCTTAATAACTGGAGATCGTTCATGATACCGGTGAAAACTCTCACACTACTTGTAAAGATAACTCTATCAAGCCTTACTTAAGCGATAAAAAATCTTAAGGGTTAAGACAACTCGGGAAGAAGTCATGATAGCTGTTTATGACTTTAAGCAAGAGAAGCTTATAATATGAAGGAATTCGTAATGAGGATAAACAATGGCTGGTCTGCTTAATGACAAGAATGACAATATAAAAATCAGACCTCATGAAAAAAAGACATTTAAATCAGAAAACAGCTTTGGCAAACAAGAGGTGCATTATGAAGATACACCACTCTTCTTCCCTCATGGGTTAGAAAAGATCTTTCTTGTTATCTACGTTGTTTCTCTACCCTATATCACAGGTCTTCTCTTTTTATTTATCTATGTGGCAAAAAGTGACTATGAAGCATTTTTACTCTTGGTGCAGGAGTCTTCTTTTATCGTGACTTGGGCAATCGGTTATGAGATTCTTGCCGTATTGATACTGCTCTATATCATCAAAATGGCAATCACCTTCAGTACTCAGAATAAACCCGGTACCAAAAAGAACTTCAAAAGGCCTGTATAAAACAAAATCGTTTTATACATGGCATTACTAAAGTTCTAACTCTTTTTTTAGATATTCACCGGTATAGCTTCCGGTTTTTTTATACTCTTTAGCCAATTGTTCGGGGCTTCCTTCTGCGATGATCAGACCACCTTTGTTACCGCCTTCAGGTCCCATATCGATGACATAGTCAGCATTTTTGATCATATCAAGGTTGTGTTCGATGACCACTACAGAGTTCCCAAGATCAACCAGGTGATGGAGTACTCCTGTCAATCTATCCACATCGGCGAAATGCAGTCCGGTCGTCGGTTCATCGAGGATATAGAGTGTATTACCGGTATCTTTACGGCTGAGTTCTTTGCTCAGTTTGATACGCTGCGCTTCTCCTCCTGAGAGTGTGGTAGCATTCTGACCCAGCGTGATATAGTCAAGCCCGACATCCTGAAGTGTCTTGAGCTTGACAGCAATGGACGGTATCGCTTTGAAGAACTCCAATGCTTCTGAGACACTCATTGCAAGCACATCAGCGATCGACTTGCCTTTATAAAGTACTTCAAGGGTCTGTGCATTGTAGCGTGTACCGTTACAGGCATCACACTTCACCATTACATCAGGCAGGAAGTGCATCTCGATCTTGATCTGACCGTCCCCTTGACACTTCTCGCACCGTCCGCCTTTTACATTAAAAGAGAAACGCCCTACTTTGTAGCCTCTAAGCTCTGCCTCTTTTGTCTGGGCAAAGAGTTTTCGTATCTCATCCATCACGCCTGTATAGGTAGCAGGGTTGGATCGCGGTGTACGTCCGATAGGGCTCTGGTCCAGATAGATCACTTTATCCAGTGACTCCAGGCCGTTGATCTCCACACCGTCAATCTTGTTGACCTTTTTCGCGTGATTGAGCAGTTCTCTGGCCACAGGGAGCAGTGTCTGCAAGATCAGTGAACTTTTCCCGCTTCCGCTCACACCCGTGACACAGACAAAGTTGTGCAGCGGTATTTTCGCACTGAGTTTCTCGATATTGTTCAGTGTCACATTTTTGATCTCGATCCACTGCTCTTGGGACTTATCATGGCTGTAAGAGACATCCTTGCGGCCGAACATATAATCTGCCGTCAAGGTTTTTGCTCTCTTCAGCGCCTTTGTGCTGCCCGAGAAGACGACTTCACCACCAAAATCCCCTGCTCCGGGACCGATATCCACGATGTGGTCGGCTGCTGAGATCGTCTCTTTGTCATGCTCGACGACGATCACGCTGTTCCCTTTATCGCGCAGGGATTGAAGGGTCCTGATCAGCTTGAGCGTATCACGCTCGTGAAGACCGATACTCGGTTCATCAAGGACGTACATCACCCCTGTCAACCCTGACCCTATCTGAGAAGCGATACGGATACGCTGCGCCTCTCCTCCCGAGATCGTACGTGCATCACGACTGAGTGTGATATACCCCAGTCCCACATCATAGAGGAAGAAAAGCCTCTCATAGAGTTCTTTGAGAATCGATTCGGCAATGAGACGCTGTTGATCGTTCAGGTGAGAGAAACTCTCTTCATCGGCAAAGTAAGCATAAGACTTCTCGATCGGCATATCGATGATATCCGCGATATTCTTCCCTTCGATCTTTACTGACAGTGAGCGTGGACGCAGTCTGTGACCATTACACTTATCACACACTTTCTCTGTCATATACTCACTCATATCTTTTTCATCTTTGAACATCTCATGTGCAAACTTGATCACACCCGGCCATTCGCGTTTCAGTTTATGGCGTTTCCATGTGAAGTCTACCACACCGCCTACCCCATACAGGATCGCTTTTTGCTGGTGTTCTTCAAGTTCGCTGTAGGGCAGAGTGATATCAATATCGTTTTGTTCACAAAAGGCATTCAGGAATTTTGTATAGTAGCTTTTATTGAACCCGTACATGATCTTCACCGCACCTTTATCCACACTCAGGTCAGGATCGATCACTTTTTTAAGATCGATCGCATAACGGATACCGAGTCCGTCACATGCCGGACAGGCACCTTTAGGTGAGTTAAATGAAAAACTTACCGGTTCCAACGGTTCAAAACTGAGTTTACAGTCAAAACAGGCCAGATGCTCGGAGTAGTGCATATGTTGACGCTCAAATCCAATCTCTTCATGGTTCAGCACCTCGATCTCTACTTCACCGAAGCTCTCTTTGAGTGCCTTTTCGACATCCTGCCCGATACGGTCTCTGCTCTCCTCTTTGACCACCACCCTGTCGATCACGACTTTGATCGTATGTTTTTTCGTCTTTGAAAGCTCGATCTCATCGTCAAGCCTTACCATCACACCATCTATCATCGCACGTACATACCCCTTGTGACGCAGTGACTCGATCATGTCGGCGAAGGTTCCTTTTTTCTCTTTGACCAAAGGTGCCATAATGACCAGTTTTGCCCCGTTGGGGAGTCTAAGTACCTCTTCGATGATATCGCTTGCCGACATCGAAGAGATCGGTTTGCCGCACTGATGGCAGTGCTGTTTTCCCACCCTTGCGAAAAGCAGCCTGAGATAGTCATAGATCTCTGTGATGGTCCCTACCGTAGAACGCGGGTTTTTAGAAGTGGTCTTCTGATCGATCGCAATAGCAGGTGTCAGCCCCTCTATCTTATCAACATCGGGTTTTCCTACACGACCGAGAAACTGTCTCGCATAAGAGGAGAGTGATTCGATATAACGGCGCTGTCCTTCTGCATAGAGGGTAGAAAATGCCAGTGTCGATTTACCTGAACCTGAAATTCCGGTAAAGACCACTAACTTGTTTTTGGGTATCTCCAGATCAATATTTTTGAGATTGTTCTCTTTTGCTCCAAAGACCTGTATCGTATCATTTTTTACTCTAGACATTATTTACCTTATTAAAACCACATTTTATTGACTAAGATAACAATTGCCACGACATACATAAGCAAGAGTGCTAACTTATGTTTTTTAGAGGTGATATGCTCTTTCAGCCATATTCCGATCCATACACCTACCAATGAAGCAATTGCTACAATCAAACCGTTTTCAAAATCTATCGTACCTGTAAGCAGTCGGCTTGACATACCGGCGACAGAGGAGAAGACAACAAAAAAGAGTCCTGCACTCACTGCCTTTTTGATCGGATAGTGTAACAGACCGACCAATATCGGTGTCAACACGATAGAACCGCCTACGCCCAGTGTGATCGCAAAGATACCTATCACTACACCGATAGAGAAGAGCAGTGCTTTATTGACCGTTCTTGTCTGGCTGTCCTCTTCAACATGTTTCGCCGTTAGAAGTCTGAAAAGTGCAAAGAGGAGCAGCGCCAGGAATAGAAACTCAAGTACCCTGTCTGCAAGGAACTGAGTGACATATCCACCGATAAAGCCACCTAAAAAGCCGCCAAGGCCGACCAGGATCCCATCTCCGACGATAAGTGAACCTTTTTTATGGTTAAGATAGGAGCCGTA
Organism: Candidatus Sulfurovum kebritense; assembly: GCA_047689535.1. GTDB lineage: Bacteria > Campylobacterota > Campylobacteria > Campylobacterales > Sulfurovaceae > Sulfurovum > Sulfurovum kebritense. The sequence goes on along the minus strand of JBEWPZ010000008.1, from coordinate 9,602 downwards.
GATCGAACTGAACACCATCTGGATAATAGAGATACCGATCGCATCCTTTGTAGAGAATCCCATAGCCAATAAAACCGGTACCAGCATCGTCCCTCCGCCTATACCAAAAAAGCCCGACATCGCACCGATCAGTACACCGACGGGTATAAGTTCCATCATCATCTCTATCCTACTCCATAAATTTTGTCTGGATTATAACATGTTTTATTTAGTGGCTATTTATAATGGTGTGTATCAGTGGGAACGGCTAATATAGTCTTGGGAAAAAAACTCGGAAATGACCCCTCTCATCTCTTTGGGATCTTCTATACGATTGACAAGATCCCGAAATGCCGATGCTCCCTGAAAGCCGGCTTTTGAGTAGCTATGCAGATTCTTTCGGAACATGATCGCCCCATAAGATTCGTAGTGTTCGATCATCTGATCAAAGTGCTCCAGTACTACTGCTTTGATCAACGCAGGGGATACCTCTTCCATCCCCTCTTTGATCTGATGAAATATCCACGGTCTGCCGACTGCTGCGCGCCCGATCATAATACCGTCAGCCCCGGTATGCTCCAGGACACGCTTCGCTTTTTCCGGAGAGTCAATGTCACCGTTTGCGATCACAGGGATGGAAATAGCTTTTTTGATATCACGGATCGCATCATAGTCCACCGGTGCTTTGTAGCGTCCTGCCCGTGTACGTCCATGCACAGCGATAAAGTCTGCACCGTTATCTTCACAAAGCTTTGCGATCTCTACCGGGTTTTTTTCATTAAACCCAATACGGATCTTAACTGAAGTGTAGGACTTATGGGAATGTTTTTTGATGGTGCGTATTGTCTCTCCCATTTTAGAAAGATCGGTAAGGAGAGAGGAACCTTGCAGGTTATTCACTACTTTGGGTGCGGGACATCCACAATTTAGATCGATTACCGAGATATCTTCCAAGGTATTGACATACTCTACAGCCTGACGCATCACCTCCTGGTCTGAACCTGCAAGTTGGATACTGTAAAGATCTTCAAGGGGGGATTTTTCGACCATACGGTAGGTCTTTTTACTCTTATGCACCAATGCATTGGAACTGATCATCTCAGAGACAGTCAGATCCACACCGAACTTCTTGACAACCGAACGAAAAGGCAGGTCCGTAAATCCAGCAAGCGGCGCTAATGCATAGAGTGTTTTACTAAAATCTAGTGTAGCCATAAATCCCTTTTAATACTTAGCTTCTTTGCAGAGTGTATCAATATTGATAATATCTTCGAGATTATATCTCTCGTTCGACTTTTTCAGTGTATAGAGTGCTCTAAACTTCATAAATTCAGATTCTTCCTGTTCATCCAGGTATCTTCCAACCTCATCCATCAGTTCATACTCGAACAGAAGATAGAGATAGGCATACTGTGCTTTCGGATTTTTGGTCTGATAACTGAAAAAGAGGGCCAGGTTCTCATCCGGAGTAAAGTGTTTTTTTGTAATCTCCGCGATACGTAAAAAATCACTACATGTCGGGTTGATATGATCGATAAAGTCTTTCAGTATCTCTTGAGAGATGCCCATCTCTTCATCCTGATCCACACGTCTGAGCATTAGTAACAAATTCTCGATATCAAACACTTTGGCATATTGTCTTGCTTTAAAGAAATTCTCTTTGGAAGCAAAGATCTCCAATGCTTTTCTCTGAACAGGTTCAGAAAATTCTGAAGAGGATTTCATCACCTCTTCTACAAACTTTGCATCTACATCGAGACGGTTGAGCCTGTTTTGGATCAAGTAAGGATTTCCCCCGTTAAACACCTTTGCAAGCTTATGTTCTTTCAGGTCGACATACTCTCCGCTCTCGATCTTTTTGAGTATACCGGTGATCTTTGTAAGTCTAGGATTCAACTCAGGCATGCCATCCAGCATTTTTAGACTGCTGTGAGAGAGCAAAGAGGCGGATGTACCTATCTCCGACATGAGATACTTCTGCTCTTTGGCCTCGTTCAACAGTGCCCAATAGAGTGCATCATCCAGTGTCTGGGCATCTTTCTTCCATCGATTAAGGATAAAGTGATTCTTCAGTCCATATACCAGCATATGAAAAAATGTAAATACAAACAGTATAAACATCGGTAAAACCAGCCACGCAGCAACAGGGAAGTTCAAGTTCACTCCCATGAATTCAACTACATAATGGTCTGCATTGACACTGTAGGCCAATGCACCCACTATCATCATCAATACAGTTGTGGCAAATGTATATAAACCAAGCTTCATCTTCTACCCCTAATGTTAATTTTGTTCTTTTTCGTTTATCTCCCGACATGTGATACAAAAACGTGCAAAGTTTTTCACTTCCAGACGTTTTAACCCTATAGGCTCTTCACACATCTCGCAGACTCCATAAGTACCTTTTTTTATTTTATCCAAAGCAAGTTCAATTTCGGCTAATTCTTTACGCTGCTGTACCAAAATAGCACTATCTACCGTACTTTCAGCCGATGCTGCAGCAAAATCCCCCTCGTCATTCAGCTCCAGGTCACGCATGGCATCCAACTCAAGCTCTGTACCTGCAAGATTTTTCTCGATCTGCGCTTTTCTTGTACTAAGCTTCTCATCGAAAGCCTGCATTTCTTCTTTTGTTAACATCTTCCTCGTCCTATTTATGATATGGGTGATTGTGATTGATTGCCAGTCCCCTAAAGATCTGTTCAAGCAATACAACCTTCACTAGTTTATGTGAAAGCGTAATTTTACCAAATGATATAGCTTTATTACATTTATTTAAAAAATCTCTCTCAAAGCCGTAAGCACCGCCAATGTAGAGATTGACTTCACTCTTATCCTTAAGCAAATCGGCAAAATTATGGCTATCTACTTCTCTGCTTGACGGATCAAGTGCGACATTATATCCACTGCTTAGATATTTTTCCAATGCTTTCGTGTATGATTTTTGAGCAGCTTCAGGTGAGATATCATGTGCACGGGCGATCTCCTTGTCAAAAACCTCTATCACCTCTACTTTGGCGAAAGGTTTGGCGATCTTTTTGTAGTGTGCTATCAAGGGTGCATAGAGCGGCTCTTTCCCTTTTTTGTCTACGATAATGACATTGATCTTCACCGATAGTCCTGATTTTTTCGAAATTATACACTTTTTGCCAGAGAAATCAAAAAAAGCGGGAATAGCACTATACTCATACAACTAAAAGTTCTAATAGTGTTCACATGGATTATACTTCACAGTCACCGCTTCTGAAAAGTTCGGCACATTATCATAGGTAAAGACAGAGTAGTACTTCTCCTTTTCCAAAGAGGCAAAGTTGTCATAGGTATAGGTATCTTTGCCTCCATAGAGCTTTACCCCGTCATTGAAGTGTTTTGGAGGATGAAAGCTGTTGCGCACGACATAGTAGCCTTTGAGTGCCTCATCCTTCACCTCATCCCAGCTCAGCTTGATCATACTGTTCTCCTTCGCAATACGGACATTCTCTACCTTTGCTACAGGGTAACGGCGCTTATGAATATATTTTAGCACCAATTCAGCATCGGAGCTCCACTCCACAATACGATCTTTCATTCCTGTAGGCGAAGTCGGTTTGATCACCAGTTTCAGCCGTTTCCCCTCCTGATGCATCTGATCAAGGATATTTCTTGAGAATGTATCAAAATTGAAGTACTGACACTCTTTGCTGTCGAGTGCGGACTCCGCTACCTCGTAACCGAGATACTCTATCCTTTCACGGTTTTTGATATCCTCATACTCTCCTACCTCATCAAGTTCTACCAGCTCGACATAGTAACGGATATCCGATCGCTTTTTAAAACTGTTGGTATTGCGTATACGCAGTGCACATTGCGTAATGATCGTACGCTCCGGATCGGGCAGTTCGGAGAGATCGAAATCCATATACCCATAGACTTTTTCTCCTGCTTGGTCATAACCACTCTTCAGTCCTTCCGCAATACGTTCCGGTGAGATAGCATGCAATGTTTTTGCCGGCAACATGACCTTTTCAGGCGCTACAGTATATTTTATATCAAGGACCGGTCTATAGTGGATACCCCCACCAAACTTGCCATATCCGATATCAAACTGCATCATTTGCGAATCTTCACCATCCGGAAGCTCCTTCGGTCCATCCAGACGGAATACCGCTTTCTCATTGGCGATCTCCTCCTGAAGCAATTCGCACTCATGGGAGCTGAACTCCCAGAAGTTCCAGATCCCCTGTGTGAGATTCTGAGACTTGACCGCCTCACCGATCACACCTTTCACCTTGGCACTGTCTATCTCCTGAAAGTCACTGATCTCACTAAAGCTGTCGGGTCTTAGAAGAGAGAGGTTCCACTCCCCGTATTTCTCGATTTTTGCAGATACACGGTTCATCGGGTAGAGATAGAGATAGGCTGATTTGATGATCGCATTTTTCTGTAAGCTATCAAGATCAAAGCTGATCACGGCATCACAGATACCTTTGGACTTATTGACACCCACAAAGAGTGAATTCAATCCAAAGTGAGCAAGGTTCTGCTCCTGGGTATACTCCCCGACATACCCTGTACCGTTTTTGGTAGCAAAAAGAAGCTTGAAGAACTCATCATCTTCAAGCCATGTACGTACTTTCACCACAGGTGCAAAGGGGGATTTGTAGCCGGTATGCTTATTCACCGCTCTTATCGTATAGAAATAGTTCGTGGAGCTGGAAAGGTCGCTATCGACAAACCTGTGCTCTCCCGCAACCCCGATCCGGGTACGTTCGTTGCAGGCATCTTTATCTTTGGTACTTCGATAGATCTCAAAGAAGATATCTTCTCTTTTTTCATACTTCCATACCAATGTGACAGAGTTTGCATCCCGATGCTCCAAAGTAAACCTGTCGACCCTTTTGGGTGCATAGCTCGAGTAATTGGCCACTTCACCGAAAGCCATTTTGAGTGCAGGGATATTTTCGTTGATCGAGCCGCTCATCACCTTCAGGTAATCAGGAATGTTTTTTGTACCGACTTCCACGACCACGGCGATCATTCCTTTGGAGTAGTAGTACTCCCGCCCGCTTCCGCTGATCAGTGCGGCAGGCGGCTTTCCTCTATGTATGCCGTATTTCCGTCCTGTCACTTTATAGATCTCATCATTCATATTGGCACAGAGTGCATTCATATCCGTCCCTTCGATCTCGGATTCATGCATAAACTTGTGTGCCGGGAAAAAGACGTTTCCCTGTGAGTGGTAGTCAAAAGCGATGGTAATGTTCTCATGGGTGTCGACAAATGCTTTGATCGCTCTGGTTTCCGCTTCGCTGAAGGGGTACTCTCCCCCATAGACATTCGAACCTGCATTACTCTGCTTTATAAAGCCTACAGAGAAGTTACGGTTGAGATCGACACCGATCGTCCCGTCATGGTTCACTCGCCTGTTTTTACGCCAAAAGGAGAAATGGGTACGCGAATACTCATATCCGTCCGGGTTAAGACATGGGACCATGTAGATCGTTGCTTCCTGAAGATGCTTTTCAAGTTCCGGATCTACAAATTGGTTCTCTGCGACATGTTCGATAAATTTCAGTGCCAACTCATTGCCGATCCACTCACGTGCATGGACAGTTCCAGTATAGAGCATTGCCGGTTTTTCATCCGCTTTCTCCACCTCCTGGCTGATCTTCACCAGCACAATGTCTCTGCCTTCATAGGTTGTACCTATCGTGATGACACGCAATAGATCGGAATAGGCCTTCTCCATACTGTAGAGATAATCCAGGCTCTCCTGATAGGATCTGTACTGTCGTTTCATATACCGCCTTTGATTGGTTTAAAATGATATAACTTCTATACGCTGCCCGCTGTGATAAAATGGAGTTGTAGAGACTTCTAGAGCTCTTTTTTAAATAGACTCCACAGCTCTTCCAGCTCTTGAAGCATCCTCTTCTTGAGCCATTTAAACTCTTTTTTAAGCATTTTGGGAGTTTGATCAAGTATTTCAACCAGTTCATACGTATCAAACCTATCCAAAACCTTTGAAGACTTTTTCTTTCCTATACCTTTGACTGAAGTCAACACTTTTTCTATATCCTCTTTTGCAATCACAGGCGTTGATTCCTCAGATTCATCTGCAACTGCCTCCTCGAGTAATTCCGGATTGCGTTTTACCTCTACCTGCTCGATACCTTTACCGTAGTTCTCCTGGAAGTTCCACTTTTCGCTCGGCCACTCTTCGTAGTCTCTCTTTTCTGTTGGAAGCATGGGGTAGAGAGAATCCAGCTCATGCAGATAAACTTCTCCCTCCTCAGTCTGTTTGATCTTTTCATCAAGAAAGAATGCACCGTCATAACTCGGTCTGTAACGGCCGAAGGTAATATAGCGCAGTGTTCTAAGCAGGGAACTATCCATTTTTCCAAGCTCCTCCCAGTTAAAGAGCGGGATATTCGGCAGAGGGAACCTCCCCTCAGAGAATTTACACATCAAATACTGTCCGATCCAGTCACGGATATAGGGGAAGGCCGCAAACGCTGTAGCACACTCAAGGATACGGTACTTGCCATCCTCGCCCACGGCCACATCACAGGCCCAGTACTCTGCATTGGCTGCCTTGGAGACCTTCACTGCAAGGTCAAGCAGCTCTTTAGGTACATCCATATAGTCCATTGTACCTCCTTGGCTTGTATTGGTCAGCCATTCACCCTCCGGCGGTCTTCTCCAAAAAGCACATACCGGCTTGTGTCCGATCAGCATCACACGAACATCGGCTGCCATCGGTACAAAATCCTGGAAGTAGTGCGGAGAGTACCGCTTCTTGTCAAAGAGTGCTTTCGCCTCCTCTTTAGAGTCCACTTTGTGTACAAAGTACCCTCCGTAGTTGGAGGGTCCGTAACTCTTTTTGATGATCTTGGGATAGTCGGTTGTTTCGATAAACTCCGTAGCCTTCTTCTTATCATAGAAGATATAGGTCTTCGGTACCGGGATATCGTACTTCCATGCAAACCGTGTCACATTCTCCTTGGATTTGTTGGAAAACTGGGTATCAAGTGAAGGGACAAACTCTACATGCGGCAGTTCTCTGGCGATCTCCCTGAAGGTCTCATAGGCAGTTGCAGGAATATTACCGATCAATACATCGATCTTTTTACGCTTCACCTCTTTGATAAAATGCGCTCTGTCGTTTTTCCAGTGGTAGACCACCGTCTCTATCCTGTCCGGCCATCCCTTGAAGTTCGAGTGATCAAAGAACCTCAATACATGATCGAGATAGAGAAGTCCGAGTTTTGGCAGTTTTTTCTCTCTGTTCTTCTTTTTTGTCATACGCTTCCCTTTTCTAGTTTTTATTCTTTTTTGCTGTCTTTCGATCGATCATATCGACAAGAAGATCGATCTTTTTATCATTGAAACCCAGTCCCATTTTCTCCTGTTCCGGTGTCGCAAAAGCCGGAATGCCATTCACCTCCAATACTACATATTCCTCTCTCTCCTGATCATAGATGATATCCACACCGGCAATATCGGCACCGCATACCTCTGCCGCCTTGATCGCAAGGTTTACCACCTCATCGTTGGGCTCACGCAAAAAGACCGAACCGCCGCTGGTCACATTTGTCCGCCAGTCTCTTTTACTCGCTTTGCGCCCGTAACATCCGACAAACGCTCCATCCACGATATCGATACGGAAATCGGTCTTGTCATATTTGATAAACTTCTCCACATAGAAGAAACGCAGATGCATCTGATTCAGAAATGGCAGCAGCATATCCAGTGTTGCTTCATTCTCTATCTTGGTCAATCCTACACCACCCCACCCGTCCGTTGGTTTATAGACCATTTTGTTCCACTTTTTAATGATCTTTTTCAGCTGATGGGTATCATCACTGTGACAGAGTTTGAAGCTCGGTGTGGCAATACCATGTTGTCTCAGCATAAATGCCGTCTGAAACTTATCCTCGGTCAGGGCAAAGGCTTCATAGGAGTTGATCATGGGCATCACACGGTTGAGTGCCTGGTACAAAAACACCTGATAGGGAGTCTGCCCTCCTGCGTTATAGGAGAAGAAAAGATCAAGTTGATCTACTTTGAGATCATCAAAAAGTATATGACCGTTCTTTGCAATTGCATGCCGAAGATTGATCTCTGTCACTGTTTTGATATCCCTCTCTTTGAGCTTCTTGACGATCTTTTTTTGTATCACATCGCCGCCACCGTTACTGTAAAGCCACATGCCGATTTTTCTAGCCATCTTTTTCCCTTTTTGGTATGCCAAATTCTACACTTTCCGACTAAAAAATTTCCGAAAAAAAGTAACAGAGTGATTACCGTAATGTAACTGTTTTATTACCGTTTTTCAGTACAACATTTTCGGAAAATAACTACTTTAAAATGGAGTCACAGTGCACCCGCTAAACTTTGATGAACTCAAACAGATCATAGAGATAAACTCTTGGACAAAAAATAAAGAAGGGGTTGACAGAAACGGTAAACTATTTACTGCATGGATGGAGGAAATAGGATACAGCCTTACCCGTTACAGAAGAGAAGAAATAGGAGATCACCTGCACTTCATCGCTCCTGCTAAAGAGGGAAAGAGAGTTCTGCTCCTGGGACACCTTGATACGGTTTTCCCGCCTGGTACCTTTGAAACATTCCGGGAAGATGAGGCGTGGATCTACGGGCCCGGCGTATGTGATATGAAAGGCGGCAACTATGTCGCACTCCAGGCGCTTCGCAATGCCCATAAAAAATTCAGTGAGATCCACAATATCGATTTTTTGCTGGTCAGCGATGAAGAGACCGGCAGCGATGACAGCAAACACCTTTCAGCCAAGTTGGCAGAACTATATGACTACTGTATGGTCTTTGAGGCTGCGGGGAGCAATGATGAAGTGGTGATCGGACGTAAAGGGGTGGGAACCTTCTTTATCGATATCGAAGGGATCGCATCCCATGCGGGAAACCACTACAGTGAGGGTGCTGATGCGAACCTGGAAGCGGCACATAAACTGCATAAGCTTACAGCGCTGACCGATATTGTCAAACAGACAACTGTCAATGTCGGGAAGATCGAAGGGGGTATCGGTGCCAACACCGTCTCACCGTATGCCAAACTTACCTTTGAACTGCGCTATACCAGTATAGAAGAGAAGGACAGGGTCCTTACCGAGATCAACCACATCGTCATGGAGTCTACGGTTACGGGGACTACGGCAACACTCTCTGGGGGTATACAGCGAGATGTGATGCAGCCGTCGCCGGAACAGCAACACTTTATAGAACAGATCAACACCCTCTGCCATCTGGAAATCCCTACTGAAAAACGCGGAGGCGTCAGCGATGCCAATATCATCGCTTCGCAGGGGATCCCTACCCTTGATGGATGGGGGCCCTTCGGTGATGGTGACCATACGGTCAAAGAGCGTGCTTCAAAAAAGAGTTTTGCAGAACGTATCGCACTGGTCACGAAGATCTTTGAACACTTCCTACAAGGAGAGTTTCAGTAAAAAAGATTAAAATCCGCTACAGTAAGGAGAGACTTCAGTGAAAGATCATCAAAAAATCCTCTTTGTCTGTTTAGGTAATATCTGCAGATCTCCCCTGGCGGAAGGGGTTGCACAAAAACATATCGATGCACGGAACCTTCCGTTTTATGTGGAGTC
>JBEWPZ010000042.1:5917-18803 GCA_047689535.1 Candidatus Sulfurovum kebritense | reverse complement strand
AATAGTAGATACTTTCTAAACAATACACTCTCCCTTTGCCTATTGTATCACCAACCCGGGTTGGTGATAGTACTTTATTTTAATATAATAACGTAAAGTAGATCAGAAAGGGAGTTTACCATGGCTGTAAGCGAAAATATGGAACAGAATACCACGATAGCACTCAATGTGATTGACGGGCTTGACCTGGGAGTACCTACAGAAGTACAAAAGTTGCTTGGACCGGTGTATGAGGCATTTCCGGTATTGTCCAATACCATTTGGGGGATACCCTACGCCAATCTCATCGCAGCAGTTTTGGTATTATGCTTTTTTCTCTTTTTACGCAGATTTTTCAGCTCGGTAGTAATGGTCTTTTTGCAGAAACTGGCGAAGAGATCTTCCACCTATTATGATGACAGGATCATCTCTGCACTGAAGGGTCCGCTCGGCTTTATCTTCATTATTATCGGTCTGCACCTCTTTTTCCTGCTGATCTTCAAAGAGACAGAGACGATCAAACGTATCCTGGAGACACTGGTGGTCTATGCGGTATTCTGGGCGATTCTCTCCATCACAGAGGCAATGAGAGGCCTGGTCTACAACATTACAGGCAACTTCAACAAAGATCTCTCCAAAGAGATGGGAAACTTTATTTTGGCACTTACCAAAATCTTGATCGCAGGGGTAGGTCTGGGGGCCATGCTTCAAGTATGGGGGATCAATGTGACTGCGCTGGTCGCATCTCTGGGTATCGGTGGTTTGGCCTTTGCACTGGCGGCAAAAGACACCGTGGCCAATCTTTTCGGCTCATTCTCACTGCTGGCTGACCGTACCATCAGGATAGGAGAGTGGATCATCGTCAACAATGTCGAAGGGGTGGTCGAGGATATCGGTATGCGTACGACCAAGATACGCTCATTTGGCAAATCCATTATCACCGTACCCAACCATGTGATCGCCAACAACCCGATAGAGAACTTTTCACGAAGAGGTATCAGACGTATCAAGATGCATGTCGGTCTGACCTATGCTACGACAACCGAACAGATCACCAATATCGTTGAAGATATCAAGCATATGCTGCAGACACACGAGGGAATTTCACACAACGATACGCTGCTTGTCAATTTCGAATCATTCGGCGACTCATCCCTCAATATTTTTGTCTACACCTTTGCTGACACGGCAAACTGGGAAGAGTATCTGCAGATAAGAGAAGATGTAAACTTGAAGATCATGAAAATCGTTGAGAAACACGGATCAAGTTTTGCCTTCCCTTCTCAATCTATTTATCTAGAGAGTATGCCTGAAACCAATAATATGTTATAATCACAAAAATTAAATCCCAATACCTCTCGTTCCCGACGTCCTTGTTGGGAATGCATATTTGACACCAAATCTGGTAACAAGATCATGGTCTCCATATAGTATACATGCATTCCGCCTCAGGAGAGATAGAACGAGAACTTGTAGAAAGAAAGAATATTTATGTCAGACCTTAAAAAAGTAGCCATCATAGGACGCCCAAATGTAGGTAAAAGCTCACTCTTCAACCGCCTTGCCAGACAACGTGATGCGATCACCTCTGATATGTCTGGAACCACAAGGGACGTAAAAAAACGTATCGTGACGATCTCCGGAAACCGGGATTTTGAGATCCTTGATACAGGAGGGATCGACTACTCTTCCGAACTCTTCAGTAAAGTGGCAGAACATGCCCTGCAAGCTGCCAGAGAGGCAGATATCATTATCTATATGGTAAACGGGAAATCACTTCCTGAAGAGGAGGACAGAGAACTCTTTTACAAGCTTCAGGAGCTGGGTAAACCACTTGCCCTCGTAGTCAATAAAATTGACAATGATAAAGAGGAGGAGCGTTACTGGGAGTTTCTGGAGTTCGGTGCGGAACGTACGTTCCCGCTCTCTGTGAGCCATAACCGCTATTTCAATGACTTCTATGCCTGGCTTGAAGAGTATATCCCACCGCAGGAAGAGGAAGAAGAAGGCGGGCTTGAACTGGAAGAAGAGATGGACCCTTTTGCCGATATCCTAGAAGAGATCCACTTTGACCAGGAAGAGGAAGAAGAGGACAAAGAGATCAAGGTCGCACTTATCGGTCGTGTCAATACGGGTAAAAGCTCCCTGCTCAATGCATTGGTGGGTGAAGAGCGTACCGTTGTTTCCGATGTCGCCGGAACGACGATCGACCCGGTGGATGAGTCTATCGAACACAATGAGCATCAAATTACCTTTGTCGATACCGCAGGGATCAGAAGACGGGGTAAGATCGTCGGTATCGAGAAGTATGCACTCGGCCGTACCGAAGAGATGCTTGAAAAAGCAGATATTGCACTGCTATTGATCGATGCAACGGTAGGTGTCACTGAACTGGATGAGAGAATCGCCGGGCTGATCGAAAAGTATAAACTGGGATCACTCATTGTGATCAACAAGTGGGATATCCGTGAAGAGAAGAGTTATGAAGAGGCGATCGACGATATCCGTGATGAGCTCAAGTTCCTCCATTATGCACCGATCATCACCGTCTCTGCAAAAACGGGGCAACGGGTACAAAAGATCCTGGACCAGATCGTAGAGATCTACGGGCGCTACAAGCAGCGTATCCCAACCTCGAAGCTCAACGATGTACTGAGAGAAGCGATCAACCGCCACCACATCCCTTCACATCACGGTGCGGTCGTCAAGATCAAGTTTGCTACGCAGTATGAAACCAAGCCGCCAAAGATCGCCCTTATCGTGAACCGTCCCAACTTCCTGCACTTCAGTTACAGGCGCTACCTGGCAAACTATTTTAGAAGTAAGTTCGACTTCGAGGGTGTACCGTTGGATCTTGAAGCGCGTAAACGCGGTGAGCGGACGATCGATGAGTAAGAGTAGTGCGCATGCATTACTCTTACGCTTCACGATAAATAAGAACACTTCTTACAGAAAACCCCTTCTAGGAAAAGCCTAAAGCGCTCACCTGCTATAATCTCAAAAAAAATTTTAGGATATTGTTATGCGTGTACTTACAGGAATCCAGGCTTCAGGAAAACTTCACCTGGGAAACTATTTTGGAGCGATGAAACCCATGGTAGAACTACAAGAGGAGCATGAGCTCTTTACCTTTATCGCCAACTACCACTCTTTGACCTCCTCCAAGGATGCCGAAACACTTAGACAGTATACCATCGATGCAGCAATCGACTACCTCTCCGTAGGCATCGATCCGAATAAAACAACGTTCTGGGTCCAGAGCCATATGCCGGAAGTGTTAGAGCTCTATTGGATACTTTCCAAGTTCACACCGATGGGTCTGCTTGAACGTGCGCACTCCTACAAAGACAAGGTGGCCAAGGGTATCCCGGCAAGCCATGCACTCTTCAGCTACCCCGTCCTGATGGCTGCCGATATTTTGATCCTGGATACAGAGAAAGTACCTGTCGGGAAAGACCAGATCCAGCATGTCGAGATGACGCGTGATATCGCAACCAAATTCAACAACGAATACGGTGAGCTCTTTATACTCCCTGAACACCTTGTTCAAGAAGAGGTTGCAACGATCCCCGGAATCGACGGACAAAAGATGAGTAAGAGTTATGATAATGCCATTGATCTCTTTATGGATGAAAAACCGCTTCAAAAAAGATGCAACAAGATCGTCTCATCATCTACCCCGCTGGGCGAACCGCTTGAGTATGAGGGGGACAATATCTATGCCCTGGCTTCTCTTTTCTTGAATGAGGAAGAGAAACTTGAACTTCAAGCACGTTACAAGAGCGGTAAAGAGGGATACGGACATTTCAAAAAGTATCTTAAAGAATTGATCTGGGAAGAGCTTGCTGAAGCCAGAGAAAAAAGGGAGTACTACCTCAACCATATCGATGAAGTACACGATATCCTGGGCCAGGGAGCAAAGAAAGCTTCAGCCATCGCTTCAGCTAAAATGGAAAAAGTGAAAGCAGCCATAGGACTCTAGGTCCTACTTCTGCTACTCAGACGCATCAACGATCGAGTCAATATCACTGACGATATCACTTAAAGGGTCTACATTTGGTTGCCCTTCCTGAATAGGCTCAACCACATTTTGAGCATCTTTTCCATCCTCTTCATTCACTATATTAAGTTCAGAAGTCTCATTATCCGAATCTACGTTGACATCACGCTCTTCATACCCTTCCAGAGTAGAGAGATAGTTCTCTTTTTTCTCCACATTCTCCACAGCAGTACCGATACTCTCCGCTATACCTTCTTTATTGGTTTCAACCTTTACAACAGCGATATTGACACCTGATTCCTCCGTACGAGGGTCAACTTTTACATCAACATCTTCATACCCTTCCAAAGAATCCAGATAACTTGATTTATTTTCTGGTTTTGTGCTTTCACTCTGTAGAGACTGTAATACCTCCTCATCATACGTTGTTGTATCTCCATCATCTGAGATGATGTTATACTGTACAACTAACCCTATCACTCCCAAAGAGAGAAGTACCACAAGTCCAACAGCCATATTATCTAATAGATTTTTCATCATCACCCTTTTAGTTTCTTACTGTTGTAAAACCTAATATCTTCCACATCTGGAAGCCACCGCGATAGTAGGATATCTTCTCTGATGGATACCCTCTTTTTAGCAGAGTCTCTATCATCTCCGTAGACTTTTTACACCAGAGTCCGTCACAATAGATCACTAGCTCCATTGCCCTGTCAGCATTCCATGAACCGTCACTGCGCTGCTTCATCCCTAAAGATTTTAATATCTTATTGATAGCGATGTCATTTTGTCTTATTTTTGCAGGGATATTGACGGCTGAAGGAATAGACTCTTTTTTATAGTGTTCCCTATCTCGTACATCGATCAATACACCTTTTTTCTTATTGACTTTCTCTTTCATAAACTTCAGTACTTCTACCTCTCCGATAGTGTGCACACCGTTTTTGAGATTGATCGGCTGAATGTAGGTTCCAGGTCTATAGGTTTTAGCATACTCTCCGGTCAACTTATGCTTCGTATCCTGTATACGATGCACTTTTACTGCTTTCCCTTTATGGTAGATATACACATACGACATATCCGGTGTGATCTTTACCTTATCATACTGTCCTCCATAAAGTGTGCTTACCAACGTCAATGCGGTTAATAGTAACTTGATTTTCATTATTTTGCCTCCTCTGCAGGTACGATCGTAGTAAAGCCCAAAAGCTGCCATGCTTGCATACCGCCTCTATAGTATTTCATCTTCTCTTCGGGATATCCTATCTCTGAAAGAGCATTGATGGCAGTAGGAGACTGTCCACACCATGCACCGTTACAATAGAGTAAGATCGTTTGAGCATTGGAAAAGTCCCACACACCTGCCCCTTTTTTTACGCCACCAAGGTCTGTAAGGACTTTATCTCTCTGAGGGGTATTGGTCAAAAAGAGTTTAAACGGGATATTTACCGCACCTGGAATGGCACTCTTTTGATACCAGTTTTTCAATCTGGCATCGATAAAGAGACCTTTTTTATTCTCCAGAAAGTCCAGTACCTCCAACTCTCCATATGTCTCTACTTTATCACTGACCTTAAAAGGTTCTATGAAAAACGGTGGAGAGGGTCTTGAGGTCAATGCAAAGGTATTGGTAAGATAACTATCGGGTTTCTGTTCCCGTTCAATTTTATAGGTTTTTCCATTTGCCTCTATCTCTACAAATGGTAGATCCTTCGTAATCTGTACCTCATTAGCCTGTAACAGACTTGAAGCAACTAAAGCCGGGACAAGGAAGCTTAACTTCATATATAACTCCTGAATTTTTCATTTATGATTTTGATTATAGGGATAGAGTTGAACGTAATCGAATAGCTCATGCTTTATAGTACTGGATAATAAACAGATGACTAGGTTTATCAAGTTTCAAAACTGACCATTTTCACTCTTCTATACTTTATAATCAAAGATGATAATTTTAACATATCATTCATTATATTTTATAATTAATCAAGAAGATGATAATTTATATTTAGTAATAAAATATATTAATTAATTTGATTATTCGTCATTGAGCCATCTATTGGCTATGGCACGTAAACCTTCCACATTATCCGAGGCATAGATACTGAGTTTTGTCTCTTTCACATTTTCTTTGATACCGTGTCTCTCTTCAAGGTACTCAACGATCGCTTCTCCTGAATGGATCAGTGTGGGCTTCTCATCAAAATATGCCCTGATCGCTTTTGAGATCAAAGGAAAGTGCGTACACCCGAGAATGATCGCTTCCGGTCTTTCTATCTCTTTAAAGTAGTGTTCCATTGTCTCATACAACAGAGGCCCATCAAAGATACCCTCTTCTACCATGGGGACAAAGAGTCCTGTCTGCAGTGCCGTAAGGTTTTGATAGCCAAACTGTTCCAATGCATCCTGATAACGTCTGGAAGAGATCGTTGCACGTGTACCGATGATCAGTATCGGCGCATCTTTATCGGTAAGACTGTTTTCCAGTGCCTTGATACCCGGTTCAATCACACCTACGACAGGATAGGAAGCTTTGCTCTGCATCTCAGTAATCGCATGCGCACTGACTGTGTTACACGCCGTAATAAGCAGATCAATATCAAAATTATTAAAAAATTCAAGGGCTTCAAGGGAGTAACGGATCACCGTATTGGCATCTTTTGGCCCGTAAGGGACACGTGCTGTGTCACCATAGTAGATGATCTCTTCAAAAAGTTTATGGTCCAACAGGGACTTGACGACACTCAGGCCACCGGCCCCCGAATCAAATACACCTATCTTCAAAAGGTCTCCTTTTGAAAAAATGCATAGTGTCTAGTGGATAGTGAAAAATCTCTGTATGTTTTACACTGTAAAACTTCTATTTCAATCTTTTCAATCAAAGCTTTTCGCAAGAAAAGCATACCAGAACTCCTCACTCCTCACTCCTCACTATTCACTTTTTATGAGCCAAGGCTCATAAAATTACGCTCCCTCGTTCATCATTGAAAGGAACTCTTCATTAGACTTGGTCTTGAGCATTTTGGAGAAGAGGAACTTCAGCCCTTCTACCTCTTCCATATTCTGCATTGCAGTTCTCAGTACCCAAACCTTCTGGAGCGTTTCAGGCGTCACAAGCAGCTCCTCTTTACGTGTACCGGACTTGGTCACATCGATCGCAGGGTAGATACGGCGTTCTGAGACATGACGGCTGAGTACTACTTCTGAGTTACCCGTACCTTTGAACTCTTCGAAGATCACCTCATCCATACGGCTTCCTGTCTCGATCAGTGCCGTGGCAATGATCGTCAGTGAACCGCCCTCTTCGATATTTCTTGCCGCACCGAAGAAACGTTTCGGTTTATGCAGTGCATTGGCATCGACACCACCGGAAAGGACTTTTCCTGAACTTGGAGTCACGGTGTTGTAGGCACGTGCAAGTCTAGTGATAGAGTCCAGAAGGATGATCACATCTTTCCCCATCTCCACACGTCTTTTGGCTTTTTCGATCACCATCTCGGCAGTTCTCACATGGTTTTGTGCAGGAAGGTCGAATGTTGAACTGTAGACCTCTCCTTTTACAGAACGCTGCATATCAGTGACCTCTTCAGGTCTCTCGTCCACCAAAAGGACCATCAGCGTCGCATCGGGACTGTTATGTGCGATACCGTGTGCAAGCTCTTTGAGAAGTTCTGTTTTACCTGTACGCGGAGGCGCTACGATCAATGCTCTCTGCCCTTTTCCGATAGGGGTAAAGAGATCGAGCACCCTACCGGTCATCTTCATCGGGTTGTACTCAAGTTTCAGTTGTTCACTGGCATAGAGCGGTGTAAGGTTGTCAAAGAGCGGTCTCTGTTTTGACTTTTCAGGTGCGAGGTAGTTGATCGCTTCGATCTTGAGCAGTGCGTTGTACTTCTCCTGCTCTTTCGGTGCACGTACCTGCCCCGTCACGATATCCCCGTTTCTGAGTGCAAAACGCTTGATCTGTGTACTGCTCACATAGGTATCGTTACTCGAGTTTGCAAAGTTGCCCTCTTCGGAACGAAGGAATCCATATCCATCCGGGAGAATCTCAAGAATACCGGTAAAGAGGATGAATCCCCCCTGGCTTACCTGTGATTTAAGGATCTCAAAGATCAGGTCTTTTCTTTGAAACTCGTTAGGGTTTTCAACTTTGACCTCTTTTGCGATCTCTACAAGCTCTGATAGTGGTAGCTTTTGGAGATCCTCTACTTTATGCCCTTTTACAGGTACATGTGTTCTATTGCCGCTTTTTTTGCTTTTTGATGTTTTGGCATTGGCATTGCCAGAAGATTTTTGATTGTCGCTCATGTGTCCTCTTGAGTGTTTTGGAAATTATTCTTAGAAGATTTGTGTATGGTTAATAGTTATCTAAACCTTATGTAGATGACGTATTATAAACCTTTTAAACTAAAATTTAAGTTAAGGCATAGAGTAACAGCAGCGGATAGAGGACCGGCCCCAGGAAAAAATACCATGAAGGGATCTGCCACATCAGCACTTCTGCCAGCTCTTTTGAAACCACACGCTCTTTAAAAACCTTTTTAAGAAGCTCCAGTTTATAGAAGATATCAAACACCTTCATCGCCACTAAAAAGATCATGCTGAAATTGAGTATATGCGTTGTTATAACAACAAAGAGTACAAAATAAAATCCCGGATGTACTGCAAAGAAAAGAAAAATGGACTTTTGATAATAAACATTAAGCCGCTCCAAAACGCCCAATAGCGTAGGTGCTCTCTGGATATACGCTTCAAAAAGCTCCGCTCCGAACAGAATAAAAGTAAGTAAAAAAACTGTTTCCATGTGGGATTTTACTCTTATTTGGATAAAATTCATGTAAACTTACCAGAGGATTTGACTTGGCAGACTGTACCTGTACCCACTGTAACCTGACGTTTGATGAGAGTGTGATGATCACGGAAGAGCATGATGGTCAGACACTCTATTTCTGCTGTAAAGGGTGCCAGGGTGTCTACCATCTGCTTGAAGATGAAGGCCTCGACAGTTTTTACGATAAACTGGGAGACACGACACTCCAACCTCCTTCAGAACAGGAAGGAGACCTGGAAAAATTCGATCTGGAAGGCTTTGAAAAACGTTATGTCAAGGTACATGATGACGGGCTGCATGAGATCAACCTGATCATCGAGGGGATACACTGCTCTGCCTGCGTATGGCTGAACGAAAAGGTATTGCACAACCTTGAAGGGGTGATGGAAGCCGTTATCAACTATACCAATAACAAAGCCAAGGTTGTCTGGGACCCAGAAGAGGTGAAACTCTCCAAGATCATCGAGACGATACGTGCTATCGGATACAATGCCTACCCTTATGATCCCAAACTCCAGGAGGAGCGTGCGGTCAAAACACGCAAAAGCTACTATATGCGTATCCTCGTAGCCGTCTTTGGTTCCATGAATATCATGTGGCTGGCGGTAGCACACTATGCGGGGTACTTCGGAGGGATACAGCAATCCTTTAAAGATATTCTCAATGTCGCCGAGTTCATTCTGGCTACTCCGGTACTTTTCTACTCCGGATGGATATTTTTCAGAGGTGCCTACTACGGCTATAAGAACAGAACGGTCAATATGGATACCCTCGTTGCCTCCGGGGCACTCTCAGCCTATATCTACTCCATCTATGCCATGGTCACACAGCATGGTGAGGTCTACTTTGACTCTGTTACCATGATCATCACCTTTGTACTGGTCGGAAAATATCTTGAAGTACTGAGTAAAAAGCATGCGGTGGATACGCTTGATCATATTATAGGAAGTACCCCTACCGAAGTGACCACTGTCAAAGATGGGGTGAAGTCACTGGTCAGTGTCGAAAACATCATGATAGGGGATACCATAGAGCTCAAACCCGGGGAGAAGGTCGTTATCGACGGTACCGTTACCCAGGGGGCTGCTTCGTTTGATGAGAGTTCACTGACAGGAGAGAGTGAACCGGTGTATAAAGAACAGGGAGACGAGATCCTCAGCGGTTCGATCTGTCTGGACTCTACCCTGCACTATGAGGCCCAAAAGGACGCATCTAGCTCTCTGCTTACCTCCATCGTTAATCTGCTGGAGGAGTCTATCACCAAAAAACCGCGCATCGAACAGCTTGCCAATACGGTCTCCGGATACTTCTCCAGCGTGATCCTGATCATTGCACTGCTTACTTTTGCAGGGTGGTTCTACTACACGGGTATCTTTGAAACTGCGCTGATCATCGGGATCTCGGTGATCGTCATTGCCTGTCCCTGTGCGCTCGGACTTGCAACACCGATGGCATCGCTTGTAGGGATCTCGATGTCCGCCAAAAGGAATATACTCTTCAAAGAGGCTACTTTCCTTGAGACAATGGCAAAAAGCAGACTGCTTGCACTGGATAAAACCGGTACCATCACAGAAGGTAAACCTTCGGTACAGAAAGAGAAGATACTTGAAGCGTTCGATCACAACCTGCTCTACTCTCTTGTCAATACCTCAAACCACCCTGTCTCCAAAGGGATAGCGACCCATCTGGAATCGCAAAAAGAGAAACTTGAAAGCTATCCGCTGGAAGAGGTAAAAACCATACAGGCAAAGGGTGTTGAGGCGAGCTGTCAAGGGCAGAAACTTATCGGTGGGAATGCTTCCTTTATGCAGACTGCAGGCATTGAGGTAGATGAGCAGAGCGAGTATACCCTCTTCTATTTTGCGATCGATAAGAAACTTGTGGCGCGCTACGAGCTCAGTGATACCATCAGGGAAGGTGCCGCAGAGGCTATAGGAATGATCCGGGAGATGGGGATCAGAGTGGTCATGCTCACAGGAGATAATGAACAGAGTGCCAAAAGGGTGGCCGATGCGGTAGGCATCACCGAATTTTACGCCAAACTGCTACCTGATGAGAAAGCCAAAAAGATCGACAGCTTCCATGAAGAGGGGGAGATCGTTGTAATGGCCGGGGACGGGATCAATGATACGATCGCGCTCGCCTCATCCGATATCGCCATAGCCATGGGGAATGGGGCCGATGTAGCCATTTCGGTGAGTGATGTGGTGTTACTGGATGAGAGCCCTGAGAGCCTCTATGAATCCTACAGGCTCTCCAAGCGTACTTTCCAGGCAGTCAAAGAGAACCTGGGATTCTCACTACTCTATAATCTCATAGCGGTACCGCTGGCGGTGGCAGGCTTTGTCAACCCGCTGGTTGCTGCACTCTCAATGAGTTTGAGCTCACTGGTCGTGGTAGGGAACTCTATGCGTATTAAAACGTTGAAATTCAGAAAGGATAAGTAAGTGTCAGAGAATATTGTGATATTGATGATTGGTGTCTCTACATTGTTGGGAGCTTTAGGGCTTATCGCACTCTTATGGGGGATCAAAACCGGGCAGTTTGATGACCAATCCAAATTTATCGACAGTGCACGTTTTGACGGAGAGGATGCACTGAGAGATGCGGTGATGATGGAAGAGAAAAAGAAGAAGCGTCAAGAAAAGAAAAAAAAAGAAGAAGAAAAAGCCTATAGACCGCCGGATTGATTGAGTCCGCTAATCCAAGGTATGGTAATATACGCATCACTATTAAAGGAGTCTTTATGCATCTAAAAAAAATCGTACTCAGTACATTTCTAATGACAGGATTATTGACAGCGCAAAACGCTGTCTCTCTGAATATCAACAATGAGGATGTGGAGCTGCAGGCATCGCTTAACTTCAATGATATCATTGGATATGCAGACGGTACAACCTACACTCTCGATACAAACTATCTGCATGCAGACGGTGACAACCTCTTTGGCATCGGCCTCTCCGGAGAAAATCAGCTCCAGGGGATCTATGGACTGACTGTAGGTTTGGGGATCAAAACAGTCTTTGCAGATGAGTTTGCGGCAGTTCCGCTGCTTGTCAGAGGTTCGTATATCCTCCCGCTCACTGACGCAGTTCCTACAACAACAGTGGAGATGAGTTTTGCCTATGCACCGGAAGTGCTTAGCTTCAATGACGCAGAAACATACTCGGAGTTTCGTACGCAGCTCGATATGGAAGTGGTTTCCAATATCCATATCTTTGCCGGCTATAGAAATATTGATACCGACTATAAAGCATTTGACCATACGTTCAATGACAGCTTTTATGGCGGGTTGAAACTGAGTTTTTAAGATTAAAATATAGGGGAAAGAGGGAAAATATGGCAATTTTGGTAACTGGTGGTGCAGGATATATCGGGTCTCATACCTGTGTAGAGCTTATTGAGGCAGGTTATGAGATTGTGATTTTCGATAATCTCTCCAATGCCTCCAATGAGAGCATTGCACGCATAGAGAAGATCACAGGCAAAGAGGTGCCCTTTATCCAGGGGGATATACGGTATCAAGAGGATCTCGAGCATGTTTTTAACCGCTACCCGATTGATTCGGTCATTCATTTTGCCGGGCTCAAAGCAGTGGGAGAGTCTGTCGAACACCCCCTGAAATACTATGACAACAATGTACATGGAACAACTGTGCTGTGTGAAGTGATGGCATCCCACGGATGCAGATCGATCGTCTTCAGTTCTTCAGCCACCGTCTACGGTGACCCTCATACGACCCCGATCAGAGAAGATTTTCCGCTTCAGGCAACCAATCCCTATGGTCGCAGTAAACTCTTTATCGAAGAGATCTTGCGTGACCTTTACACCTCTGATCAAGAGTGGAAGGTGATACTGCTCAGGTACTTCAACCCGGTGGGTGCACATGAGTCAGGCCTGATCGGAGAAGATCCCAATGGTATTCCCAACAACCTGATGCCTTTTATCTCCCAGGTAGCGGTAGGTAAAAGGAAGTACCTCTCTGTCTTCGGAGATGATTACGATACCCATGACGGTACGGGGGTGAGGGACTATATCCATGTAGTGGACCTGGCACACGGACACCTTAAAGC
>JBEWPZ010000042.1:0-5817 GCA_047689535.1 Candidatus Sulfurovum kebritense | reverse complement strand
CGGGGGTGAGGGACTATATCCATGTAGTGGACCTGGCACACGGACACCTTAAAGCATTGGAGAAGATCGATACGACCGATGATGTTCTGGCAGTGAACCTTGGTACAGGGCAGGGATACTCGGTACTCGATATGGTCAAGGCATTTGAAAAAGCATCGGGACAGAAGGTACCCTACCGCATCGCACCAAGACGGAGCGGTGATATTGCCAAATGTTTTGCCGACCCGAGTTATGCCAAAGAGATCTTAGGCTGGAAAGCGACCAGGGATATCGATGCGATGTGCAAAGATACCTGGAAATGGCAATCACAAAACCCTAACGGATATGGAGGAGAAGCATGATCAACAAATCGATCTTTAGAGAGTATGATATCAGAGGTATTTTTGAAGAGGAGCTCAACGAACAGAGTGTCAAACTGATAGGGTTCTACCTTGGCCGGAGGGTCAAAGGGGATAAAGTGGTAGCGATCGGATACGATGCACGTTCACACTCCCCTATTCTTCGGGACTATCTTACCTCGGGGCTCAATGCAGCAGGTTGCAAGGTCCTCGATATGGGGATGGTAGCCACACCGGTCAACTACTTCAGCAACTATCAGCCTATTTCAGAACTCTTACCTGAAGACTCCTCACTCCTCACTCCTCACTCCTCACTGGATGCATCCCCAGATGCTTCCGTGATGATCACCGGTTCACACAACCCCAGTGAGTACAACGGGTTTAAGATCACGATTGACCGGGCACCTTTCTTTGGTGAGGACATCTATGCCCTGGGTGAAGAGATCATCCAGCATCAGAGTCAAAACATAGAAGATCATACCGACCGTACAGAGATCGATGTCAAAACCCCCTATATCAACTATATGATCAAAGAGTTTGGCCATCTCAAAGGCCTCGATAAAAAGATCGTAATCGATTGCGGGAACGGAGTTGCGGGGACCGTGATCAATGATATTTTTGATGCACTTGAATTGGACTATACCGGTCTGTACTGTGAACCTGACGGCAGTTTCCCAAACCACCACCCCGATCCTTCTGTGGAGAAGAACCTCGGTGATGTCAAAAAGGCACTTGAAAAAGAGGGTGATATCGCCTTTGCCTATGACGGGGATGCTGACCGTATCGCCGTGCTTACGCATAAGCACAATATCAAAGGGGACCATATGGCACTGCTTTTTGCGATGCAGATGGAAAACCCCACAGTAATCGGCGAAGTCAAATGTTCTCAGGTGATGTATGATGAACTGGAACGTCGCGGTGCCACAGCGATCATGTACAAGACCGGTCACTCCAACCTTAAAGTAAAGATGAAAGAGACCGGTGCAGATCTGGCCTGCGAGGTGAGCGGACATATCTTCTTCAAACACCGTTACTTCGGATACGATGATGCCATCTATGCGACACTGAGAATGCTTGAACTGATCAAAGAGGGGGTAGATCTGGACAGAGAAATCGATGCACTTCCTGCCGTCTACTCCACCGAAGAGATCAAAGTCGAGACGACCGAAGAGGAGAAGTTCCTTATCATCGACAAGGTCAAAGAACTGCTCAAAAATCCTCCCGAGGATTTCCCTGCTATGAAAAATATCATTGATGTCGACGGTGTGAGGATCAACTTCGAGCACGGATGGGGATTGGTAAGAGCCAGCAACACAACCCCTCTGCTGGTCACTCGGTTTGAATCCACAGACGAAGCCTTGGCAAAAGCCTATGAGAGAGCAGTGAACAGACTGATCCAAAAGGCAAAGGACTCTTTATGAAAAACAGACTCTACTTTGCATCCGACCATCCCAAAGCACAGGCACATGCACTCCGGGCGATACAGCAGGAACGGGAGAAGGTAGGATACTACAGCCTCCCGGATCAGGATATCACACCTCTTCTTGAGTATGCAGAAGAGATCCCGGAGAGTGTGGAGAGTATCGTCATCATCGGGATAGGCGGAAGTTCACTGGGAGCCAAAGCGATCTATGAGTTTGTCAGACCGGTCAACACCCTCAAGCGAAAACTCTATCTTTTTGAAAGTACCGACCCTATCGATATCAACACCACCCTCCAAGAGATCGATCTGAAGAAGACACACTTCATCGTCATCTCCAAATCAGGGACTACGGTAGAGACATTTGCGATCTATAAATATATCTACTCCCTACATCCTGACACCTCTGCCTATACCTTTATTACCGATCAGGGCTCACCGCTGGATAGCTATGCGCACGAGATCCGAGCAAACGTACTCTATGTACCTGAAAATGTAGGTGGGCGCTTCTCCGTACTCTCACCGGTTGGATTATTGCCTTTAGTATTATGCGGTATCGATATCACCGCTTTGTTAGTGGGAGCAAAAAGAGTCAAGGAGAGCTTTTTTGAACAGGGGTATATGCAGGAACCGCTTCTCAAAAAAGCGGTCTTTTATGCCAAAAACCATGCACGCTACAACATCAACTGTATCTTTGCCTACTCGGAGTCACTCAAATACTTTTGTGAATGGTATGTACAGCTGTGGGGGGAGAGTCTGGGGAAACACCAGAGACACTCTGCCTTCCATGTAGGGCTTACCCCTATTGGTCTGATCGGTCCCAAAGACCAGCACTCCTTTCTGCAGCTTCTGACCGACGGAACCAGGGACAAGTCCATTACCTTTATCAAGATCGAAAACTTTGAAGAGGGAATGACCATACCCGATATCTCGCTCCCTCACCTGGAGTCTCTGGACATTCTCAATTCGATCTCCTTTGGTACACTGATCAATATGCAGTGTGACTCTGTCATAGAGTCTTTGGATCAAGAGGGGGATATACCGATTGACAGTATTACCCTTCCCAAGGTAGATGCCTATACGATCGGCTCTCTGATCTATTACTATGAACTCCTTACTTCACTTGTAGCAGAACTGATGGATGTCAATGCCTATGACCAACCCGGTGTTGAAAACGGAAAAGTGATCCTTAAAAAGAAACTGAAAAATACCCAACGCTAATGATGCTTCCGCTATAATTTTACCCATTATTGATAAAGGAAGAGCAAACGATGATCAACAAATGTCTATTCCCGGCAGCAGGATACGGAACACGTTTTTTACCTGCAACCAAAGCAACCCCGAAAGAGATGCTTCCTGTGCTTACCAAACCATTGATACAGTATGGTGTAGAGGAGGCGGTAGAAGCCGGTATTCATACCATGGCTATTGTCACAGGAAGAGGGAAACGTGCCATTGAGGACCATTTTGATATCTCTTATGAACTGGAACACCAGATCAAGGGAGGGTCAAAGGAACATCTCCTGAATGAAATCCGTGAACTGATCACCACATGTACCTTCTCCTACACCAGACAGATCGAGATGAAAGGCTTGGGACATGCGATCCTTACGGGAGAGACACTGATCGGTAATGAACCTTTTGCCGTAGTACTTGCAGATGACCTTTGTACCAACACGGATCAAGGTATACTCAGCCAGATGATAGAGGTGTATGAGAAGTACCAGTGTTCTATCGTTGCGATAGAGGAAGTACCGATGGAGCAGACCGACAAATACGGTGTGATCGCCGGACATCTGGTAGATGAGACAGAGGATACCTACCGGGTGACCGATATGGTTGAGAAACCTGACCCCCAAGATGCCCCGACCAATATGGCGATCATCGGAAGATATATCCTCACCCCTGATATCTTTGATATCCTCAAAGAGACCAAACCGGGTAAAGGCGGAGAGATACAGATCACCGATGCACTGCTTGAACAGGCAAAAAACGGAAAAGTCATTGCCTACAAATTTAAAGGACAACGTTTTGACTGCGGTTCTGTAGATGGATTTGTAGAGGCTACGAACTATTTTTATCAAAACATGGAGTAAATTTTTTGAGGAAGATAAATTACGTTTACCTCTTTTTATATAAGTTCTTTACACTCTTATCTAAACTTCTGCCCAAAAAATTAATGGACCTTCTTTTGTTGGGCTTAAGTAAGATTATATACCGCTTTGATCAAAAACATAAACAGATAATCCTTACTAATTTAGAACTTGCTTTTGGAAGCAACCTTACTCAGTCCCAAAAAGATAAAATCGGTATACACACTTTCTATAATATGCTTCAAACCATTATAGGTTTTATGAAGCGTTTTGGGAAAACACCACAAGAACTGTTAGAAAATGTATCGTTTAAAAATGAAGCATTTGTACAACAGGCCATTGAAAATAACCAAAAAATCATTTTTATGACAGGACACTACAGTAACTGGGAGCTGCTCGCACCTGCTATTGCTGCAAAATTCGATATTACCCTCGTTGCTGTTGGACGAAAACTTGATTCAAGAATCATGGATCAAGTTCTCAAAAATAACCGCGAACAGTTTGGTGTAGAAATGCAGTATAGAAAAGGTGCCATGAAAGGGATGATCAAGGCATTGAAAAATGGCAAAGCAGTAGGACTGCTGCTGGACCAGAGCCTGGGAGAGAAACAGGGTGGTATCAAAGTTGACTTCTTTGAGAAAAGTGCAGGGCACTCCCCTGCAGCTTCCATTCTTTCCCGCACACTAGGTGCTACGGTCATCCCCGCCTTCATCAGTACGGATGACTATCAAAATTATACTGTCACATTCTATGAACCGCTGCCGATCATTAAAACAGAAGATAAAGATGAGGATATACGTTTGATGACACAAGCTCAGGCGGATATTACCCAAAAAGTGATCGAAGAAAAACCTGATGAGTGGTTCTGGGTACATAAGCGTTGGAAGACCTATGATCAGGATTTATATGAAGAAAATAAAGCTTGAAAAAAACGAAAAATTAAAAAAATTAATTCCATCTCTTCCAGTTTGATCAATTACTTGTAGACTACACTGTAGAGAAAAGGAAGACAATCTAAACCCCCTTTATTCAGGAGAAACCTATGTCATTAAAAGATATACCGATCTTTATTATCAATTTAAAGAAAGACAAAACCAAAAAACAACACATGGAACATCTATGTAAGAGGCATCACTTACAATGCACTTTCACTGAAGCAGTATACGGGAAAGAGTTAGATGAAGATACGATCTCAACAGTATATGACAAAAAGGCTCCGGAACGTTTTGATCAACGTCAACTCACAACCAGTGAAATAGGCTGTGCTTTAAGTCACATCTCTATTTATCGCAAAATGATAGAAGAGAATATTGCACAAGCGGTAGTATTTGAAGATGATATTGATATTAAAGAAGGTTTCGTATCCGTATTGGATCATGTAGATATGTTTCCAAGAGACTGGGAAATGGTTTTACTTGGATATTACAAAGGAAACAGCGATAAAAACAATATTAGATCCTATTTAAGACCCAGAGTAAAAATTACCCGAAAACATCAACTTGTCAGATTAATCAGAAGAGGCATCGGTGCTCATGGTTACTTACTTAACCTTTCAGGAGCAAAAAAACTCATTGAACATACTTCAAAGCTCACAGAGCCTATAGATCACTATACAGGTGATGAAAAATATCTTAATGTCTACGCCATCTCTCCTAGAGTTGTCAGACTCGATCCGGTTTTATGCCAACAGAGCAATATAGAGGAAGATAGAAAAGAAATAAAAATTTCATCAAAAAAACATAACGTAAAACCCCATAAAATAAAAAAGGAGATATTAAGAGTTTATAAACAACTTCTAGATGTATTGAAAACACTTAAGATTCCTAAAAAATATAAAAGTCATCAATAGGTAAAATGAAGGTGGTCACAACAGTTGCTACCTACTTCAAGTAATATTTTTATTTAGAACCTGTTCAATGAAAGTTTTAAGTCTCACATCAAATGCTTTATGATTATGAAGATACCA
>JBEWPZ010000071.1:0-3532 GCA_047689535.1 Candidatus Sulfurovum kebritense | reverse complement strand
AGAAAAGCATACCAACACTCCTCACTCCTAGTTCCTATCTCCTAACTAAATTCGACCGGGTCCATATCGATCTCTATCTCTCTGCAATCTACGGCATGGAGGGCTTTGAGCAAAGGTACCCTGCTCTTTGCTCTGAGCAGGATATTAAATCTATATTTGTTGGCGATCTTTTCGACCGGTGCTTTGCCGTGTCCCACGATCTCGACCCCTTCAAAGGATTTGAGTCTGGCAACCGTATCAAGTGTGATCTTGGATGCCTTGCTTTCATCTTTGTGTGCGATCAGTATACGAGCCAGCGAAGCATAGGGGGGATACTCCATCATCTCCAGGAAGGAGAGCTCCTCTTTGATAAACGACTCATAGTCCCCCAGAAAGCTCTTGAAAAACTCCGGATCCCCTGTCTGCACGATCACCTCGGCGGCTTTGGCGCGTCCGCTCCGCCCGGCGATCTGGAAGAAAAGGCTCATCGCACGTTCCCTGGCGCGGTAGTCAGCCAGCCCCAGGATATGGTCCAGCCCCATAATCACCGAGAGGGTGATATCGGCATAGTCATGCCCCTTGGAGAGCATCTGTGTACCCAAAAGCAGGTCACTCTCTCCTTTCTCAAAGCGCTGCAGCGCCTTTTTCAGTTTATTTGCCGTGGTAATGCTGTCTTTATCGAACTTCTCTATCCTGATCCCCTCTATCGCCGCTTCGATCACCTCTACGGCCTCCTGCGTACCCATACGCTCGCTTCTCAGCGGGCTATGCCCGCAGTAGCTGCAGGTATCACGGATCGCTTCGGTATAGTTGCAGTAGTGACACTTCAGGTGCCTATGGTTACGGTGCAGCGCCATACCTACAGAGCAGTAGGGACAGAGGTGCGTCTTCCCGCACTTTTCGCAGTAGAGGTACTTGAAGTTTCCCCGTGTCGGCAGAAAAAGCAGAGACTGCCCACCCTTCCGGTGGTTTTCACTGAGTGCCCTCAAGATCGGTCTGTTGATCGTATCACCGGAGATAAAGCTGTAACGTTTCGTTGTCCGGATAAAAGGTTGATCCAGCTTCACCACATCATACTTCGTATAGGAGGTCATACTCGGTGTCGCAGAGGCCAGCAGTACTTTGGCCCCGAGCTTCTGTCCCATCAGTACGGCTACATCCCGTGCATGGTAGCGCGGTCTTGTCATTGCCTTGTAGCTGTCATCATGCTCTTCATCCACAATGATCAGCCCGAGATTCTGAAGCGGTACAAAGAGTGAAGAGCGTGCCCCCGCGACGATGCGTATCTCACCGTTGTGAATACCCTCCAGGATGCTCACTTTTTTCTTTTTGGTCAGCTTGGAGTGCCACATCGCCACGCGTTCTCCGAAATACCTTTTCAGACGCGTCTCCATCTGGGGCGTGAGCGAGATCTCCGGCATCAGGAAGACCGTGCTTTTCCCCTCCTCAAGCATCTTCGCCATCAGAGTGATAAAGATCTCTGTTTTCCCCGCGCCGGTCACCCCGAAGAGAAGTGCACGCTCTTTTTCTAAAAGCAGATCATAGGCCTGCTGCTGCGCCTCTGTTAACTTGGGTAATGCAACTTCGTCATCCTGAACTCCTTTCCGGAGCCTATCGTCCCCCGAAGAGATTCCGGATCGGAGTCCGGAATGACAAAGACTTTCATCCTCAAATGTGGATTCCGGGTCAAGCCCGGAATGACGATGGTGCGGAACAAAAAGGGATATCGCCTCCCCAAAAGTGGAGAAGTAGTACTCGGAGATGAATTTTGCGATATCGATTTGTGCAGGGGGGTAAAATTTCTCGGAAACGGTCTCTATCGCTGCCGTTTCAAAAGCGGGTCTGTCGACCTCTTTGACAACAACCGCCTCTTTGGATCTTGTCTGTAAAGGGACAGTAACAATGGATCCAGCACTGATTTGATGTGAACAGCGATAGGTCAAGCCAGGGGCGCTTGACCCGAGGAGGGAAACGTGATAGTAGTACAAGCTAGAGCGTTATTCTCTGACAGTCTGCGTCATCACCGTCACAATCAAACCGGTTGTTTTGTAAAATAAATTTTGCTTTCCCGTCAACACCGTCACTCGCATTCAAAAACCTAAACTCATAGTGGGTAGCATTCACACGATCCCAGCATGCTCGTGCTGTAGCAGAGGAACATTCAGGAATAGGGTATTGAAAAACAGCTGCATTATTTCCATCCCCATCAGCAGAAAAATGGTCAAACGCATTCCCTGCCGATGCAGTGCCGTCATCTTTGAGTGCCAAGTCTGTAATATCAGTAAAATCGCTTCTCAGGACACGCTTTTGGCGTTCGGTAGCCAACGCTGCTCTGATCGTCGCCACTTCAGACTGCGCTTTCGCAAGATAGGCATTGTCAGCAGACTCTCCAAATCGCGGCAGTGCTACAGCAGCTAATATACCGATGACCACAATGACAAATATCAATTCTACCACTGTAAATGCTTGACGAAGATTTGTTTGCATCTATTAAACCTTTTTACTCTAAAATTTATTAATTATAACAGAATATAGAAAAAATAGGAATATAAGTGTTATGTTTCAGTCTAGTAAACCATCAAGCCATCGGTTTCATTGTAAAGATAAAAACGTGGAGAGATACTCAAGCTTCCATCTACACACCCCAACGCATATGTTTTCTCGCCTATCGCTGCTGTGCCTGCTACCTTGCCATCGGTCAGCGAGCCTACAGGGTCACCAATATCGGGTATGAGTGTCGATGATACCATACAGTTTGCCAAAGGGATCGTACGGGGCACCCCCAGGTTGATGAACTCATCAGGGATAGTATTCAACTCGATCCCTTCCCTGATGGCATGATAGTTCAGGCTATCACCCACCCTTCCATTTTGGGCAGGTTCTTTTTTTTGTACGTTAGACCACATCGCAGGTGCAACAGAACGATTGAGCGTACCCACAAAAGCTTGGAGTTTGGTGATGTGTGCATCTTCTGATATCCCGATAAATCGTGGCAGTGCCACTGCAGCCAAAATTCCGGCTATCAAGATAACAAAAACCAACTCCAATAAAGAAAATGCTTTACGTTTTAGGGTAAACATTGTAGTCCCTTTGATCTTTCTATAACTATAATTTATTGTATCATAAAAATTTGAGAGTCCAAGAAAAAGAGTAAATGAAGAATAAGTGAATAGGCAACCTGCCTCTCTGGAGGCAGGCTTAAAAAATTATTTAGTAACGATTCTTGTCCCATCGCCTAGAGCAAAGGTAGGAGAAGCAGCTAAGCTACCATCTACACACAAGACGTCGTAAGTTGTCGCTCCAACTGTAAAAGATGCGATTCTACCTGTACTAGCTGCTGCTGCTGCATCATCAAGAACAGTTCCGGCAGCTGCACAAGTAGAAAGAGGAATGTCATGGATACCAGTACCCGTTACACCATCTGCATTTAGAGTAAGCTCTCCAGGGATTGCTTCCACATTTGCTTCTGATGCTAGTGCACCAGCACCTGTTGCAGTTGTACTCTCCGGATCAAAGATATATGCATATTTCGCATCAATACCAGCATTAAGTA
>JBEWPZ010000041.1:0-19217 GCA_047689535.1 Candidatus Sulfurovum kebritense | reverse complement strand
CCAGCGACCAAATGATTAACAGTCATCTACTCTACCGCTGAGCTAATCCGGAATGGTTAAAAAAGCAACGCCTTTTTAGTGGGTGAGATTATAGTGATTTTTCACTTTATTGTCAAGAATATTTTAAGTATTTTTGTAAAATTTTACACCATTACTCTCAATTACTTGAAGTTTCCCCTCTTTTAAGAGTTTTTTCACCCTCTTTTGGCTCTCTTTATCAAAAAGTACTTCAATATCTTCAGCAGTCAACGGACGCATAGAAAGTGTCTCCACTATCTCTTTTTCAGTGTAACCTGATGCTCTTACCTCTGATTTCTTACGTGAAGCGATATAGAGAGGAAGTGAAGCATCAAACGCTTTTGCAATTGCCAACAACTCCTCATAACTCACCGGTTTCACATCATAGGCAGGAGGCCTGTCGATCGTCCCCATATCGATCCGGGTCGGCTGCAGCTTCAAAAGATAGCTGTTAAGTTGTGCAATCTCTTCCGGCTTATCATTCAGTGAGTGTACGATCAGTATCTCGATGATCAATGGACCACTGTACCTGGATTTGAAAGAGAGCATCCCCGCCTTGATCTTCTCCACATCGATACCGCTGTGTGCACGATCCAGCCTATGGAGACACTTCTGTGTCGCACAGTCCAGGGAGAGCTTCACCTCATCAAGCTTCAGCAAAGCCTCCTGGACTTTCGGGTCATCGATCGTCGCCGCATTCGATAAGATCAGTGTCTTGCTATCTCCTTTGATCTTATCTATCTCATCGATCAGCTCTGAGAGATAGGGATAGAGTGTCGGTTCACCGTTCGCTGTCAGTGTAATGAAATCGATATCTGGATGTTCCTGTAGTGCTTTTTTCAGTGCCTGCATCACCTCTGCCACACTGATAACCTCGTCATAGCGATCCATTGTCTTTGCAGGGTCAAGTTCACAGTAGAGGCAGTCAAAGTTACACTGCTTTTGGGAGGGACTAAGATCAATACCCAGTGACTTTCCAAAACGACGGGAGTGTACCGGTCCAAAAATGATTGATGACATGACTACTCCTTTATATTAAGCCGTTGATGATACTTCTCAAGTTTCTTTTTTAGACTCTTGACCGTGTTTTTCTCGATCAATCCATCACGTTTTTCGAGTTTATACCCTAACTTCGCTTCAAACTTCAAGACCATGATCTTTTTATAAAGCTCTACGATTTTGGCATTGGTCAGTCCTCCGAGGAAGTTACGTACAAGGATCAACTCCTCACGCCTGGCATCCCCTGCATCACTCTCTCCAGCTCTCACTTCAAGCAGTGCCTCTTTATAGGTATTACTGTCTATTAACTCCAGTTCAAAACGATGATTGATCAGGTAGTCTGCCACAGTAGAAAAATAGTGTCTGTAAGGCTTCTTGATCTTTGCTACCCGCTTTGAACCCCAGATATATTTTGCTGCGATACGTTGAAAGTCACTGCGCAGTGCTTCTATCTCTTCATCAATAGGTAGCAGCCTGCCATCCTCTTGAAGCTGAAAGTTGCGGTTAAATGCCATCGATATCGTATTCATCGCATTTTGAAACTCCGTTTTGGCATTGCTGGAACGTTCCAGCAGCGCAATAAGAAGCTCCTTCACCTTTAAGGTATCAAAATGTTTATCATCAACTTCTTGAACTTCATGCGGCTTGATATGTACCAGTTTTCTCAGTTTCTTTACCCGTACCTCACTCTTGATCATCTCTTTGAGTATCTCTTTGAGTTTCCCTTTGGAGTAGATATTGAACGAATCAATAATGTCTGTGACCCTGTAGCGGTTTTCATCAGCTAGATCCATCGCCTGACATAGAATCGTTTTTCCCGTCTGATTCTCCACTTTGATACCTTTGGATGCAAGATACTCCTCTTCCAGTTTGACCGCACGCTCCTGATAGGCTTTGAGATAATGATACTCCGGATACTCTTTAAGCTCTTTGGCACGTTTGAGCAGTGAAGCAAGTGCATACTCTTTGATATCCTGAGGAAGTACCTCAAAAAGTTCATACTTCTCGATACGGCGGAAGTTATTGAGATTGGCATTGAAACGAAGCGGCTCTTTCAAGTGGGAAGAGGTCTCTCTGATCATCTTGTCAAGGATCACCTCACCATCATGACTATAGGCGGTATGACCGATATCGTGCATCATCCCCACGATCTTGGCGACATTGAAAAAGTTCAGATCAACATCATCTCCCAGCTGGCGGCTGAGATGACGCATCAGATACTCGGTACTCAGGCCCACCTCCACGGAGTGGCTGTAGCGGTTCCGGATACTGTCTCTGGTCTTTTTGGAAAGATACATGGGGATATCCTTGAGCCGGACAAAGACTTTGTGCCCGACGATCCCCATTTCACACTCTTCGACGAGAGCATGGAAGTGCTGAGTGGTGAGTGCTGAATGTTGAAGATGCGATCCCATTGAATTCCTTATTGTGCCACGTGTTAAGTCTTATCTACTACGATTTAAAAGCGTTTTCTTCTAGTTCCCAAATAGAGCATGTGACACATCATTCAATATCACTCAGTTTGGGAACCAGAAGAACCCTTCCAACCCATCCTTGGGCGGACGCGACGATCCGCCCCTACCGCTAAACACTAAACACTGAACCCTGTTTCGGGAAAACTACTCTTTTCCCGAAACCCTGTGGCACTCTCTGATAAAGTGTTTTGCATTCTCTACAGGTACATCCGGCAGGATACCGTGCCCAAGGTTGAAGATATGTCTCTTCCCGCCCATGATCTCCTGGATCGCTTCAACACACTCTGTCGTTGCCTCTTGGTTGTAGAGGCGGGTCGGCTCCATGTTCCCCTGGAGTACATACTTCTCACCCAGTTTCTCTTTTGCCAGTGCCATAGGAGTACCCCAGTCTACACCGAATACATCGAAATTACCGTATACTCCGCCTCTCTCTATAAATGCTGCCACACCTTTAGGGAACATGATCACAGGAATATGCGGATACTTCTCTTTGAGGTATTCGGCGATCTCTACCATATATTGCCAAGAAAACTCATCATACTTTCCAGGCTCGATCGCAGCGGCCCAGCTGTCAAAGATCTGTACGACATCTACGCCTGATTCGATCTGCTTCTCCATATAGAGCTTCACCACCTCAGTGACTTTTCTAAGGATACTATGCAGCAGCTCAGGATTGGAGTACATCATCTTTTTACATACATTGTAGGTCTTTGTCCCCTGACCTTCGATCATATAGGTCGCCAGTGTCCATGGAGCCCCGGTAAATCCGATCAGTGCTTTTTCATCACCTCTTGCATCCAACTGCTCTCTAAGCAGCTTGATCGTCTTATAGACATAGTCAAGTCTCTCTGCTGCCTCTTCCCCGCCGATCAGCTTGTCAAGATCTTCCTGAGAAGTGAGCGGGTCATGGAACACCGGGCCTCTTCCCTTGATAAATTCAAGATCCATTCCCATCTCATCAGGGATTACCAGGATATCACTAAATAGGATCGCAGCATCCACCCCTACGATATCAAGAGGCTGGATCGTCACCTCAGCAGCTTTAGCAGGATCATGACAGAGGTTAAGAAAACTTCCTGCTTCACTACGTACCGCCATATATTCCGGCAGGTAACGCCCCGCCTGTCTCATCATCCAAACCGGTGTATAGGGTGTCTCCTTACCCAAACACGCATCTACAAATATCTTACTCAATTGTTTTCCTTGAAAATCATTCTCTTCTTTATCAAAAGAAGTGCTTTAGTGACCATCACAGCCGAAGCGTAGTAAAAGGAACTGCTCCTTTTACCTCCTCCCTAATGTTTACCTACTTTTCCTAAAAAGTATAATCCTACTGCCAATGCAGTGATGGAGAGTGCAAAATACATCATCTCAAGTGGTGTCGTAAAATCCGTATGCAGTACTCTTTGAAAAAAGTTTACAACAAGTACCATCACGATCACTTTTGCGATCTTGTCTTTCAGCTGATCCAAGTTCTGAATCGCCAATAACTTTGCACCGTTCTTACCTGATGCTTCATCGATATCCGAGATGAAAAGTTCATACAGACCGAAAGCAAAGATAAACATCACCACAGCGATCAGGTAAAGGTCCACAGCTCCGATAATACCCGCAACCACATCTTCATGAAAATGCTCAGGATGCGGTATCGCATGTGTCACTACCTGGAATGATGTGACTGCCACATTCCAAATATCCATCGATGCAACGATAAAAAGAATAATGGCACCCAATAGGCCGAAAATGACAGCTAAGAGTACGATAAATCTACTTCGCCATATGGCACCTTCAAATAACGCTTCCAACATCTTATGCATTCTCCTCGAGTTTGATCCACTTCTGTGCGATTCTCACTGCATTGGTCGCAGCTCCTACTCTTACCTGGTCAGCCACACCCCAAATATGAAGAATGTTTGATGCAAAGTTATCCTTTCTGATACGTCCTACATAGGTATAGTCTGTATCTGTCGCCGTAACAGGCATCGGGTATTCATTGTTCTCAAGGTCATCGATCACTTTGACATTTTCAAAGTTTGCCAATGCTTCTCTGGCAGCTTCTACATTTACATCTACACCTTCTGCAAATGTGATGGTAATCGCCTCTGAGTGGCTTCTAAGGACCGGTACACGGACACATGTTGCAGAGACAGCAAACTCAGAGTGCATGATCTTGTTGGTCTCATTGACCATTTTCATCTCTTCTTTGGTATATCCGTTTGGCTGAGGCACATCGATCTGAGGGATCACATTGAGGGCGATCTGATGAGCAAAGGCCTTACGCTCACTCTCACTGAGTTTAAAGGCAAAAAAGTCCTGCATCTGACGTACGAGTTCTTCCATTCCCTGTTTACCTGCTCCCGATGTTGCCTGATAGGTACTTACATCGACTCTTTTGAACCCGTCGTAGAGATCATAAAGCGGCTTGAGCAGCTGCACCATCTGGATCGTTGAACAGTTAGGGTTTGCAATGATCCCTGTATCTTCCCACAGTTCGATATCCTCCGGGTTTACTTCAGGTACTACCAGCGGTACTTTTGGGTCCATTCTAAAGTGGGACGTATTATCGATCACCACAGCACCGGCTTCTACAGCAAATTTTGCGTACTGTGCAGAGATGCTTCCACCAGCCGAGAAGAAAGCGATATCGATATCACGCCCGTCAAATACACTCTCGGTCAACTCCTCTATCTTATAGGTTTTACCTTTGAACTCTATCTTTTCACCTGCACTTCTGGCACTTGCCAAAGGAAGCAGATTACCTACCGGGAAATCCACCTCTTCAAGTACTCTGAAAAGTTCTTCACCCACGGCGCCTGACGCACCAACGACTGCTACATTATACTTTTTATGACTTGACATTTAGTGTCTCCCTATACTGAAATTTATTTCTTGTCATTTTACTCCAATCCTAATGTACTATCTATCTGTTCTATATTTTCATCTGCGATAAGGTCCAGATCCTTCGGGTCATCACCTTTCGGGCATTTTGCAAGACTTACTACCTTATCTTTGGACTCGACACTGACAACTTTGACCCCGGAGGTGTTACGTCCGGCTTTTCTGATCTGGTTCATATCGACGCGGATCATCTTTCCTGCACTTGACAAACACATCAGATCCTTATCATCTTCCACGAAGACCACACCGACCACATCTCCGGTTTTGGATGTAAGCTTCATAGAGATCACACCTTTACCTGCACGGTTCTGCTCGCGGTACTCGCTGGCAGTGGTACGTTTACCGAGACCTTTTTCACTGAGCATTAGTAGTTCATCCTCTTCATTCTCGATCGTTGTCGCACCACAGACATAATCACCGTCGATCTTGAACTTGATCGCCGTTACACCACGTGCCACACGTCCGATCTCACGTGCATCTTCGACTTTAAACCTGATA
Organism: Candidatus Sulfurovum kebritense; assembly: GCA_047689535.1. Lineage (GTDB taxonomy): Bacteria > Campylobacterota > Campylobacteria > Campylobacterales > Sulfurovaceae > Sulfurovum > Sulfurovum kebritense. Next base: position 13,329 of record JBEWPZ010000041.1, on the reverse strand, counting down.
CACATCCCTTTCTTGGTAGCAACAAAGAGCCATTTCGTCTCAGGCATTACGATCTTCGCTTCTACCAGCTCATCCTCTTCATCCAGGTTGATCGCTCTTACACCGTTGCTTCTGATGTTTGAGTACTCAGAGAGGTTCGTACGCTTCACGATACCGTTCTGTGTGAAGAATACCAGACTCTTATCGTCATTGAAGTCCGTTGTCGGAATGATCGCTTTGATCATCTCATCCGCTTGCAGATTGATCAGGTTGACCACCGCTTTTCCTTTGGCCGCACGTGAACCTTCAGGGATCTTATAGACCTTCAGCCAGTAGAGCTGACCGCGATCTGTCACAAACATCAGTGTATCATGCGTATTTGAGATAAAGAACCGCTCGATAAAGTCATCATCATAGGTTGTCACAGCTGTTTTCCCTTTACCGCCACGATGCTGTTTCTCGTATTGGGTCACAGGTACGCGCTTGACATAACCTCTGTGAGTGATCGTCACAACCATCGGCTCATTCGGGATCAGGTCTTCGATATCGATATCATCATAGTCATCAACGATCTCTGTCATACGCGGTTTGGAGTAGCTCTCTTTTACCTCGATCAGTTCACCTCTGATGATCTCATTGATCTTCTCTTCAGACTTCAAGATCGCTTCAAGCTCTGCAATAAGCTTACGAAGCGCTTCCAACTCATTTTCGATCTTTTCGATCTCAAGACCTGTCAGACGTCTCAGTCTCATCTCCAGAATAGCTTTTGCCTGGATCTCGGAGAGCTCGAACCGACTCATCAAACTCTCTCTTGCCTCGTTGTCATCCGCACTTGCACGGATCACCCTGATCACTTCATCGATATTGTCGACGGCGATCTTGAGGCCTTCCAGGATGTGTGCTCTGGCTCTGGCTTTTTCGAGATCAAAGATCGTTCTTCTGATCACTACCGTTTTACGGTGTTTGAGGAAGATATCCAGAAGTTCAAGCAGGTTAAATACTTTTGGCTCTTTGTTGTTGATCGCAAGCATAATGATCCCGAAAGTGACCTGCATCTGCGTACTTTTGAACAGGTTATTCAGTACGATCTCACTCATTGCATCACGCTTCAGTTCGATCACAATACGCATTCCCTCGCGATCAGACTCATCACGGATCTCTGAAATGCCTTCGATATGCTTGTCACGTACAAGCTGTGCGATATTTTCGATCAAACGGGATTTATTCACCTGATACGGGATTTCATCAACCACGATCACCTCTCTGTTTCGTTTCTCTTCGATATGGGTCTTTGCACGTACTTTGATACGCCCACGCCCTGTCGTATAGGCATCAGTGATCCCCTTACGACCGAAGATGATACCACCGGTAGGGAAATCAGGCCCCTGAATTTTCCCCATCACATCTTCAAGTGTAGCATCAGGGTTTTCGATACGGAGTGTCAATGCATCCACAAGCTCATCCAGACGGTGAGGAGGAATATTCGTTGCCATACCGACCGCGATACCGCTCGATCCGTTCATCAGAAGGTTCGGTACACGGCTGGGAAGTACATCCGGTTCACTCATAGAGTCATCATAGTTTGGTACAAAGTCGACGGTATCTTTCTCAAGATCCTCCAGCAACTCTTCGGCCATTCTTGTCATACGTGATTCGGTATACCTCATCGCTGCCGCGTTATCGCCATCGATAGAACCGAAGTTACCCTGGCCATCCACCAGGGTCTCTTTCATCGAGAAGTCCTGTGCCATACGTACAAGGGCATCATAGACCGCTGAGTCACCATGTGGGTGATACTTACCGATCACATCACCGACCACACGTGCCGATTTTTTGTATGAACTTCTGTGTGAGAGATTGAGATCATTCATCGCATAGAGTATACGTCTATGTACCGGTTTCAGTCCATCTCTTGCATCAGGCAGTGCCCTACCGATGATCACAGACATTGAGTAGTCAAGGTATGAGCCTTTCATACTATCTTCGATCAAAACCTCATCAACATTTTGATTCTCTTCAAATAGATCAGACATCTTCTTCCTTTCGTTAAAATCCGTTTATTTTATCTAACTAGAGGTAATAAAAAGGCATAAAAATGCTTTAAATCGCCATTTAAGGCCATTTATGACGATTTTGTCTCTTTTTTGCTTTTTTTGATTAACATAATATTTTTTCAAAAACAGCTTATTTTGCATTTTAAATATTAACACTCTCTTAACATTTTTAGCCTATAATTCACGTCAATGTATCATTTCAAGTTTTATAAGGAAAATATATGCCTGTAGATCAGATCAAAGATATCGTCGATTACGGAGTGATCGGCCTGCTTCTATTTCTCAGTTTTGTGACGTTTATGTTCGCCATCGAACGTGCACTCTTCTACCGCTCGATCAAGGTTGAAAACTACACCCATAAAAATGCACTGGAACTGGACTTGACCAAACGCCTTCCTACGATCGCTTCCATCGGTTCAAATGCACCCTATATCGGTTTGCTCGGTACAGTACTTGCCATTATCCTCACATTCTATATTATCGGTTCACAGCAAGACACCATCAATCCGGGTGAGATCATGAAACACCTTGCACTGGCCCTCAAAGCGACGGCTGCCGGTCTTGTGGTAGCGATCCCCGCAACCGTACTTTATAATGCACTGATCACTGTTGTAGACAGAAAGCTGGCTGCATGGGAGATCGCCAGAGATGAAGGAAGACTCAGCAAATGAGAAGAGAACCATTTGATAAGATGAACGTTGTTCCCTTCATCGATATCGTACTTGTACTCCTGGTCATCGTACTTGCCACGGCCACCTTTGTCACCAACCAGACGATCAAAGTAGACCTTCCCACTGCCAGCAGTAAAAAAGCTGAAGAGAAAAAGAGCATTACGATCGCGATCAACAAAGAGGGAGAATACTTCTACAACAAAGAAGCCCTTCCTTTTGAAGCGATCAAAGAGAGACTGCATAAACTTGATCCAAAAAAAGATATCGTTTCACTGCATACCGACCAGAAGTCCGAGTTTCAGAACTTTGTCAATGTGATCGATATCCTCAAAGAAAAAGGGTTTGAGAACATCTCTATCGTCACCAAAAAATAAAGTATCATTTATTTATTTGGTTCCCACGTTGCACGTGGTACCCTATACGCCAATAGAATAGAGTAAAGTTTACCGCACCACTACACTCACCTATACATTCCCACGAAAATCGTGGGAACGAAAAAACTCAAAAGAACATGGCACTTTTTGCTAGCGACAGCTCTTTGCATTTTCTTTTTTTTGGTTCGTTTTTATTTGGTTCCCACGTTGAGAGAGTGTGAAAGAACTGCTGTTTTAGCACTGTCATCCTGAACTTGATTCAGGATCTAATTGAATAACAGCGAAACTTGGGGGATTCTGAATCAAGTTCAGAATGACGAGTACCTGTCTTTTCTGTTCTTTCACAGCCTTACTAGTGTCGGGGTGGGGACACCCCGACCTACGCTTTCTGTTGCTCCCTGCTACTTGCTACCTACTCCGTCATCATCTTATACGGACGCATCAGCTGCTCGGTCAGTTTATGCATGCTCACTGCCCTTCCCTCTCTGATAAACTCCCGTCCATCCAGGAAAACCAGCATTGTAGGTACAGAGAAGACCCTATAGTGTACAGAGATCTCAGGGTTTTCATACGCATCGAGGTATACCTGTTTGATCTGCGGGAACTCGTCATCAAAAAGCGCTTTGAATTTCGGTCTGAGTGCATGACAGACACTACACTGTTCACCTGAGAAGTAGAGGAGTACCCCTACCTCTTCTTGTATCAATTTTTCTACTTCTTCCAGAGTCATTTCTCTATCCTCAGTTCTTTTTGAAATTATAGCTTTTAGGAGCTACAACTGAGCTTCTTGTTCTTCAACGCATCCGGTGTGGCTCCCGCCCATCTTTCGCATTCGGGATGTTCCCCGTAAGGGTCTTGGGCGAGTTTGAAGAGCTGGTCAACCAGACTGAAGTCATCGTTATCGGCTGCATCGATCGCCTCCTGGAGCATATAGTTTTTGAGTACATACTTCGGATTGACCTGCAGCATACTCTGATGCCGTTCTTCCGTCGAAGAGGTATTGCGCGTAAGCCTCTCATCATAGGTATCCAGCCAGTCATGCATCGGTTGGTGGTAGAGTCCTGTTTTGAGGATCTCGGTTCTCTCACCGTCATATCTGCTAAGCGTTCTGAAAAAGAGCGTATAGTCCACACTCAAGCCCTGCATCATGCCAAGCAGGTGTTTTACCAGCTCTACATCATCCTCTTCCCGCCGGTCCAGCCCAAGTTTCTGACCCATACGGTAGAGATAGTGTTCGGTGTAGAGTCTGGCATAGTGCTTATCTAGCGCCTGTGACATATACGCCTCATCAGCCAGAGGGGTCAGCGCCCGCATCAGTGCCCTGAGGTTCCACTCTCCTATATTGGGCTGGCTTCCAAAGCTGTATCGGCCATACGTATCTGTGTGGTTGCAGATATTCTGAAAGTCATAATCATCCAGAAATGCATAAGGCCCGTAATCGATCGTAAGACCGTGTATCGACATATTGTCCGTATTCATCACACCATGGTTAAAGCCTACCGCCTGCCATTGTGCCATCAGCATCGCAGTTTTACCGACCACCTCTGTAAAAAAGTGTTCATAGGCATTTTTCTCACCGATGAGATGCGGGTAGGATTCGGCGATCGCATAATCAGCCAACGCCTTCAGCGCTTCATGTTTTTTATGGTGCGCAAAATACTCAAAAGTACCGAAACGCACCCATGAAGGCGAGACACGCAGCACGATCGCTCCCTTCTCCCACTCCCCTCTGTAGACAGAGTGGCCTGAGCCGATCAGGGCCAATGCCCTGGTGGTAGGGATGCCCAGTCCATGCATCGCCTCGCTCATCAGGTATTCACGGATCGAAGAGCGCAGTACTGCCCTCCCGTCCCCGTCGCGTGAATACTTCGTAAGCCCTGCGCCTTTGAGCTGAAGGTGTTGATTGCCCCCTGGGGTAGCGATCGTTCCTATATTGACCGCGCGCCCGTCACCCAGGCGCTCTACAAAAAAGCCAAATTGATGTCCGGCATAACACATGGCAAAAGGGTCGCTTCCCTCCAACTCCAGTGTACCGTTGACAAATCCTACAAAATGTTCCGTGTCCAGTTCATCCCGGTCGATCTGAAGCTCCTCGGCCATCGCAGGATTCGCGTGGATCAGATAGGCACCCTGCAAGGGAGATGGCTTTACCCTGTCATAGCAGAGCGAGGGAAGTTCCAGGTAGGGATTGGTCAATTGTATCTCTTTTAATTTCATGCGGCTATTCTTCCCTATGCTTACTTTGAAATGACTTAAGTAAAATCGGGATATAATCACGACAATATTTCACGATGAAGGAATGACTTATGGGTAGAGCGTTTGAGTACCGTAAAGCAGCAAAAATGAAAAGATGGGGAGCGATGTCCCGTATCTTCCCAAAACTAGGTAAAAGTATCACGATGGCAGCCAAAGAGGGAGGATCACCTGATCCGGATATGAACTCCAAACTTCGTACAGCGATCCTCAATGCCAAAGCGCAAAATATGCCGAAAGACAACATCGAAGCGGCGATCAAAAGGGCTTTTGAAAAAAATGCAGCCGACTTCAAAGAGATCACCTATGATGTCAAGGCACCGCACGGCGTACAGATGATCGTGGAGTGTGCGACAGACAACAATACCCGTACCGTAGCCAATGTCAAAGCGATCGTCAACAAGAACGGCGGGGAGATGCTCACATCAGGTTCACTCAGCTTTATGTTCACCAGAAAATCTCTCTTCACTTTTGACAAGACAGCAGACATGGACCTCGAAGAGCTGGAACTTGATCTGATCGACTACGGTTTGGAGAGTATCGAAGAGGATGTTGAGCCGCAGGAGAATGCCGACGATAAAGAGATCGTCAGGATCTACGGTGAGTTTACTTCTTTTGGGGAGTTGAGTAAAGCCCTTGAAGAGAGAGGTATCGAGGTGACTAAAGCGTCACTTGAATATGTTGCCAATGCACCGATTGACCTCAGTGATGAGCAGATGGAAGATGTAGAATCACTCATCGACAAACTCGAAGAGGATGATGACGTACAGAACGTCTATACCAATATCAACTGATATGTACCTCTGTGGAGGTACGCACACATCCCCCGTTTCCAGATCTCTTGAGTGATGAGTTGATTATACAAACGAGCCAAGAGCAAAGAACGCCGCTAAAAGGGGTCCGGTCGTCACCTTCCTCTGAAATCAACTAAGTTTCTTTTTCCAATACCCTACCCAAACTCTACAAAGTTCTTCATCTTTACAATTCCTATATTCTGCAGGAATATTTCGTCTTAATTTTGCATACATATAATCATCCAAATTTCTCTTTTTGATGATATTGTCAAAACCGGTCGCCCCTTGCTGATGGGCGCCATAAACTGTGAAAGCATTAATCTTATGACCTTTTATTCGAAGAGATCTAATATTGTCTGATAACAAGGCTTTAAAAATTTTATCTTGGTTATTTGGCTCTTTCCAACTAGAATAATCGATATCAAGTTTTTTTGAATAGTACTTTGCCGTATCCGGCTTGATTTGATATCTGCCATATGCGCCGGTTTTTTTGTTAAATGCTGTATAGTTTCCATTGGGCGTTTCAACTTCAACTATTTTTTTAACAATATGATCCATATGATTCATATCAGGTTCTGTTTTGGAAGAACAGCCTTGAATCAATAAAAAAGAAATAAAAATCAATACAAATAATTTTAAACGAACCACGAATATCCTTCAAATGTGGAATAACATCATTTTACACAATCAAAAAGTTTTTGGCAAGTTTTTTACACCAGTGAGATGTTCAATCTACATCAACCAACTCTTACAGTTTTATTATACGACACTCTCCCCTCGCTCCCAAACTGAGTTTGTGAAAGAACTCACGGAAGTGGAGACTTTCACCCCAAGGGTATTTCCTATGGGCAGTCCCACAACTACTTTTTTAACATAAAAAAGTTATTGTTTTTGAGAGTTTACAGTAATTTTGGAGATAAAAACTGGAAAATATATCACTTTTAGGTGGGGCTAAAGCCTCCACTTCCAAATCATTACAGGTTCTTTCACAATCTCTAAGTTTGGGAGCGAGGAGAGGTGGTCAAAAGTCACTCATCAAATCAATAAAATGTCATTAATAGGTGCGGGGAATCCTCATCGATGTAGATCCCCGCATCTTCATACTGTACCATGTGATGCGCTGAAAGTGACGAAGCCATTCCTGATACAAAGAGTAAAATCATCAATAATTTTTTCATGCTATCTCCTTACATCCCAATCAAAAAATCAAGATCAAGATGACCCGAATTTGATGACATATTTCCACCTGCTGTATCTGATGGAGACATATGGTGTGCAAAGAGTGATGATCCTAAACCTAAAAATAAAAATATAACAACTGTTATTTTTTTCATGTGTAATCCTTTCTTTTTGTAATAAGAAAGTATAAGATCTGTTTGTTACCGGGGTGTTACCTGGAAGTTTTATTCACCTTTCCTCCCATCTCTTCTCGCTCCACCTCTCCGGAGATTGTGAATGAACTACTCTTTTTCCACTGTCATCCTGAACTTGATTCAGGATCTCATCGAATAACAGCGAAATTTAGGGGATTCTGAATGCCCGGAGAAAATACCCTTGGGGTGCAAGTTCAGAATGACAATACCCTATTTTTTATGTTCTTTCACACTCTCTCAGAAGATGTAGCGCATATCCAAGGTAAAACAATCGTAAGAGACCAACACCACCGATAGGTGGAAACAATCCCAAAGAAACAAAGTCTTAGTGTCTGTATCTCACCTACGGAGAGGTGAGACGAGACTGGCTGTCATGCGGTGCCTGGATGATAGTATCTGCGCTGAGGAAACGTCCTATATCAGAGTCGTAGACCCTGGCGTTCGAAGCTGAAACGATAAGCTGTTATCGTTTGCTTAACGCTTCTCACTATGTACCAGCCCGCTCAGCTCTGCGATCTGCTCATGCCCGGTATAGGCTCTTGTCGTCTCTATCACCCTGTTGGCAAACGTATTGTTGTTGGTACCGTAGTCCATCGCCCTGATCTTACCGAAGGCATCGTAGCTTCTTCTCTCTACCACTCTTCCCGTATCATCGGTGATGGCTGTGATGGAACCCAGTGCATCCGTATGGAAGTAGCGGTTATATGTCGCTTCGTTGTAGTTTTTATGTGTTGGTGCATAGTAGAGGTTTTTCATCTCGGTATGTGTTCCTACTACCTTGTTGCCGACGGTGATATAAGCGATCTGCTTCTCTTCATAATCTTCGACTTTTTCTTCATACCCCTTACCGATATAGTAGGTTGCAGCCCCTGACGTCAGTTTCATATACCTTGCATCACCTATACCGTAGTAGAAGCGTACCTCTTTCCCGTTTGTATGGTTTTCCATAACGGCAGGTTTGTTCATCGGATTGTAGGTGATCGTATCTCCGTTACGGTTGATCATATTCCCTGCAGAATCATACGTATAGTTTCTGTTTCCGGCTGTTTTAACCGCATGAGGTGCATTGGTATGGTACGTATACTCACCGATACCCGTTTGATAGACGATATTGCCAATCGTGTCGTAACGGTACGCTTTGAACTTGGCATAGTTGCCGATCACATCGGATGTAGTTGTCTGAGAGCTCAGCCTGTTTGCACGATTCATTCATTTTCGTATGCAGGTTCTCCTATACACTCCCACGAAATCGTGGGAGCGAAGAAAAGAGTGTGTTCTTTCACAGTCTCTCCCGAGGTGGAACCACTTAGGTTCTTTTACTTTTGAATAAAAAATAAAAAATAAAAATTCCTAAAAAAATAAATATTAATCCTGCTGGCCAATACAAAAAGGAGGAAGAAAAGTCTACCACCAAACCATTATGTCTAAACTTTTTTCCTTTAATAATCATAATTCCTATATAAATTGAAAATATACTCAGTAAGACGTTCAACACTTTATACATATATTATTCCTAGTCATCTTTTGTATAATAATCATATACTTGTCTAGTACCCCAACCCGCAAAACCTGCCGTAGAACCTGCTGGTAGACTTGGACATAATGAACTAGTTGTAAAATCTAAAACGATATCAGTTGTCATTGCAGGATTTGTTAATAACATTGTTTCCCCTATAGATAATAGTTTGGTTATACCAATAACCGCTAAAGGAGCTGTAACAATTCCCCAAAAAGTTTTTAAATTAGACCCATCACCTGCCGGATGCCTATTCATCCACTCTGATCCACTTTGTAACTTCTGCTTCATATATGCCTCACGCCCCGTTTTGTCTCTCGACATAATCTCTTCTTTGGACAAACTATTTTTCATTAAAAATGCTTTTGCTTCCGCATTAAACATATGCACAAACGCCCCGCTGATAGCCCCATTGGCAAACTTACCGCCACCAAGGGCAGAGGCTGTTCCTCCTGTAATAGCAGCAATCGTTGTTCTCAGTCCAAAGCCTCCTGCGCCGTCACCACCCATCGTGGTACCGGGACTGAAGAAACTCGCACTAAAGCCTGGAGTATAGGAGTATAGAGTATAGGGGTCAGGTGATAATGATAACTCATTTCTTACTCCTCTTTACCACCCCATACACTGCAGGCTGTGATATACCTAGTACTTTAGCGATCATATGCTGTGAATAGCCTTTCTCTATAGCTATGAGTATCTGTCTATTCCGTTCTTTGATATCTACAATACCTTCAAAAAGCGCTTGAAGCTTCTCTTCTTTTGGTTTATTATCAACATTGGGGGCTTCCACAAGTGAGGATGCTCTTTTGAGTTCTTGCAGTTGTCCTGTATCTACCGGATTGGTCACAAAGGCTTTTATGGCTTCTTTATCCTCTTTATAGTTTTCTACTATCCAAGCATTTTCTAAACATTCAGGTATCTCTTTGTAGTTTAGGAAATAGTGATAAGAGCTATAGGGATACTCTTTTAATTCACTAACCATATTGGCTTTCAATGGGTTTTGTTCTATATAGCACATAAGGGTATAGAGGTACGCTTCATCTGTCACATACCAGGATTTAAATCTTCCTTGCCATAGGTGTCCTGAGCGTTTATACTTTTTATTGAAGTAGATGGAGTAGTTCATGTTGAGCTGTCGCATAAATTTAGAAAGGGTCTCTTGGGTGATCTCTACTAGTAGGTGATAGTGGTTACTCATCAGACAATAGTTATGAATAGTGATACCATAGCTTTTTGCATAAAAGCACATAAGTTCTTCGAAGTACTCATAGTCTTTGGATTCTTTAAAAACAACTCTTTGTTCTACACCTCTGTTGAGGATATGATAGTAGCCTGCTATCTCTATACGTGGTTTTCTTGGCATACTTACTCCTTGACGTCAGTATAACACGTAGAAAATTAAGTTATCATTATCACCTGACCCCTATACCTTCCTCCGTAGGTGTAGCGCATATCCAAGGTAAAACAATCGTAAGAGACCAATACCACCGATAGGTGGAAGCGCTACCCAAGAAACAAAGTCGTAGTCTCTGCATCTCACCTACGGAGAGGTGAGACGAGGAAACAGATGATTTATCAGTGTTTTTCAAGTCCAGCGATAGCTGGGTATATCTGCCTTTACGTTATCATTTAGCATATCCATTCCCGATCAGGAGATCGGGAACGAGCCAAGGTATGAATTCCACATTCGGAAATGTGGAACCAGGGAGCCCTATTTTTTCATTCCTATGCGAAACAGTATTACACTTATACATAAAAGCACGAAAGATACAACATATGCATATTTTCCTAAATGTATATATCCTGCTTTCCCTATAATTTCTTGTGTTAATAACGTTTTAATTGCTGCAATGAAAAAAACAATACTTCCAATAAATATCCATATTTTATTGTTCATCTATTTAACTGCCTCAGTAATACCAAAGAAGTTAGAAACAAAACCTATACCTTCTGTAGGATTAGCTGGAGCCAGACCACCTAAATATGCATTATCTGCAATACCTACAGCTGTCATTGTTTCAAGTGGATAAGATATTACAGCTGTTATACCCATTCTTATTGCATAAGGAAGAGATACTAATCCCCAGAGATATTTTAAATTAGACCCATCACCTGCCGGATGCCTATTCATCCACTCTGACCCACTTTGTAACTTCTGCTTCATATATGCCTCACGCCCCGTTTTGTCTCTCGACATAATCTCTTCTTTGGACAAACTATTTTTCATTAAAAATGCTTTTGCTTCCGCATTAAACATATGCACAAACGCCCCGCTGATAGCCCCATTGGCAAACTTACCGCCACCAAGGGCAGAGGCTGTTCCTCCTGTAATAGCAGCAATCGTTGTTCTCAGTCCAAAGCCTCCTGCGCCGTCACCACCCATCGTGGTACCGGGACTGAAGAAACTCGCACTAAAGCCTGAAGCAAAACCCGATTTGAAGGTTCCGCCTTGAGCCATGCTTATTATACCACGGCTCAACCCGTGCGGAGTATCTGACATATCAGTCCAATATACAAGCGAACAAACGAGATGAAAAACTATTTATTTTGATATAAATTATTTCCACAATATATACTAATAACTACAGCAATAATCAACAAAATATCTGAAGATTCTACAAAAGCATGTATAGCAAATAGCACTATAGCTATAAGAAACAGAAAAGGACAAAACTGATTCAATAATTTAAAATTTATCTTCATCTTTTTCCTGATAAAAAAAATCAAAATATAAACCTATCGGTACAAGAAGTATACCGATAACAATGAAAAATACACCAGAATCATAATTATTACTAAATCTTGGTATTTCAACTCCTTTTATCATTAAAATCCCATAAAGTACTAATATAAAAGGGAAAATATATTTTGTTATTCTATTACTCATTATTTTTCTCCACTATCATCAAACATAAACTCAGCCGCTTTAGAAAAACCTTCATCATACATATATTCTATCATTGGCTGTTTAACATACTCTGTAGTTGTTGTCATAACATCAACAATAGCAGTGTTCTGATTAAATTTCCCTGCTTCAATATCTAAAGCATGTGCGTTAACTGTTGCTGCTATAGATACCGTACCAAATAATTTACCTATAAACTGTGTAACAGGGTTTTTAATAGAACTAAAGAATCCACTAACGGCCCCTGTAGCACTTGCCACTTCTCTTGAAGCATCAGCTTTTTCAGCAGGGTCTCCTAGAGCCCTTTTCATTCTAGGATCATTCTGATAATGATTAAACATCACAATAAACGCCGCACTCTTCGCACCATTTGCGAACTTACCACCGCCAAGTACTGAAGCCGTACCACCGGCAATGGCTGTCATGGTCACCTTCATAATTGTACCTGCTGTCGTCTTAGCATAGTCTAAGCCTTTGACAAACCCGCCAAGAAGAGAACCTGCAAAACCGCTAAGGAATCCTCCCATTGCTTTACCGCCACGTACCGCACTGATAGCTGCACGGCTAAGCCCATGTGCTAATGCTCTGACAACCTCTTTTTCTTCGTTCCCACGTTGCACGTGGGAATGCATACACCACATCTAAAAATCTATGACAATTTGACATCTTTTGAAAAACCCCTTTTTCTTAACTTATAATACAAAAAAAAGATAAAACAAGAGGAAGAAGCCGATACCTTGTGCTTGCAATCTCTATGATGACAAACAATACGTGTATCATCATAAGAGACGTTTGGCAGTGCCAAACCTATGGTACATGACAGCATCTATGGATAGAAATCCAAAAAATATGATTATAGATGGAAATATTATATAGAGGCTACGACGGAAACCGTCGTAATGAAAGGCAGTAAGTTCTTAGTGACCGTACTGCTCTACGAAGGCTTCATAATCCCCTTTTTCTCGCTCCACCTCTCCGGAGGCTGTGAAAGAACTTTAACTTTTCAGGAAGCGGAGACTCCCTCTTGTTCCACCTCTCCCGAGGTGGAACACATAGTCACTTATATACTTCTTCGTTCCCACGTTGCACGTGGGAATGCATACACCACATCTAAAAATCTATAACAATTTGACATCTTTTGAAAACCCCCTTTTTCTTAACTTATAATACAAAAAAAAGATAAAACAATGGGAAGAAGCCGATACCTTAGAGACGTTTGGCAGTACCAAACCTACGGTTTTTATGTATTTGAATTGTTTTATTGCTTGGGTTTGGGGTATGGGTTACACCTGGGGACAGGTGGAACCAGTTAAAAACTCTAATATATATTTTTTTTAATAAAAAAATAAAATACAATATAATGGCCTGAATATTTTAGACAGCTAAATCCTCAGATTTATTTCCCAATGA
>JBEWPZ010000040.1:5698-19351 GCA_047689535.1 Candidatus Sulfurovum kebritense | reverse complement strand
AAAGTCCAGCGTCTCTCCATCCGGTATATCAGCAGGGGCCATCCTTTTGATAATCGTCAAATTCACCTCTGCACTTGCAGTCAGAGAGATATTATAGGTTCCACTGTTCGTAGAGCTACCTCCTCCTGTCGTCAACCTAGCGATATCACTTAAAGTTCCTGAAGTCTCTGTTGCATACGGTGCATAGACGGTTTTAGTAAATGTCACACTTCCGTTACTCTCTTCAAGACCAGAGGTCCAGTTCACTTCGCTATTGGTTATTGTATCTGCCGTATAATTGTCAAATGTTCCGTTGGATGGTGATGCTACAGAGTAATTTAGATCATTCCCCGTGATCCATTCATGATCTTTGATGGTAGCATTCTCATCGTCACCCTGTGAAGTACCCTGTACAAATGCGGATGCTGTCGCTATCAAGGTAGGTGCCTCATAACCTGTGTACGTGATGTTTGCATCCGGGTCTATAAAGGTTGCCACAGCCACATCATTATAACGTTCATACCCTTCATCAGGAAGCGTAAAAGTATGGGTACAGATCGGCTGCGTTCCGCTATGTGCAGGCAGTGTCACTGTCGGACAGGTCAACTCACCCACCTGGTTATCCTGTGTCGTACCGCTGTAGAGTGTATCCACGACTGAGATATCCATAGGACGGTTCGCTGCATTGTCAGCCTGTATCACTGTGGTTACATTGATATTTCCGGCAGGAGTGATCTCCCCTTTGATCCAACTCACTGTGATATTCACATCTTTTTGCAATGGCAGAGTGCTGTCACAGGTATTATCAAAGGTCACACTATTGGAAGAAGAGGATTTTGTGACCGTCCAGGTTCTACTTCCTCCTTGTGTTGCTGCCATCGTCTTGCTGAATAGCGTAGCGATAACATCCGGCAATGGAAGTGTTTGATCCCCTACATTGACATTCGCTTCTACACTGATCAACCGGCTTTGAAGTGAAGAGCCGCTATAGTTGCTTGAACCGATAGCCAGCCTCATATTGTAGATCGCCACACAGGTCAGGTCATTGGTATAACCACTTACATCAACTACACGAAAAATCTCCTGGTCATCGGTAGTGATCTCGATCGTTTGTGATGCCAGACCTCCGATCGCTTGACACTGACCAACTACTGTACCGGGGTCCTTTCCGTCAGCGACTGCTATCGCTCTGGTGGCATTTTCATCCAGGGTCAGTTCAGAGATATAGTCCCAACCCACAACATCGGGATTACTCGTATCCTTATAGTCACCACCTACTTTAAAGGTAAAATTCTGTGAACTTCCTGTGGTATTTTTGAAAATAATATGATGAGGGACAAGGTCCAGTTCAGACCAGTATTTCATATTTCCCTGAGTATAGGCATCTTCATCACAAAAGTACATATTGATATACGTACCCGGATTGTTTACGCTCATGACACTCTCAAGGTGATAATTGTTATCGGCTGATGACCTACACCCTTGCAGGTCAAGACTTAGGTTTCCTGCCTCTACACTGGCTGTTGCCGCACTCAAAAGGATCAAGCCGCATAAAGCTTTTCCTAAACTCTTCCGTTTATGACTAAACCATTTGTCAACTTTGGTCAACCCCATTTTCTACTCCTTATCGTTTGAAACGCAAAGTTTGCTTATCCTAAGCACCACCAAAAACATATATCATAAAAACATATATCATTATGAAAAACTGATGTGTGTTTATCTCCTTTACCCAGTAACCCGACACACTCCCTACAACGCTGTAGTAGAGCACTTTTATTAAGTTAATTTCGGCTACCTTTTTTTAGTATAGCATAAACTTACAAAGTTTGTAAACAAATATTAACTCTTATAATATTTGTTTATAAATATAATTTTACTATACCCCCTGGATACCACTAATCCCTCATCACCGCATATTTACCCGAACCTAACAGCACAATGGCAAACGCGCTCAAAAGATAGAACATCGGCAGCTCTACAGCCCATGCACCATGTGATCCAAGCTTTAGAAAGTCCCCCATATGGGTAAGATAGAGTACGCTCATCATATTGAATGCGATGATTGCCGCCCATACCCTGCTCTTCCAGCCAATGATCAAAAAGATCGGAGCCAAGATCTCCCCCACATAGACACCATACGCCAACATCTCAGGAATCCCCTGTGATCTCAGAAGTCCTTTGATGAAGCCTATCCCATGCACTGCTTTGTGAATGCCGTGAAACAGCAGCATTCCTCCGACCATTACTCTTAGTACCAATTTCGCGATATTTTCACTCATCTTTACTCCTCTATTATAATCTGATCACCACATTGTATCATACCGCTCTTCACGATAATGGCACGTGAACCCCCGATATACTTCAACCCCTTCATCATATCTTCATCCAACAGCCTCGAGAGATAACGGCACGGCGGACAGCTGCGTACGATACGGAACTCCGCACTCCCTATCCTGAATACCCGATCTCCGATCTCCTCGGCATCAAACCCCCTGATCACCAGATTTCTTCTGAGATCGGTAAAGTCCAGATCGCTCTCCAGACGCCTGTTGCACGCTTCCAGACTCTCATAGGGCAGGATGCTCACCTCCCGAACTGACTGATCGAGCTGCGGTCTGTTAAAGGTCCCCCGCCCATAGAAGTACCGGTCCCCTTCCAAGCCCTTTCCCTTTATGGCATATACCTTATCGATATAGTGCAGTGGTGCTTTGGCGTGTTCACCTATGATGATGGCATGAAGTGTCATTGTTGTTTGCATACAGCTATTGTAGTGTAGTTTTCTTTGGAAGTTTTTATGGAGATATCGTAAAGTTTATAGAGTAGGCAACGGGATGGATAGACTGCTCTGATCTGGCAAAATATTACTGTAAGTTAAGTGTAGTAAGAAAAAAAGATGAATTTGTGGTGGATAGATAAGGCTAAAAAAGGCCTGAGAGGCAACCTTTCTTAAAATGAACGGATTAGTTACGGGCTAAAAACTGTTTCGCTTCTTCAGTCGTCACTGCAGATTTAGAACAGGCATCTTCAAATGATTCGTTATTGTCCAAAAGTCTAACTAGCACTTCTAGTCTTGTCTCTTTTGATATAGTGTTTATTGACATATTTCTCCTTATGTTTTATAGAATTGGTTGCGGGAGAAGGATTTGAACCAACGACCTTTGGGTTATGAGCCCAACGAGCTACCGAACTGCTCTATCCCGCGACATATAAATGTAAAAATAAATAAATTGATTAGATTCAGATATTAAGAAGTTACAAATAGATCAACAGTATATCCATATATACTTAAGTTAACATAAATCAAAAATAAGCCTGATTTAGTGGCCGGGAGAGGGGGATTCGAACCCCCGGTGGCTTTCACCACACCGGTTTTCAAGACCGGCACGTTCAACCGCTCCGACATCTCCCGACAAATATAAGAAGACCAGAATTTTACCTTAAAAAGATAAAACTTAGTTTAATATTAATAATTTTCCTCAAATCTTCTCTCTTGAAGAAAGTTATCAATGGAGGCGCCACCCAGATTCGAACTGGGGATAGAAGCTTTGCAGGCTCCGGCCTTACCACTTGGCGATGGCGCCATTTATCATTTACGGTCTATTCAATGGTGCCCGGGGCCGGACTCGAACCGGCACGGTCGCAATGACCGGGGGATTTTAAGTCCCCTGTGTCTACCAATTTCACCACCCGGGCCCGATCGAACACCAGTTTTAATTGCAAATTTTAAAATAATAAGTCTTTCTCTTGCTTCTGAACCGATAGGTGAAGCTTTAGTGAGATGAATTGATGCGGGACTTTGTTCCGTATCAAGAAGACCTCTATTAATGGAGCGGGCGAACGGATTCGAACCGTCGACCCTAACCTTGGCAAGGTTATGCTCTACCCCTGAGCTACGCCCGCACTCCAAACCAAATTTTAGAGAATATCCCAAAATTGGAGTGCGATTATAGCCAAAAACTCTTTTAATGTAAAGCAAAAGCGGACATTTTTTTGAAAAAAGCATCTTTACTATGAGTTTTTGCATTTTTTGAGATGCAAAGTGCTATAATCCTTTTTAAAATAATATCAATTCCTTTCAACTATAATAAATGACCTGAGCCTCTATGAGGCGAAGCTTTTGCGAGAAATCATTTAGTGATTTCCTGCATCAGCCTTTTAGGCTAGAAGTGATAAGGGAATTAACGATGAGCAAAGCTTATCAATAAGGAGAACCAAATTATGAGAAGTGACGAAATAAAACAGGGGTTCAGCAGAGCGCCACACAGAAGTCTGCTCCGTGCAACAGGGGTACAGGATGAGGACTTTGACAAGCCGTTCATCGGTGTAGCGAACTCTTTTATTGAGATCATTCCGGGGCACTTTTTTCTTAACAAAGTGGCGGAAGTGATCAAAGAGGAGATCCGTGCGAACGGATGTGTACCATTCGAGTTCAACACCATCGGTGTAGATGACGGTATCGCGATGGGGCATGACGGGATGCTCTACTCTCTTCCAAGCCGTGAGATCATCGCCAACTCGGTTGAGACAGTGATGAATGCACACAAACTCGATGCAATGATCGCGATCCCCAACTGTGACAAGATCGTACCGGGGATGATCATGGGTGCCCTCCGCGTCAATGTACCGACTGTTTTTGTCTCAGGTGGACCGATGCAGAAAGGCCACACCAAAGACGGTAAACCGATCGATCTTGCCACTGCATTTGAAGCGGTTGGAAAGCATGAGACCGGAGAGATGTCTGACGAGGAGCTTTACGATATCGAGTGTAATGCCTGCCCGAGCGGAGGAAGCTGTTCGGGGATGTTCACGGCAAACTCCATGAACACGCTTATGGAGGCGATGGGTATCGCTCTGCCAGGAAACGGTACGATCCTCGCACTGACACCGGAGAGAACCGAGCTCTACAAAAAAGCGGCTCGGCGTATCTGTGAGATCGCAAAGATGGAACAGGCTGAACGTGAAAAGTACAGAGTCAGAAACATCCTGAACGAGAAAGCGGTTCAGAATGCCTTTGCCGTAGATATGGCAATGGGTGGAAGCTCCAATACCGTACTTCACATGCTGGCGATCGCCAAAGAGGCAGAGGTAGACTTCAACCTGGAAGATATCAACGTCATTTCCAAAAAGGTCTCCCATATCGCCAAGATCTCTCCGTCACTTTCGACCGTGCATATGGAAGATATCAACAAAGCCGGCGGTGTCAATGCGGTGATGCATGAGATGCAAAAGCGCGGAAATAATATCCTCGCAGACAATCTATGTATCGGAGGAGAGACACTCTATGAGAAGATCAAAGATGCGAAGATCCTTGACACCGATATTATCCACACGATCGACAACCCCTACTCGGAAGTTGGTGGTCTTGCTATCCTTTATGGTAACCTCGCTGAAGAGGGTGCTGTCATCAAGACAGCAGGGATTACCGGAGAGAGGGTTTTCACCGGAACTGCCGTATGTTTCAACTCCCAGGATGAAGCGATCAAAGGGATCATCAACGGTAAGGTGAAAGCCGGAAATGTCGTGGTCATCCGTTATGAAGGGCCGAGAGGAGGACCCGGTATGCAGGAGATGCTCAGCCCTACCAGCCTGATCATGGGTATGGGACTGGGTGACAAGGTCGCCCTGATCACTGACGGTCGATTCTCTGGGGCGACCAGAGGTGCAAGTATCGGTCACGTGAGCCCGGAAGCAGCAGAAGGCGGACTCATCGGTCTGCTTGAAGACGGGGATGAGATCTTCATCGATGTAGACAACTATATCCTTGAGGCAAAGCTCAGCTTTGAAGAGATCGCAGAGAGAAGAGACAACTTCAAGCCGATCGTCAAACCGCTTACAAGCAAATGGCTCAAACAGTACCGCGCGCTTGTTACCAACGCAAGTTCCGGTGCGGTGCTCGAAGCGGAGTAACTTTTACCGACGTTTTTGACTGTCAGGGGATCCCCTTGACAGCGCTCTTTCCTCATATCTCCAGAAAAAAAGTCACTATGTTGTGTCCGCCCGGGACTAAGTGCTAAGTGCTAACAAAAGCACACCATCACTTTACTTTCAATATCAAGTGTTTTTCCCGTCATTCCGGACTCCGATCCGGAATCCACAACCCGTTTACCGTTCCAGAGTTGAACTTCAGTCCAGACTCATGGATCCCCGCTTTCGCGAGGATGACAGGAGGGGAACGAAAAAAAAGCGTGTAGGCCCGGGGTGTCCCCACCCCGACATTATAGGTGATTTTTCCATCATAAATAGGTGTTGGGATAGGGGTATCCCGACCTACACCGATCACGAGTCACGAAGCACGAATTACCATTCCTCACTTACCCTTTTTTCGTTCCCACGGTATCCGTGGGAATGCCTATACCGAGTTTGGGTATTTAAGATCGTTATGCGTAAATGATTTTGCTTATGCATTACGACGGACACCGTCGTAACGAGAAAAAACGTTCTCAACCAATCTTCTTCTGGTACCACGGTGTCCGTGGTAACGCCTACATCATTTTTAGGGAGTTTAAAATCGCTATGTTTAAATGCTATATGGTAGTTTTCGTCATCCTCGCGAAGGCGGGGATCCACAGGTTGGAGTGCATGATTGTTGGTGCGTGGTTACGCACCCTACGCGATACATTTAACCTCATTTCACCACAGCGCTATCCATGTAGGCTTGGCACCGCCAAACGTTCTCAACCAATCTTCACGCTTTATAACAAAATCGGTATAGTCATTCCCATGGACACCTCTTCTGGTTACCACGGACACCGTCATAACGAGAAAGGGCATTCAGGATCTCATCGAATAACAGTAAAATTT
Source organism: Candidatus Sulfurovum kebritense (assembly GCA_047689535.1). Lineage (GTDB taxonomy): Bacteria > Campylobacterota > Campylobacteria > Campylobacterales > Sulfurovaceae > Sulfurovum > Sulfurovum kebritense. The sequence continues at coordinate 12,571 of JBEWPZ010000040.1, read as the reverse complement.
AAGTGAGTGAGCAGATTTTTTATATTGACAAGTGTATGTCGCTCACATTTTTCTTTCTTTGGTTCGTTTGCTTTCTTTTCGTTGTGAAACAAAAGTAGCTAATGCGGTTTTACGTAGTAAAAACTTTCTCTGAAAAAAAAGAAATGAACAGGAAATACCTGCATACCATTGAGCGATGAACATTGTGTTGCATTGTGGTATAAGCTGAAGTATGCACCCAAAGGCACTTCCTCCCTTCGGTCAGGGCACATTCCCGATCAGGAGATCGGGAACGAGAAAGACCGTTGGAATGAAAGAAAAAGAAACTATCAATCACACGAAGTGTGTCTTGTTGTGGTGAACGACCTTGTAAGCGAAGCGATTCGAGAACCACAACGATTTTTTGCTTCGTTTTTTTTAAAAAAATGAAGAGAGAACCAACGCCTCAATAGTATAAAAAAGGAAATTCATACGTTATAGTAACAGCCATTTGTGTTCCAAGCTATAAACTGTCTACGTGGCTTCACTTCGTTACGATCACTCTGGTTCCAAGTCTAAAAATGACCTTGTGCTTGCACTCTCTGTGAGAAACTATTGTCATTTTTCAACGACTCTCACTGTTCAAGTCTGCTATGGCAAAAGAACTGTGGATTCCCGATCGGAGTCGGGAATGACGGGAAGCCTACTACTTTACTGAAACTCATCTGTTCCGTCATCCTGAACTTGATTCAGGATCTATGCATTTGGGTTACGGTACAAATCGGGAATGACAAGCGAAATCCATATGCAAACGTTGCGCCTAAGAACTACCGGATATCAACGTTGATAGATAAAATGGAATAAAAGATAAGAGAAAAGTATCAAGGGGAATAAGGGCAGAAGCCAGAGAGGCTTCTCAGGCGAGACTATTCAGGTCTTCTGGCACCCATATAGCGCTGTGAGTAGAATGCTTTACCCAGACTGGTGATCACCACCTTCTTTCTCGCTGAAGAGGCATGGATAAACTTGTTATCCCCAAGATAGATACCTACATGGTTTACATACCCTTTACGTCCCCTTGAGGTATCAAAGAAGATCAGGTCACCCTTTTGCAGTTCCGATCTTTTGATAAACTTACCATACTTGGACTGCATGATCGAAGTTCTTGGTATATCGATCCCGTTCTTTTTATAACAGTACTTTGTAAACCCGGAACAGTCAAAGGTCCCTTTCTTTCCTGTCGCTCCCCAGACATACCGGTTACCCAGTTTTGTCTTGGCTACCTCTACAACCTCTTCGTTCGTATCCTCACCAAAGAAGAGGTCTCCCAGATTAAAGACATCTTTTTTGGTAGGCTCTTTTTTCATATATTTGGATTTAGGCAAACTCGCCAGTGTCTGTGAAAGTTTTCTTGCACTGTTTTTACTCTTCTTCGCAACTCTCACCCTCTTCGTCGCAGGTACTTTGATCTTCTGACCCGCCCTGAGCGTATCTCCTTTAAGTCCATTCATCGATTTGAGTGTTGCGATATTCGTCTTATACTTTCTAGCGATCGAATAGAGTGCATCTCCGCTCTTGACTTTATAGGTTGCTGTCTTTAGCGCGGTTTTCGTACCCGGAACCTTTAAGACCTTCCCAATCCTGAGTGTGGAATTTTTCTTCATTCCATTGAGTTTGCAGAGTTGACTGACCGTCGTTTTATTTGCTTTGGCGATCGCAGAGAGCGTCTCACCTTTTTTGACCTTATGCGTTGCAGCCGATGCATAAGATGTAGCCATAGTGGCCACCGCCAGTGAAATCAACAATGTATGCAGTTTTTTCAAGAGTATTCCTTTCAGCTTGATGATGGTTCTTCCCGACCCCATATTTTACATATGTACAATAATACCCATCTTTTGTTAATCAAAAATAAATCCAACTTTACGTTTAACTTAAATGTTTTACGATACGGTCGGCGACCCTGAAGGCATTGGCATAGATCGTCCAGGTGTAGGCCACGGAACCCCCGGTTGGCATAAAACTGGCATCAGCCACATAGAGATTGGGGATATCATGGGAGCGGCAGTCCCTGTTCAGTACGGAGCTTTTGGGGTCATCACCAAAGCGGCAGCCGCCTGCTATCAGGTTCTGCGGAGGTGTACCGGAAACAGAGCTGTAGATATTTTCGGCCCCCATCTCTTCAAGTACCGCTTCACACTTTTGGGCGATATAGTTGCCCACTTCCAGATCGTGCGGATGGTTGGCGATACGCAATTTTCCTACAGGCATACCGTATCTGTCTCTGTAGTTTTCATCTACCGTGACAAAACAGTCGTCATTGGGCAGCCAGTCATTAAAGATCTCAAAACGGATACTCTTGCTCTCCGTCAAGCGCTTCACGACTTTCTCTCCCAACGCTTTCCCCCATACCAGTCTGCCCTTCTCTTCATTGTTCTTTCGGGCTCTGGAGATGATATTCTGATGTTCGAACATAAACTCGACCGATCCTCCCTTGAACCTGCCGTCCCACCAGTGGTCGATATAGTACCAGTCCAAAATCGACCGATTGACAAAGAGCCCTCTCTCCATCAATGCATCAAAACTGATCTCCTTGAGGCTCTCTTTATGCAGTTCCCCCTGCCCCGAACCTCCTGCAGAGAAGATCAGGTTCTTCCCCAGTTCGCCGGAACTGTTGGAGAGACCGTTGGGATGATAGCGGTTCCTGGAGTTCAATAACAAGCGGGCACTCTCGTGTGCCTGTGCTGCCAGGACAAAGATATCTGCCGTGATCCTGCGCTCTTTTCCTGTCACCGTGTCGATCACGACAGCATCAGTTACCTTCTCCTTCGTACTCTCCAGCGACTTTACATAGGTATGGCTCATCAGTGTCAGATTACCGGTAGCCAGTGCCGGGAAGATCAATGCCTCTCTGGAACTCCCCTTCGCCCCAGAACTGCACCCGTAGCTTCCGCAGAAGTTGGAGTAGTAGCAGGCACTGCGGTGGCCTCTGTCCTGTGAGAGCACGGCACGGGGTGTCACCAGCGGCATGATCCCCAGATCGTGACAACTTTTGTCAAAAAGCTTGACAACCGCATTCTCCCTGGTCGGAGGCTGCGGGAAATCCGGAGTACTTCTCCAGGGCTCAAAGGGGTGTTTCTGATAGGCCCCCGATATCCCGATCACCTCTTCGGCCATTGTATAGTAGGGCTCCATCTCCTCATAGGTGATGGGCCAGTCGACGACATTGGCCCCCTCGATCTCGCCATATTTACTCTTGAGGCGAAAGTCATCCGGGTGCATCCGGTGGAACATCCCGCTCATCAGGTTGGAGGATCCCCCGACGATATTACCATTCCAGAAGCTCCATCCCGACTCATAGGTGGGGGTAGCGACCCATTCCCCATCCACCTTCTCCTCGATCACATGGTACTCGTCAAAGAGGCTGGGGGTGATGATATCTCTCCGGCAATAGGCCAGTTCATCCTTGCTGAAGTCTTCACGCCGTAGCAACTCCCCCTTCTCAAGCATCGCCACCTTATACCCTGCCCTGCAGAGCGTATAGGCTACCGCACCGCCGCTGGCACCCGATCCTACGATCACTACATCAAACCTGCTCATCCTTCGATATACCTTCGCTTCGGTCTGGGCTCTCCCCCGACACTCTCTACCGCTTTCCATCCTTTCTCCCCGATATTGGAACCGTAGATCGGATCAGAAAAGAGCGCCTCCATCGTCAATGTCATGATCCGTGCAAGCCAGTTACTCCCATAGTGCGTCTCTTCATAGCTGCGCAGCGCACGCTCTTTTTCTGTACGATCCATCGTCAAAAACTTTCCCTCTGTACGCGTCTCAAGCTCCCGGGCCCCTTCTATCACAAAATGTCTGATATCCCTGTCATAGCTGGCATGGGTGATCGTCTCTTTCAGGAAAGTGATCGTATCCATCGCTTTGGCCGAGGGCAGCCTGCTTCCTTCCGGAAACATATGCTGCTGTACGGCTGCAATCACAGCTTCTACACTGTTTAACGCTTTTGTCTCGGCATTTATCTCCTGTGCATCTATTGAGGCAGAAAGCCCGATCACGGCACTGGTCACCAAAAAGTCTCTTCGTCTCATCTCTTCTCTTTTGTGATAAACTGTCACTCTTATAGTAAAGCGTTTCTGTGTACTCCGAGTGGAGCTGCCCCTACACAGAGAGTACACAACTATCATATTATACTTGGAATGTCTAAAAGCATAAAAAGGAGACAAAATGTTAAAAAATATATTATTCACATCATTGGTGGGATTGGCAATGGTAGCATTCGCAGGATGTACAGACAGTAAGGATGCCTCAGCTTCAAAATGTAACGCAGGTAAGTGTGATAGTGCAAAAGAGGTCAAAACAAAATGTGGTGAAGGTAAATGCGACAGCGCCAAAGAAACGACAAAAAAATGCGGAGACTAATAAACCTGTAAGCAAAAACCAAGGAGGCTACAATGATCCGACAGATCTATCCCCAGACAAAGGACATACTGAGTAAAGGGCAGGATTTTGCACTGCTTTTTGCCAGACTGGTGCTGGCTTATGGTTTCTACGGTCCTGCGATGCGAAAGTGGGCAGATATCGATGCGATCGCTGTATGGTTCGGTACACTGGGAATCCCCTTCCCGACTCTCAATGCCTACATGGCGGCGACCACAGAACTGTCGGGGGTTGTCCTGCTGACACTGGGACTCTTCACAAGATTGATCTCCCTGCCGTTGATCGTGGTCATGATCGTTGCGATTGTCACTGTGCATCTTCCGCACGGATTTGCAGCCGGAGATAACGGATTTGAGATTCCGGTCTATTATATGTTGTTTCTTGCCATTTTTGCTTCATTCGGAGCAGGAAGGTTCAGTCTGGACCACCTGCTTTTCGGTAAAGATAAATAAGAGAGGAGTCAGACTATGCGGTATATGATTCTATGGTTCAGTGCGTTGGCAGTGACATTAACATTCACCCTTGCGACTGAGAAGTGCGATAATGGGAAATGCAATAATGCTACCAAACAAGAGACAAAGTGTGATACAGGAAAATGTGACAATGGGAAAAAGGTACCTGCCAAGTGTGACTCAGGCAAAAAAAGCACACCTAAAGAGGCACCTAAAAAATCGTCATCCAAATGCGGTCAGGGGAAATGTGGCTAAAGGCTTGTTTCCCCTCCTTTCCTCCGGGATTTTATCCCCTCGTTAAATTTCTTTCACTAAAATACGTAATTACTCATTATCACTTAAAGGAGGCAGCTATCAAAGCGCTATCTTTATCTATCATTCTGATTCTGGCGTTTAACGGGTGTGAATCCCAAGCTGAACGGGATGCACGTATCGCAAAAGAGGCCAGAGCCGAACTGCTTTCGGAGCTCAAAGCCAAAGAGGAAGCCGAGGCAAAAGCCAGAAAGAGACGTGAAGCCGACTCTACCCTGCTGCGTATGGGGATCTCCAAAGAAGATGGGGTGATCACCATCGATACGAACAAGACCAAAGGCTTTTTTGAGCGCATTGGGCAACAGATCACACGTGAAGTAGAACAGTTTTCCGAGGAGCTGGACGAAGGAAAGGGTGCCGGTATCGAAGCCAATGAGAGTGAGATCCGGATAGACCTCCATAAAAGCGAGCACTTTCTGGAAAAGTGGGGCGCAAAAATGCAGGATTTTGCCGATGAGCTGGAGAGCCTCTCCGAAGAGCTGGATCAGAACGAAACTACACGATAAAGGATAACCATGCAACAGATCGATATCAACTCCGATGAGTTCCAGGCAGAACTGGAGAAGACCTGGCAGTTTGTCGAGAAGGTCAACAGACAGTTCGGTTTTGTACAAAACCCCAATGAGGAGGTAAATGAAGGGGTGGCCATGGGGCTTGCCAGAAACAGACTTATCTACGGAAAACGCTTCTGTCCCTGCTTTATGGTGATCGGCGAAACGCCTGAGGAGCGTAAAGCAGCAGACAACCGTATCTGCCCCTGTAAACCTGCCCTGGAGAAAGAGATCCCCCAAGATGGTCTCTGTCACTGCGGGATCTTCTGCACCCCGGAGTATGCAGCGGCACAGGAGGAGAAAGATACAGCAGAAGAGATAGCCCATACCCATTCACAGGGACTCACCAGAGGACAGGCGCAGGCACTTCTGAAGGAGGAACAGCTTGACGGTGATGAACTCGAAGCACTCCTTGAGGCCAGAGCGCTGAAGATGGTGAACTTTACCCTGATGGATGTACGTGAGTATATGGAGTACCAGATGGGGCATATCGTAGGCACTGACACACTTGTCCCTACTTCCCAGTTCTATGCCAAGATCGAAGAGCACCGTGACAAAAAACAGGCACCCATCATTGTCTACTGCCATACCGGCAGCAGAAGTTTTCAGGTACAACATGCGATGAGATCACTGGGATTCGAACATGTCTGCAACCTCAGACCGGGGATCATCGCCTACAACGGAGAGACAGCGAGGGGAGAGTAAGCAGTGAACTGCGAGTGAATAATTAATAATTAATAATTAATAATTAATAGTGAATGGTAGGGGCGGTACCGTCGTGTCCGCCCGGGGATGGATGAGGAATTAGAAATTCGTGATTCGTGATTCGTGATTTGTAAATGGTGCGTTTGTAGGGTGGGTGCTAACCCACCGGATACTGGGAAATATTTAGGTAGACCACGGGTTGCTTTTGGTGAATGAATTTAATCACAGCGTGGGTTGGCACCCACCCTTGAAATTTTCCGTTTTTCTCGTTACGACGGTGTCCGTCGTAATGCATACCCAAAATCATTTATGCCTAGCGATGTATAACACCCAAATTCGGTGTAGGCATTCCCACGGAAACCATGGAAACGAAAAAAGGCTACCCGTAAAGGCAAAAAGGGTGGGTGCTAACCCACCGGATACTGGGAAATATTTAGGTAGACCACGGGTTG
>JBEWPZ010000040.1:0-5598 GCA_047689535.1 Candidatus Sulfurovum kebritense | reverse complement strand
TGAATGAATTTAATCACAGCGTGGGTTGGCACCCACCCTTGAAATTTTCCGTTTTATTTGGTTCCCACGTTGCACGTGGTAACCCATACTCAAATACGATAGACCAAAGTTTACTGCATCACTACACTCACCTATGCATTCCCACGGAGACCGAGGGAACGAAAAAAATCACCACAATCTATTTCACAATACAAGCTGATGTTCTTAGAAACCACCATTAATGTCGGGGTGGGGACACCCCGACCTACACCAATCGCCAATCACGAATCACGAATTACCAATCACTCAGTGCACATTAAAGCACATCATATATTTATATTTTATATGGTGAAATGATTATATTGTGAAATTGTTATAGGAGGGTGAGGGGCCGAGGCCCCTCAAAAGATAGAGTCTTATTTAGCCAATGCTTCTTTTCTAAAAAAACTTACGCGTTAAGCGCTTGTTTTGAAGCTTCTGCTACTTTTGTAAATGACTCTGGTGCGTTCATTGCCATATCAGCAAGAACTTTTCTGTCAAGCTCGATGTTTGCAAGCTTAAGACCGTGCATGAATCTTGAGTAGTTCATGTCGTTAAGTCTCGCAGCTGCATTGATACGAGTGATCCAGAGTCTTCTAAAGTCTCTTTTTTTCTGTCTTCTATCTCTGTAAGCATATACCAAAGATCTTTCAAGTTGCTCTTTAGCTTTTCTAAAGTGCTTTCTTCTACCGCTGTAGAATCCTCTTGCTTGTTTTAGTAGTCTTTTGTGACGTCTGTGTCTTACAAAACCAGTTTTTACTCTCATTGTTTTCCTTTACCTTGAACTTGTACTAAACCTCTTTTAAAGCGGCTAGCCGTTTGAGCCAACTGCTGAAGTTCGTTATAGTAGGTGTCAGATGCTATCCATCTGAACTTGCCTCTATCATTAGAGGGAATTACTACTGTTTAGATCAACCTTAATTGATCATCTCTTTGATCTTTTTCGCATCCGCAGCATCAACATGCTTAGGGCTTCTCATTTGTCTGTGGTGCTTACCATCTACCTTAGTAAGGATGTGGCTTCTATAAGCGGTTCCTCTTTTGATCTTACCGCTTTTTCTCACCTTGAAACGCTTTACAGCGCCTTTTACGCTCTTCATTTTAGGCATATGCTTACTCCCTGTTGAATTTTTTACTTATTCCCTGACTAACAATACGGCTAGCCGTATGAGCACCCCAAGGGCACTTCCGTTGGGCGCCTGCTGCTGAAGCAAACTCAGCGTTAGCGTAGGTATTTTGGGCTTTGCTCAAAAACCGTTCCAATAAATAAAATGGGACGGTATTATACCGAGTTTTTCTAAAAATTTTATAAACCGCGGGCGGACACAACGATCCACCCCTACAGGGGATTGTTTATAATATTATTTTTATCCGTAGGGATCGACCGTCGTGTCGACCCGCGGTTGCCTAATGCAATATATGTAATAAAAAAATTTCTTCATCATAATACAATAGATATAAATATCCATTTTACATAAAAATGATCTTCCCGTCATAACCTTGTAGAGAACGATCGTAGTCTATATCACAATACCGGGTTGTCACACCGTTCCCGGGCGGACACAACGGTACCGCCCCTACAAATCATTCCTCACTAGCAGGAAGCAGCCAGGCTGCTTCCTGCTATAACCTCACTTGTGATACAATCAACCCCAACAAAAAAAGACAGGTTGAACGCACGTGGATCAAGTTACCGAGATACTCTCCAACAAGAAAAAACTCCTTACTGAAGTCTATTTTGACCTGCAGCTGCACTTTGAAGAGAAGTACGGCAAGGATGCGCTGGTGCTGATGGAGATCGGGACCTTTTTTGAGGTCTATGAGGTCAACAATGATGAGCTGAAGGTCGGCAAGGCCAAGGAGATCGCCGAACTGCTCAATATCCAGCTGACCCGCAAAAGCAAGGCGATCCTGGAAAACTCGGTCAGCAACCCCCTCCTTGCGGGTGTCCCTGCCGTTTCACTCGACCGTTACCTCTCACGCTTGATCGCGACCAAGAAGTACACGATCATCGTGGTCAAACAGAAAGGCGAGATGCCCCATGTCAAGCGCTACGTCTCCAACATCATCTCCCCCGGGACCAACTTCGAGTATCTCAGCGAACCGACCGAGAACAACATCGTCTCTCTGCTGGTCGATGAGAATGCCGGGATCTACTCTGTAGGCTATGCGGCGATCGATGTGAGTACAGGGAAGACCATCACCAATGAGATCCACTCCACACGCGACGACAAGACCTATGCACTCGATGAGGCCTTCAATCTGCTGCAGACCTACACCACCTCCGAGGTGATCATCACACTGGAGAGCAGAGAGATCGACAGAGAGTGGCTGCTGCACTACCTGGAGCTGAACGCGCTGCACCATACGGTCAACACCAAACGCTTCAAGGTCTCCTTCCAGAACGAGCTCTTTACCCGGGTCTTCGAGATCAACTCTTTTCTGAGTGCCATCGAGTACCTGGATCTGGAGCGTCACCCCTACACTACCGAAGCGCTGGCGATACTGATAGACTTCATTATCGAGCATGACGAGAGTATTATCGAGAAGATGAACAAGCCTCAGTTCCTCGGTTCCAACCGCTATATGTATATCGGGAACAATGCCATGGAGCAGCTCTCCATCATCTCACGCGATCCAGGGGATGTCACCCTGCTCGATCTGATCGACAAGACCTCTACGGCATTCGGGAAACGTCTCCTCAAAGAGCGCCTGCTCAATCCGATCTGCGACAAAGCCCTGCTTGAGGAGCGGTATGACCTGACCGAACAACTGCTGCCGAGTATCGACCGTTTTGAGACGCACCTGAAGCAGATCTATGACCTTGAACGTATCACACGCCGTATCAAAGTACGCAAACTCCACCCGGTGGAGCTCACCTATATCTCGATGTCCCTGGAGTCGATACTGAGGCTGATCGAGGATGCCGGGGAGAGCGGACTGGAGATCGATGAGAAGCTCTATGATGAAGTCCGAGAGATGGCCACAGTACTGGAAGATACCTTTGAGCTGGATGTCTGTGCAAAGTTCAGGATCGAACAGATCAATGACAATATCTTCAAACAGGGTGTCTACCCTGCCATTGACACGATCGTCAAGCACCAGGCGCAGGAGATCGACAAGATGGACCGTGTCGCAGCGCATGTGGAGTCACTCTTTGAGAAAGAGAAGCTCTTCAACGGTACGACCAGGTATACCACGGTGAGCTACCTGGAGAGCGAAGGATACTTTCTCAACCTCACCAAGAACCGTTTTATGATGATCGAAAAACCGCTCAAGGAGTCTTTTGTCACGATCGACGATGAACACCACTTCTTCAAGGACTTCTCCTATAAACAGCTCAAAAATGCCGTCAAGGTGCAGGCGCCGCTCTTTGAGGAGATCACCCGAAACTATGAGACAGCGCAGGTGCAGCTGGTCTCTCTGGTCAAACAGCGCTATACCGAGAGCCTGAACCTTTTGGAGAACCGCTTTTCACTCCTGCTCGAACGGCTGATCGCCTTTATCGCCAATATCGATGTGGCCATCTCCAATGCCAAGTGTGCCAAGAGCATGAACCTTACCCGTCCGCTCATCGAGGAGGGGAACTTCTATGAGGCGATCGGCCTGCGACACCCGATCATCGAGGCCAATGACGAGCGCGGGATCTATGTCCCCAATGACCTCTTCCTGGGGAACAACAACGGCACAGGGCACAACCATATCACGCTCAATGCAAGCAACGGAGAGGATGTACTGGGGATCCTGCTCTACGGGATCAACTCCTCGGGGAAATCCTCTCTGATGAAGAGTATCGGACTGAGCGTCATCCTCGCCCAAGCAGGATTCTACGTCCCGGCGGTGGAGCTTCGTTTCGGACTCTATGACAAGCTCTTTACCCGTATCGTCTCCAAGGACAACCTCTATAAAGGGCTCTCTACCTTCAGTATGGAGATGATGGAGCTCAAAAACATCTTCAACCGTGCCAATGCACGCTCGCTTGTCCTGGGGGATGAGATCTCACAGGGGACGGAGACCGAATCCGCCCTTGCGATCGTCTCCGCAGCGATCCTCAAGCTGATCTCTCTGAAGTCCACTTTTATCTTCGCGACCCACCTGCACCAGCTCGGCCAGATACCGAACCTCCAGGGGATCAAGCAGCTGATCTTCCTCCATCTCGGTATCCAGTATGACGATGAGAGCGACCGGCTGATCTACAACCGTGTCCTGCAGCTTGGTATGGGAGACAGCCTCTACGGACTGGAGTTTGCCAAGTCGCTCCATATGGACAGCGAATTCCTCAAAACCGCGCAGGAGATCAGGGAGAAGCTCAACCACTCACAGAGCGATATCAAACGCCTGAGCCGCAAGAAACGCAGCAAGTACAACAAAGAGCTCTACCTCGGGAAGTGTGCCCTCTGTGATGCACCGGTGGATGACGTACACCACATCGCCGAACAGAAAGAGGCCACCGAGACAGGCCACATCGACCACTTCCACAAAAACCACAAGTACAACCTCATTCCCCTCTGCAAAAAGCACCACCAGATGGTCCACGAAGGCAGGATCATGATCTCGGGGTTCGTGATGACGGACGAGGGATTGAAACTGCATTATGAGATACGTGATAAGTGATAAGTGGTAAGTGGTAAGTGGTAAGTGGTAAGTGGTAAGTGGTAAGTGGTAAGTATCTTGACAGAATCATGATACTTTGTCAACTTTTTTTTCTGTCATTCCGGACCCCGCACCCCAGGGGCATTTCCTTTGGGCATCCGGAATCTACAAGCTAGACAATAGGACCAATCCCTTTCTCGTTACGACGGTGTTCGTCGTCATGCATACCCAAACTCGATATAGGCATTCCCACGAAAATCGTGGGAACGAAAGAAAACGTGATGTGTGATTGGTGTAGGGGCGGTACCGTCGTGTCCGCCCGGGGATAAAGTGTCAACTGTTTTTCCGTCATCCTCGGACTTGCACCCCAAGGGCATTTCCTACTGGCATCCGGGGATCCACAGGATGGCATGCATGATTGTTGGTGCGTGGTTACGCACCCTACGCGATCCATTTAACCTCATTTTCTCGTTACGACAGTGTGAGACTGTGAAAGAACTCACGGAAGTGGAGACTTTAGTCCCACAATTACTTTTTTAACATAAAAAAGTAGTTGTTTTTGAGAGTTTACAGTAATTTTGGAGATAAAAACTGGAAAATATATCACTTTTAGGTGGGGCTAAAGCCTCCACTTCCAAATCATTACAGGTTCTTTCACAATCTCTGTCCGTCGTAACGCATAACGATGTCAAATACCCAAACTCGGTATAGGCATTCCCACGAAAATCGTGGGAACGAAAGAAAACGTGATGTGTGATTGGTGTAGGGGCGGTACCGTCGTGTCCGCCCGGGGATAAAGTGTCAACTGTTTTTCCGTCATCCTCGGACTTGCACCCCAAGGGCATTTCCTACTGGCATCCGGGGATCCACAGGATGGCATGCATGATTGTTGGTGCGTGGTTACGCACCCTACGCGATCCATTTAACCTCATTTTCTCGTTACGACAGTGTGAGACTGTGAAAGAACTCACGGAAGTGGAGACTTTA
>JBEWPZ010000039.1:0-19720 GCA_047689535.1 Candidatus Sulfurovum kebritense | reverse complement strand
AATTGCCCATGAAAAGCGTATAAAGGACAAGTAGTATGTGTATATTTTGTAAAATTGTAAATGGCGAAATCCCCAACAATACCGTGCATGAAAGTGAACATTTTCTGGCATTTCATGACCTCTATCCAAAGGCACCTATTCATATTCTTATCATCCCAAAAATCCATGTAGACTGTTTTCAGGATGTGAGTGCCGAGACGATGGCGGGACTGACACTTTTTGCACAAGAGGTGGCAAGAAAAGTTGGTATCGATGAGACGGGATACAGGCTCATTACCAACAATGGAGATGACGGTGGCCAGGAGGTAAACCATCTTCACTTCCATATGCTCGGCGGTGCCAAGCTCACGTGGGACCACTCTCACGAAGATGCACATAGAAGCCTGTAAGACCCCTCCCTCACTTCCGGTTTTATCCGAAAGTGAGAGAGTTTTTATCTCTTCGGAAAAACCCATACTGTTACCTTTCATCCCATAAAAATTTCCCTTCACGCGTTTAAATAAGATAATAATTATCTGATTTAAGCACACTCATGTATACTTCTATTAATTATCATTGTATCTAGGGGTGGTAGATTTGCCTGAGAAATACCCTTTGAACCTGATCCGGATCGTACCGGCGTAGGAAAGAGCCCTTTCATCACTTCAAAATTTCTACTCTCTCCCTTACGATACACCGATAAATCTTTATAGAGGATAGTATGATGAATACAAAACTATTACCCCTGTCACTGATCGCTGCTTTGGCACTACAGAGTGCCTGTGCAGAGAGTAGTACAGAACTCGACCCTATCGTTATCAGTTCAGATTTTAGAGAGAAAAAACTCTCCGAAACAAATAATGCCGTGACTGTGATCGGTGAAGAGGAGATCTATGATAAATCCTCTCAATCATTCATTGAGACCGTTGCGACTGCACCCAATGTCAATTTCACGGCAGGTGCATCCAAAGCAAAATATATTCAGATCAGAGGGATCGGGGAGAGAAGTCAGTTTGAAACACCGATTTATCCTTCTGTAGGACTTATGGTTGATGGTATTGACCTCTCAAGGGCTACACTTGGTGCTTCTCTCTTTGATATCAAACAGGTAGAAGTACTTAGAGGACCGCAAGGGACGACGTTTGGTGCCAGCGGTCTGGCTGGAGTAGTCACACTGGAGAGTAATGAACCGACAAGAGAAACCCAGGGCCACATCGAAGCAACCGTGGGAAATTACAATACAAAAGCATTCGGTGCAGCAGTAGGCGGAGAGATCAGTGAAAATCTTCTGGGAAGGGTATCTGTCTATAAAAATACAAGCGACGGCTATATGGAAAATGCCTACCTTGATCGTGATGACACCAATAATATCGATGAGTTAACAGCCAAACTGCAGCTGCGTTGGTTGGTTTCTGACTCTCACACCATTGATTTTAACTATATGCATATCGATGTCGATAACGGTTATGATGCATTTACCTTTGATAACTCAAGAGTATCACTTGCGGATGAGCCGGGAGAGGATACGCAGAAAACGGATGCCTTCGCGGCCAAATCAACCAAAGAGTTTGATACTTTCCAACTCGTTACCAAAGTAAGTCATTCAAACAGTGATATGACCTACAGTTATGATGAAGACTGGGCATACCCCGAGTTTCATGAAGATGCATGGAGCGGATTTGATGAATATATCAGAGACAAGAGACAGACTGACATGGATATCAGGCTTCTCTCGAACAGATCCAACCGTATCTTCAATGACTCTACAGATTGGACCGCTGGTGTCTACTACAGGGATTACAAAGAGTCATTGAGACGTGACCACCGATGGTATGACCTCTACGAAGGTGAGTACAAGATCAAAAACAAAGCACTCTACGGACAACTGGATACTCATCTCAATGATGACTGGACCCTTATGAGTGGTTTAAGAGTAGAAAACGTAGATTCACGCTATAGTGACACTGCGAGTGCCGACATCTCTCTTGATGAAACACTTGTCGGAGGTAAGATCGGACTAAACTACCAGGCTACCGATACAAAACTCTACTATCTCACGCTCTCAAAAGGATATAAACCCGGAGGTGTCAATGCCAACAACGAGATACCATTTGATGCAAGAGAGTTCAAAACAGAAACACTGTGGAATATTGATCTTGGTATGAACAGCAGCTATCTGAACAACCAGTTGCTGACACGCCTTAACTTCTTCTATGGTAAAAGAAAAGACCAACAGGTAAAAAGTTCCTATGTTGAAAACCCAAATGATCCGGAAACAAACTTCAATGAATACTTTGCAAATGCAGCAGAGGGAACATACTACGGACTGGAAGCCGAGTTTGACTACGCTGTCAACGATGCCCTGCTGCTTTACGGATCCTTAGGTCTTCTCAAAGCGAAATTTGACGAATATACCGACCCCAATCCGGAGGCGATCGATGTGACAGGCAGAGCACCGGCACAGTCACCGAAATACCAGTATAATATCGGGCTAAACTATTTCGTGACAGATGCGTGGCTCTTTAAAACCAATCTTGAAGGTAGAGGAAGTTACTACTTTTCTAACAGACATAATGAAAAAGCAGATGCATACAACATGCTTAATGCAAGTATTGAATATATCTACAACTCCCTTACTGTTTCACTCTGGGCCAAAAATATCACTGATGAAGATTATCAGACAAGAGGCTTTGGAACCTTTGGGAACAACCCTGAAAACGGATGGGCAACAGAACTCTATACTCAGCAAGGTGACCCGAGAACCTTCGGTCTTACCGTATCATACGACTTCTAAGGAGCTACGATGCAGATCTCTGTAGATATCAGTCTCTACCCTCTCAAAGAGATGGGGTATGAGCAGCCGATCCTGGACTTTATCGCCGCACTGGAGAAAGAGCCGAAAGTCGATATCGTACGCAATGAACTGAGCACCCAGATCCATGGGGATTATGCTATTATTATGAAACTGCTGCAGGAAGAGATATATGCCGTTTTCGAGGAACTTCCTGATTCGGTATTTGTCCTTAAACTGGTAGGGAACAACCGCAAAGGTATCTACTAAATGAATTTTAATCTTCAGACCATACTTGATGCCTTTGCAGCGATGCCGCTCCTGGAGGTGATCGCCGTCACTCTCGGTATCACCTATGTCGTACTTGCCGCAAAAGAGTCCGTATGGTGCTGGATCGCAGGCTTCTTCAGTACACTGATCTATACCTACATTTTTATCGAGGGTAAACTCTACTTCTCCTCCATTCTCAACCTCTTCTACATGGGGATGTCCATCTATGGGTTTATTCTCTGGGAAAAAGGGGTAAAGCAGGAGGAGACGAAACTCAAAGTCACCAGCTGGTCGTACCGTAGACAGGTTACAGCCATCCTGGGCGCAGCAGTCAGCAGTTTTGCATTGGCGCTCTTTTTTGGAGAGATGCTGAATGCGCGTATGCCTTACCTTGATGCTTCGGTCACAGTGTTCTCTATGCTGGCGACGTGGATGCTGGCACACAAGATCCTCCAGACCTGGATCTTTTGGGTAGTGATAGACAGTGCGGCGATCACACTCTACTGGTCTACCGGTTTTCATGTCACGATTATTCTCTTTATGTTCTACATTCTTCTCTCCTTTTATGGATACACAAGTTGGCAAAAATCAAGAGTAGAAGCGTAAGATGGACATAGACCTCTCCCGCTATAGAGTGTTCAAAAATGAGAAGATCACACACTTCTCTTTACTCCCTTATCAAGGCTATTGCAACACCAACTATCTGGCCATGACGGAAAATACCCGCTACCTGATCCGTAAACTCCAGCCCAATGCGCTTGACCGTGCTTTTGAGTACAGGGTACAACAAGAGGCACATAAAAAAAATCTGGGAGCCAGACCCTTTCACTATGATCCGGAAAACTACCTCATCATTTCGGATTTCCTGGAGGGAAAACACAAGAGACAACTCACACCAAGAGACCTGAGGAGCTTAGCCGCCAGCCTGCGCAGATTGCACAAGATCAAACTGAGAAGCAAGCATCACAGACTCAAACAGGACTTCAAGCCCAAACACACCAAGGCGCTCAAGGCCCTCAAAAAACTCAACAGTGAACCCAGAGAGCCCGTCCTCACCCACCATGATCTTAACCCCAAGAACATCCTCTTTCATCAACAGAAAGTGAAGTTCATCGACTGGGAATACACCGGCATCAACGACCGATACTTCGACCTGGCAACGATCGCCGCAGAGTACCGCCTCACCGTAAGAGAAGAGCGCTACTTTCTCAGAAGCTACTTCAAACACAGCGCCAAGATAAATCTCAAAAAACTCCACCTCTACAAAGAGCTCTATACCATCCTCTGTTCACTATGGTTTAAAGACTTTTACAAAAAGAAACAATAAATAAGACACAGCATATCATCAAAAAAACTGTCATGGTGAATGCCCTGGAAAGCAGTGTGATTTGAACACCAAATACTCAGTAACATAACAATCGTAAGCGTGTATATTCTTCACTAAATACTCTTATATGTAACCAATCAATACACTTCTAAAATAAACAATTATCCGTTTTATATTAGATTAAAGTTTACTTTGCTATAGTGCGGATAAGTCCTTTCGGGGAGTCTAAAAGGCATCTATTTGCTAAGAGCACAAACTTTTAGCAAATGGATGCCCTAGTAGGCTGAGATGGCAGATGCCAGACCCGTTGAACTTGAACCGGATCATACCGGCGTAAGGAAGAAGGAAAGCAACGGCAAAATCCTGCCTGGATCTGCCATTTTAGAACACATCATGCGATGACGCATCTCTCTAAAAACTGCAACTCCGTCTTTTTTACACACAATATATTCCAATATATGAGGTAAAAAAATGACAAAAAGATTTCAAGATACACTCAAAACATCCAATGAGGAACTCACAAGAGACCCCCTTCCAGGCTCAGAAAAAGTCTATATCGAAGGAAAGATCCATAAGGACATCCGCGTACCGATGCGTAAGATCACGCTAAGCAACGAAGATACCCTTCATGTCTACGATACATCAGGCCCTTATACAGATCCAAATGTTGAGATCGATGTAGAGAAAGGGATCCCGGCCATTCGTAAATCATGGATCGAAGCAAGAGAAGATGTAGAGGAGTACCAAGGGCGTATCATGGCACCTGAGGACAACGGATACAACACCGAAGAGCAACTGGAGTTCGTAACAGCCGGTTCTAAAGGGTTGGTTCGTACACCGCTTCGTGCAAAAGAAGGGCAGAACGTTACACAGCTTCACTATGCAAGAGCGGGGATCATCACACCTGAGATGGAATTTATCGCTATGCGTGAAAACCAAAACCTTGAGATGTCACGCAAGTATCTTAGTGATGAGGAGAGAGAAGCGAGACTCAAAGGGAATGATTTTGGAGCGAACCTTCCAGAAGAGATCACGCCGGAGTTCGTTAGAGCGGAGGTTGCAGCAGGTCGTGCCGTGATCCCTTGTAACATCAACCACCCGGAAGTGGAGCCGATGATCATCGGACGTAACTTCCTCGTCAAAGTCAACGCAAATATCGGTAATTCGGCAACCACTTCCAGTATCGCCGAAGAGGTTGAGAAGATGGTATGGTCTACAAGATGGGGTGCAGACACTGTGATGGATCTCTCTACAGGGAAAAATATCCACACGACACGTGACTGGATCCTGCGTAACTCGCCGACACCGATCGGTACGGTACCTATCTACCAGGCACTGGAGAAGGTCAACGGTATCGCAGAAGACCTTACCTGGGAAGTCTTCAGGGATACCCTTATCGAGCAGGCGGAACAAGGGGTGGACTACTTCACGATCCACGCCGGATTGTTGCTTCACCATGTACCGATGACGGCTAAGCGTGTGACTGGTATCGTAAGCCGTGGTGGTTCGATCATGGCAAAATGGATGATCCACCACCACCAGGAGAACTTCCTCTATACACACTTCAGAGAGATCTGTGAGATCATGAAGGCCTACGATATCACCTTCTCACTCGGTGACGGCCTAAGACCCGGGTCGGTTGCCGATGCCAACGATGAGGCGCAGTTCGCAGAGCTTAAAACCCTGGGTGAGCTGACCAAGATCGCCTGGAAGTATGATGTACAGACACTGATTGAAGGGCCGGGACACGTACCGATGCATATGATCAAAGAGAACATGGACAAGCAGCTTGAGTGGTGTCATGAAGCGCCATTCTATACACTCGGACCGTTGACAACGGATATCGCTCCTGGATATGACCATATCACGTCGGGTATCGGTGCAGCGATGATCGGATGGTACGGATGTGCGATGCTCTGTTATGTGACACCGAAAGAGCACCTTGGCCTTCCTAACCGTGATGATGTAAAAGAGGGTCTGATTACCTACAAACTTGCAGCACACGCAGCAGATATTGCCAAGGGTCACCCGGGTGCAAGAGCAAGAGATGATGCGATGAGTCTGGCAAGATTCGAGTTCAGATGGCATGACCAGTTCAATATCGGTCTTGACCCTGAACGTGCGATGGACTACCATGATGACACCATGCCTATGGAGTCTGCAAAAACCGCACACTTCTGTTCTATGTGTGGACCGAAATTCTGTTCGATGAAGATCTCTCAAGAGGTAAGAGACTTCGCCGATGCACAAAACATGAGTGTCGAAGAGGCACAACAGAAAGGAATGGAAGAGATGTCTCAGACATTCCAGGAGATGGGTGGAGAGGTCTACATAGACCAGGATAAAACAAATCAGTAAGGGGGTTTGTATGAAAAAAGTAGCGATTATCGGTGCAGGTCTACTGGGCAGGGTGACTGCCCTCAATCTGCTCGAAGATGAAAATATAGAGCTGACGATCTACGAAAAAGCCGGTTATGACGGTGAAGGTGCTGCAGCCTCTACTGCTGCAGGTATGCTCGCACCGTTTGCAGAGCTTGAAACGGCAGAATCAGTGATCCTTGATCATGGCTTGCAGTCGATCAAACTCTGGCCTTCACTCCTGGAGAAGATCGGTATCCCTGAAGCCTTTCAGCAGGAAGGAAGTATCATCACAGCTCATCCGCAGGATCTTTCAGAGCTGAGACATTTTATCTCTACGCTGCATGCGAAAGTACCCGCTGCCAAGGAGATCAAAACACTTGGCAAACGTGAGCTCACAGAGTTGGAGCCGTCACTTACACACCACTCTCAGGCATTCCATCTCTATGCTGAAGGACAGGTAAACTCTGCAATGTTCATCGAAGCATCGACACAATACCTGCTTGATCATCCCAGAGTGACATGGTATGAAAACCATCCGGTCGATGAGGGCTTGAGTGATGTAGAAGATTTCAACGCAGTACACGGTACAGACTTTGACTGGGTCTTTGATACACGCGGACTGGGTGCCAAAGCAGAGATGCCGGACCTTCGGGGTGTACGCGGTGAGGTCTTCTGGATCGATGCGCCTGAAGTGGATATCAGCAGACCAACCAGACTGATGCACCCGCGCTACAAGATCTATATCGTTCCCCGTGCCAACCACCGCTTCGTGATCGGGGCAACAGAGATAGAGAGCGAAGATGATTCGCCAATGTCGGTACGCTCAAGCCTTGAGCTGCTCTCAGCAGTCTACAGTATGCATCCGAGCTTTGCTGAAGCACGCATCGTCAAGACTACAACTGACTGCCGCCCGTCACTGGAGGACAACCTCCCTCGTATCGAGCAGCATAAAGGACTGACACGTATTAACGGTCTTTACCGCCACGGCTATCTATTGGCTCCTGCGATCGTAGAGGAAGCACTGAAGAACGGGATAAGGAAAAGTGCATGACGATCTCGGTAAATGGTGAAAAAAAAGTTTTCGAAAAAGAGCAGATGAGTGTGAGAGAGCTGCTTGATACCCTCAAGTACAAAGAGGGTTTTGCCGTAGCACTCAATACGACGTTCATACTCAATACGACGTATGAACAGACGATGATCAAAGATGGGGATGCACTGGACATCCTCGCACCTGTACAAGGAGGCTAAGATGAGCCATACAGATATGATAGAGACAAATAGCGACAAATGGATACTGGAAGGCAAGGAGTTCGACTCACGTATGATGATCGGTTCGGCACTCTACCCATCTCCGAAGGTGATGAAAGAGGCGATCGAAGCTTCAGGCTCACAGATCGTGACAGTATCTCTTCGCCGTCAGTCAGGCGGAGACAAGGAGAACCCATTCTGGGATATTATCAAATCTCTCGGTGTCCAGGTCCTGCCAAACACCGCAGGCTGTCATACAGCACAAGAAGCGATCACCACAGCAATGATGGCAAGAGAAGTATTTGGTACCAACTGGGTCAAGGTAGAGGTGATAGGCAACCAGTACAATCTCCAGCCGGACCCGTTCGAACTGCTTGAAGCGACCAAAGTCCTGATCAAGGAAGGTTTTAGCGTGCTGCCTTATACGACTGATGACCTCGTACTGGCACAAAAACTGGTCGATGCAGGATGTACGACACTCATGCCGTGGGGTTCACCTATCGGTTCAGGAAGAGGATTGATGAACCCGTACAACCTTAAAGCGATCCGCAAACAGTTCCCGGACCTTCAACTGATCGTCGATGCAGGGATAGGCAAACCTTCCCATGCGATCCAGGCGATGGAGCTCGGATATGACGGTATACTGCTCAACTCTGCAGTTGCCCTGGCACACGATCCGGTCCAGATGGCAAGTGCCTTCAGACATGCCGTCACTGCAGGCAGACTCGGCTACCAGGCAGGAGCGATGCAGGAGCGTGATATGGCATCCCCATCCACACCGACAGTCGGTACACCCTTCTGGCACCAGGCGTAAACTATTCTCCTCGGAATATCTCCGGGGACTTACTCTTTAACTTCCAAATATTATTACTATTCCTAGACTTTGCTAGAACCGAAGAGTTAATCACATTCACAACTTAATGACACTTTCTGAACCGTCTCGACTGTCATCCTGAACTGGATTCAGGATCTCGATGGGAACACTCTATTTACGGGATTCTGAATGCCTGCAGAAAATGCCCTTAGGTGCAAGTTCAGAATGACGGAAGACAAATATTTAAGGAGGACTCAAAGAGTTCAGTTCACACCTCTAAATACTATAACGCTATTAACTCAGCAAACCAGAGAAAACTGAAAAACCCGATGATATCCAGTGCCGTGATCACAATAACAGAGCTGGCAACAGCAGGATCAAAATTCATTTTTTTCAATGCTATCGGCACGGTTGTTCCCAGTACTCCGGCAGAGACAAAACTGACAAACATCGAAAGCCCAATCGCTATCGAGATACTCCCATTGCCAAACCATAACTGTGCCGCAATCCCGCTTGCCACGCCAAAGATCACCCCATTGGTCACAGAGATACTGAACTCTTTCATAAAGAGAGGGCGAAGCAGTGCGACATTGATATTACCCAAAGCCATCTGCCGTATCATCACCGTCATTGTCTGCACCGAAGCGGTACCTGCCATATTGGCAACGATAGGCAGCAGGATCGCCAGTGCTACCATTGTAGAGAGTGTATCTTCAAAGATACCTATCACAAGCGATGCAGCGATCGCATTGAGCAGGTTGATCCCCAACCATATGGAGCGTGATTCGGTCGACTTGACAAAACTCTCCTGGACCTCTTCGGCTTTATGCAGTCTACTGAGGTTATAGATCTGCCCTGTAGCACTCTGTTGCACTGTGTCTACCACATCATCATGAGTGATACGCCCCAGCAGATACCCTTTGTTATCAAGCACGGCCAGTGTCGTCAGGTCATATTTACTGATACGCCCTATGACTTTATCGATACTCTCATGAGCAAGTACACTGTAGGATTCGGGATATCTCTCTATGATCTGATCAAAGGTCTGCTTCGGATCTTCTATCAGCAGATCATCTATCGGAATGGTTTTGATAAACTTGCCTCTCTCATCCGTGACAAAGAGTGACTGCACCGTGCCCAACCCTTCTCTCTTAAGCGTTGAAAGTACCTCCTTCGCCTCATCAATACTTTTGTAGCTTGGCACCACAAAAAGCTCTGTCTGCATCAAGGCACCGGCCTCATCCTCAGGATAGGTCATAAGAGCAGAGATGACCTCTTGTCTCTTTGGGCTTAGAAGGCTAAAGACCTTTTCACTCTTTTCTTTATCATCCTTTTCAATAATCAGAAAAAAATTGGTCGCATCGTCACTGTCCAGTGCCTCGATGATCTGGGAGAGTCCTATCTCATCACTCTCACGGATATAATCGACCTGGAAGGTGACAGGAAGCTCCATGAGGATCTCTCCTCTCAGTTCAGTAGAGAGTAGATTGATATAGGTAAAGAACTTCTCTTCGTCCCGCTGCTTGACCACCTCCAGAAAATCCGCATGATCCGCATCGCTCATATGCACATCATAGGTACCGTTCTGAAGCTTTTGAAGATAGAGGTCTATAGATTTTACGTCCATACGCTCACTGTCCATCATTTTCCTCCATATTATGAGATACGATAGCATAAATAGTATAAACTTTTTCCTCACACACTACACGCAAACAGTGCTATAGTCCGAATATGAAGATAAAACTCTGTAAAAAATTTCCGAAAATAAAGAAGTTTGAAAAAAAACTATCCCAAGCGTTTCCCGATGTTTCCATCAAGGTTAAATCATGTATCGGAATGTGCAAACGGTGCAGATCTCAGCCTGTTGCAAAGATAAATGGGGTAGAGATGAAAGCCGGTAAGATTGGAAAGCTTATTGAGAAGATAGATGCACTTTAACCGTTCAAAATAGCGGACATTCTATGGAAGTATGCGGCAGAGGGATCTTGTTCCTCTGCCTGAGTATACTCCCGACACATACGGGAGAGAAAAAGCAAACCCTTTTAGGGCTTGATGTGAATAGGCGTTCCTACCTTTACAAACTTTAACACTTCATCCATATCGCTATTGTAGAGTGCGATACATCCTGCGGTCCAATCACTCTGCTGTTTAAAAAATGATTGGAACCACCCTCCCTCGTTATTCGGCTGTCCATGGATCATGATCGCTCCACCGGGGCTTTTTCCTTTTTTTCTGGCACGGTGACAGTCTTTTCTGTTTGGATAGGAGATATGCAGGGCTTTATAAAAAGAACTATTATCTTTATAATAGTCAAGCCTATAGTAACCCTCCGGCGTCTTTTGATCACCTTGTACCTCTTTGTGACCTATAGGGTTGCCGCCCAATGCGATGTCGTATGTTTTTAAAACTTTTCCTTTCTTTGAAAGGATCAACTTTCTCTCTGACTTTATCACGGTCACCAGATCTGCTTTGAGGTTTTGGGAATTCGATAATGATGCAGTATTTGCAAACAGAAAAATTGAGGTCATAAAATAGAAAATGAAATATTTCTTCACGACTATCCTTTGATTGGGTTTGGATTATATTACATATCAAAAACCAGGGAGAGAAGAAGACAGAACTATCCTCTTTATTGTGCGGTCTGGCGATCTTTAACACGTAAAGACCCATGACTTTCTGTCCTTGCTTCACAACAAGTTTAGCTTTTAACATTAATATTTAATTAGATTATACTATGAGAAATATTAAAAAAAAATATATCGGATTTTTTCTGTCCGATTCTGATCCCCTCCCCGTTCCCAAATTCAATCTGGAAACGGGGTAATATAAAGTTGTCTGTAAGACCTTAGGACATGATCTCTTCTATAGTGATATAGTCACCGACTCTACCGGTCATCTCTTCTACGTCTGTATTGACCGGAAGTGTTTTCTTTCCTGGCTGCCATCCTGCCGGACATACTTCACCTGTAGCTTCTGCATGTTTCCACGCTTTGACCTGTCTGAGGAACTCATTGACGTTTCTTCCTACCATCGGTGCCTGGACTTCCTGTGCTACTACGGTACCTTCAGGGTTGATCAGGAATCTTCCTCTCAGTGCGATCCCCTCCTCTTCGATCATTACGCCGAATGCTCTGCTCACCGTACCTGTCGGATCTGCACCGATCGTCAGTTTAAGATCTTTCAACAATGGCTCTGTCTCAACAAATCTCTTGTGAGAGAACTTGGTATCGGTAGATACGGCAAGGATCTCTACATCCATCTCCTGGAACTCGTCATATTTCGCGTTCATTGCCGCGATCTCTGTAGGACATACGAAGGTAAAGTCTGCCGGATAAAAACATACCACATACCACTTACCTGCATAATCCTCGCTCTTTACATTTGTATAGTGACCTGTTTTCGCATCAAATGCATCCATTGTAAATTCCGGTGCTTTTCTTAGTACTAATGATGAACTCATTCTGTTTTCCTTTGTTTCTATAGTATTATTATTGTTATTTTTTTCTTCTGAGACGTTTTGTCTCTCTTCTATCGGTTTTGAACCTGTATCACAAGCCATAATCAATCCTTTCTACAAAGGATAAAAATTATCCTTTGATAAAAATTATTGTATATGAATAATTCTTAAAGTTTTATGAATTATTCGTATATAGTATGATTTTATTTCTATTTACTTATATTTAGCTGCGAAATAAATAGGAGTAAATACTTTTGGGGTAGACAGGATGGACAAATAATAATATATGGGGTTACCTATCAGGAGAGACTCTGAAAACTCATAGAGGTGGGACTAAAGTCTCCACTTCCAGGTCAATACAGCTTCTTTCAGCATCTCAAGAGAGAAGTAAGTAGTGAAAGGCTTAGAAAGAGTAGCCGATCCTTACGATACTCTTGGTATCGGTCGTGTCAAAACCTACAGGAGGGAGCGCATCATATCTCAGCTCCTCTTCTATAGTGACGTTCAGGTTCTCGGCCACGGCAAAATGCAGCCCAGCCACCACAGTGAATTGGTAATCATTTGAGAAGTCTTCAAAGTTCTCCATCGCACCGAGTATCACATAGAGCGCACTTGTCTCATTGAGTTTGTTATTGTATTCAAAGTACTGGTTCAGTGATGCAAACGTCTTGTTCTCCTGATCATTGCTGTAGTCTTCGATATTATACGCCACGCCCAGTTTGGCTTTGAGTGTATGCGCTCCGTCATTATAAAGCTCTTTGCCCATGCCTGCACCGATAGAAACCTTGTTGTCATAGTTGGTAAACTGATTTCTCAACCAGTTGATAGAAGCGTACCCAAGCCATCCGTCAATGATCGACTGCTCCAGTCCAAGGTTGGCCGTATACTCTTCATTGTCTCTGGTGCCCTCATTCTCTGTCAAAAATGCAGAAGTATCAAAAGCGATTTTAAGCTCCTTCTCCCGGTACCCTGTTGTGGTCACGGACATCGCATACCTACCATTGAGGTTTAATGTATCAGTATTACCGGTGGTGTTGGCAAACCCGAGTTGGATGCTCTGCTTCAGCTCTTTGGTGGCTTTTACCTTTTTATTTGCAGCATACTGGGCTTTCACATCACTCAGCGTGATTTTGTCTGCGATGGCCCCTCCGGTAAACATCAGTGAGGCAATGATAGAAAATTTTATGGTTTTGTTCATGATTATCCCTTGTTTTTAAAGACGTAATGGTAGCTAAAAATTGTCTCTGAATCATAAATATATTTTGTGATATAGGAAATAAGCTAACTATGCTTCTCTCTTTCATTTCAAAGCTGGAGCCTGGGAACAAGCAACATATCAATATCAGTACCACTACATCAATAAACCTTTGTACAACCTTAATTTTAATGAAGAATTTTAAACTTTTATATTTTATTAAGTTTTATTATATATAATTCAATCGAACTTACCAAAAGAGGTCATCTTCTCTTTTATCTCCAAAATCAAAAATTATAATATAAAAGGAGCAATCATCGAACTACTAGCCTATACCGTTATAATACTTATCGCTATCGCACTTATAGTAACCAGAACAAAACGCACAGCCTTTACCCAGCAGCTGCTTGCACTGCTCACCGTTCTCTTCCTGAGCACTACCACTGCTGAGGCTGCCTACGAGCGAATAGCAAAACATGCCGGCATCAGTTCACAAAAGTTTGCGAAGATTGTAAAGAAGATCGTCAAGATAGAGTCCAGTACGGGAAGCTACTATGCCAAAAACAAAAAAAGCGGTGCCTACGGACGCTACCAGATCATGCCGAAAACTGCTAAAGAGTATGCGAAAAAGCTTGGTATCCCTTACAGCCAATGGAAAAAACCGAGAAATCAGGACAGAATATTTCAAGCCATCCTCAAATCCAATATCCGCGCACTGAAAAAGAAAGGGATCGCGATCAATGCCTTTACAATCTACGGAGCGCACCAGCAGGGTGCAGGCGGTTTCAATGCCATTATGAAAAATAAGAAGCTTACCAGAAGCCTGGAGAGAAACCTCAGATACAACCTTCCCAAAAAACTGAGAAAAACACACCGTTCAAGACTCACGAGGGTGTGGAAACAGTACTGGAAGCAGAGGCTCGCCTAAACCTTTCCCTCTTCACCCTCGTTACGACGGTGTCCGTCGTAACGCATTCATCCATATTAATCTACCACAACCTTTCTACTTCCAACAAGCCCGGTACCCCTTCATAGTCTCTAGCACTACTATATCGCCAATGCTCAGGATTATCCACATACCCTCTCTTTACTGGGTTATGATGTATATAGTCGATCTTGCTTTTCATCATACTCTCACTTTGCATAAGCTTCGGCTGTATGCCATCCTGCCATACCTGATATTCTCTATCTATTTTATGTGCCTTTTTATAAAAAGAGAGCTGATCCAATATCGTTGTTACTTTCTCTTGCTTCAATAGTCTTAACAACGCTTTTGCAGTATGGTTTTTAAATCTACCCATACTCTTTGCTATATCACTGCTTTGTGCAACGATATGTATATGATTTTCAAGGATCACATAGGCATAGAGTATAAAATCCTCATCATTTTGCAAATACCTGAAACTTTCAAGTAGTATCTCCACACTGTCCTTTCTTGTAAAGATTGGTATCCAGTTTACTACTGTACAGGTGATGAAGTGCGGATGTGTCGGTTCATATATCTTGTATCTACTTCTTCCCATAGCTTCTGCTTTTTTCCCATTATAATCTTTGAGGGATGATAAATTTAGATATATTTCATATTGTCATATTTTGGTTGTTGATTAATATAAAACCATTCACTCAACTCTCGTTACGACGGTTCCCGTCGTAATGCGTATTCAAGGTTTATGTGTAATGGCGGTTTTGTAGCAATTTAAAGCGATATATGCATTACCACGGGCACCGTGGTAACGAGGGAAAGAGTTGGCTTTATACTATTGCAACCAATACGATCATAGATTATTATCGAAAAAAACAACCTACCACCGTCGAAATCGAAAATGAGAAGTTGTTTGATGAGGATAAGAGAGATTCTATTTATAGTGAATTTGAGTGTTGTTTGAATGATTTTTTAGATCAGCTATCGCCACCTAATGCAAAAGCGCTTAAGGCTGTCTATTTTGATGAATTAACGCAACAGGAGTATGCAGAAAAAAACGCATTGAACCTTTCTACTGTGAAGTCTCATGTGCATAGAGGGAAAAAGTCATTAAAGCACTTTTTTGAACAGTGTTGCAGTTTTGAAAAAGACAAGCATGATAATATCATCGATTTTCATAAAAAATAGAGGGGATGTACTTCCCTATCGAACGATAATGAATTCTTCCCTTCGTTCCCATGCTTTGCGTGGGAATGCGCCCTGACTGAAAGGAGGAAGTAGCCTTGGGGTGAGTATCTCATATCTTTCTGCCATCTAGTGATGGATTTAATGTGTTCGGAATATTAAAGTGAAGTATGCATTACCATGTACAACGTGGTAACGAAGTAAATTAATTCGACGAATTTATATCTGAAATATTATAAACAACATATTGCTTCAGATGATTATTAATAGAGAGGATAGGTAATACAGTGATCTTTATATTTTCAATTTCTTCATTTTTTTCCCTTAATCCATTACGTTGAAAGTTTCGCAGTAAGATTTCTAAAATTTTTTTATCATTTTCTATTGATTTATGGAGTTCAAAGGGGACAGTTCTCCCAAGAAGTTTAACAGATACTCTTCCTTTTTTAGTATTAATATTGTAACTTGAAACGACACATTCAACATCTGTAATTTCTTTACCCTTTATATCTTCTTTCAAATATGCATATGTGCTGTGTGTAAAGTCTGTAGAAAGTGGTAGTTCTTTTTCATCAAGCGTAGCAAATATTTTTAACTTATCTGCTGTATTGCTTTTAAAAATTGGTCTATGCATTTCTTTTATAGAATTAATACATTTATCCCTAATCGAATCCAATTGATATTCTTCAATTTTTGGTAAGTCTTTATTCTTAGATTCCTCATATAACACACCCAATGACTTGTTATAGTCAACATGTACACCCAAACTCTCAGATATTACATAATCATATGCAGAAAATACCAAATGTCCAAGTGGACTATCATTTGAAAGTGTACCTAAAGCATAAGCTCCTGTGAGAATTACACCCACTGTCATTTTCCAACTACCCTCCTTTGATGGGAATGACATAATTTGTGCATTTTTTAATGAAGGGGCCTGAGTAATCACTTCTTGATTTAGAATTAAATGAGTTGTCAATGCTAATGTGCGTTCAAAGCCTAATAATGCACTAGACACATCATATAAGTCAATAGCATGATTATCTGCATTACTACCTTCAAATGATAATGTTAAGGTTAAAAATTTTTCCATGACCACCCCTCTATTAGATCAATTTTGTTGAGAATAAACACATGAAACCATGATGCATAACTTAACTAGTCAGCCGGAATAGGAAATTATAACCTAATTAATTTTGTAACCAACCCTTCATACTCTATCTGATCCAAAGTTCTCTAAACTCGTTTCATATCAGGAGATATGGAACTAGCAAAAAACTAGTGTAATTAATAGTTTTTTATCATCAAGTCTTTATTACAGTATTCTGATGCACCCATTAAATCGGGGAATAAAGTAGAATGGTTAATATTCATTCGATTCAAATAACGTAAACAGTTTTTTAAATCTTTAGATGGCATAGTAATCTTTATTAGCTCATAATGTGTATTGTTATCATTAAATGTTTGAATCCATTCTTCTATACTCATATTATTTGGTCCTCTTGTAAATAAACCTCTTTGACTTACAAGACGACTATTCTCATCACTTAAAGGTTTAACTATTTTAACCGTAGGTTTCCGATAGTTTATTAAGGCAACTGTTTCATCTTCTTCAATTTTTATATTATTTTTTTTAATTGTACTTTGAGATAAAGCAAATACAGAGAGATTAGTACTGCCTTCTTGATATGCAGTATCAACTGCAAAATATAAAGCAACAAAAGGAGATTCTGTCCAGTCTAATAAGGGAGTTTTCAGTCCATGATGTTGTCCTAGTGCCCACCAGTTATTTTCATCATCAATTACTGAGGGGTTAGAACCTCGTCTACCACGTACTTCATACTTGAACTTATCTAATAGTTCTTTCCGTTTAGGAGATTTTGGGTATTTTATAATACGGTCTATAGTTGGTTCTAATTTCCAAGTATTATTTCCATGTCCTCGATATATATAAGTCTTATACTCTAGCATTTCTTGATTTATAAAATCAGAAAAATATTTCCATGAAGATAATTTGTACTCAACAATTCCTTTTTCTAATTTACCATTTATCCAACGTGCTGTTCTAGCCATATACCCCTCTTCCCTTATAAATATTTTATTTTTGAGCTTCCAACCAACCCTTCATACTCTCTATCTGATCAAGCGTTCTCTCAGTCGCTGTACCACCCTCAGACTTACGGGCATTCATCGAAGCACGGTTATCAAGGAGTGCGACGACATCTTCACCGATACGCTCATCGATGCTCTTTAGATCTTCGATGCCTAGCTCTGAGATATCCAGCCCTTTCTCTTCTGCCATATTCACTACGTTTCCAACGATGTGGTAGGCATCACGGAACGGCAATCCAGCCTCTTTGACCAGGTAGTCAGCCAGGTCGGTTGCAGAGAGGTGTCCGATCATGCAGGCTTTCTCCATCTTGTCGACATTGACCTTCATATCAGCGATCATCTCATTCATTACCTGAAGACTTAGCACTGCTGTTCTCACAGAGTCAAAGACACCTTCTTTATCCTCTTGCATATCTTTGTTGTACGCAAGGCTGAGTCCTTTCATCACCGTAAGCAGTGAGATAAGATTCCCGTTTACACGTCCAGTCTTACCACGAAGGAGTTCCGGGATATCAGGGTTTTTCTTTTGTGGCATGATCGAACTTCCTGTCGCATGTCTGTCACTGAGTGTCACAAATCCAAACTCACTTGTACTCCATACGATCAGCTCTTCACTGAGACGGCTCATGTGCATCATCATCGTAGAGATATTAAAGAGTATCTCCAGTGCGAAATCTCTGTCACTTACCGTATCCAGACAGTTTAGTGTTGGTGCATCAAAGCCAAGTTTTTCTGCTGTGATCTTACGGTCGATCGGGTGTGGTGTACCTGCCAAGGCTGCACAACCGATAGGAGAGAAGTTATTGCGTTCATAAGAGCTCATAAAGCGCTCATAATCACGTTTAAACATACTTGCATAGGCCATCATATGATAACCAAAGTTGATCGGCTGAGCATGCTGCAGGTGTGTCATACCGGGAAGTAGTGCTTCAGCGTTCTCTTCCGCAACCTTTACAAAAGTCTTGATATTTTCTAACAGAAGATCAGCGATCGTCAGTGTATTTCTCTGTACAAACATTCTAAAGTCCAGTGCGATCTGGTCGTTACGGCTTCTGGCAGTATGCATACGCTTCCCGGCATCACCGATACGCTCAGTCAAGTGACGCTCTATCGCCATGTGGATATCTTCATCATCGCTATCGAGCGTGATCTTACCTGCCTCAATATCCGCTTTGATCTCAGCCAACCCTGTATCGATTGCAGCAACATCCTCCTTGGAGATGATCCCCTGCTCACCGAGCATATAGGCATGTGCACGTGAACCTTCGATATCCTCTGCATAAAGTACATTGTCAAACGGTAGAGAGTTGTTGAGTTCTGTAAGAAGTTCGGAGCTAGCTGTAGAGATCCTAGCTGATGCCATCTTTTTTGCCATAATCCATCCTAGTGTATAGTGTTGGAGGTATTTTAACGTAAAGTTGGTTTGAAGTAAGTGATGGGTACCAGCAGTGGCGGGGTCGAAGAGCCTAACGTACAAGGAAAAAGGGAAGGAAGTTGTAGGCTCTTCAGTAAAAGGTAGCCCGAAGAGTAAACAAGGAGATTTACATTTTTGAACAAGGAGTAAATGAAACTCTTCAAGGTTGGCTACCTTTTCTAATACCATTATAAGTGATGGGAGTTAATGGGGAGTAAATCAAACATCAACGGATGGTAAGGAAAGTGAGGAAGTAGGAAGTAGGAATGAGGAATGAGGAATGAGGAATGAGGAATGAGGAATGAGGAATGAGGAATGAGGAATGAGGAGTGATAAGTGATAAGTGATAAGTGATAAGTGATAAGGATCATTCCAGAGTTAGAGGAGTGAGTCAAGTTGTAGGGTGGGCTTGCCAGCCCACGCTGTGAGCAGCCAGGGATTACGAATTACGAATTCTAGAAGATCGGTGGGATAAGTCAAGTAAAAAGTAAAAGAAATAAAGGATGAATAGAATAGAAATAAAGTAAAACTATTGTTATTGTAAAAGTAACGTGTAATGAAATGAATAAGTGATTGAATAAAAAAAGAATTAGAAAGAAACTCAAAGTGGCAGCGACCTACGTTTCCACAAGCGTAGCCTGCAGT
>JBEWPZ010000038.1:2884-19897 GCA_047689535.1 Candidatus Sulfurovum kebritense | reverse complement strand
GAGTAGATGACTGTTAATCATTTGGTCGCTGGTTCGAATCCAGCATCCGGAGCCACTTACCTTTAACCTTTCTCTATATTTTATGGCTTTGTTAAGTAAAAGTTGCCTGTTCAAATCATAAGTGAAACTTCACTCAACCAAACAGTTCACTCTTTAACAATTTCTTTGGAAAATACCTGTATACCTCTATATCGTTTTGGTCTGTTTGTGTCTACTGTCGTAGAGGCATTCATCTTCCTAAATTACCATGCGTTTTTTAAGCAGTAAAATCATTGAACTATGTCAAAATTAAAGATAAAGTATACGTAAGCGGGGGAATATAGATCTGCATGAATCACTTTTCACATATTTATAAAGACAACGAAATTTTAGAAGATGATATCAAGAGTGTGGAACAGAAACTGGTCATCAGTACAATGATATACCGTGATATCGTTGCCAAACTTATTATGGCACTTTTAGTAGTTTATATTTTACATCATGATGTTCCGGACATCCTGATCTATAGTTGGACCATACTTCTGGCGATTTCTCTTTCGGTACGCTTGATCATGACCTCATCGTACAAAAACGTCACGGCTGAAACGATCACAAAGTGGAAAAAATACTTTATAGGAAGCTCTCTCCTTTCC
This sequence comes from Candidatus Sulfurovum kebritense, assembly GCA_047689535.1. Lineage (GTDB taxonomy): Bacteria > Campylobacterota > Campylobacteria > Campylobacterales > Sulfurovaceae > Sulfurovum > Sulfurovum kebritense. The sequence continues at coordinate 19,265 of JBEWPZ010000038.1, read as the reverse complement.
GGTATTACATGGGGAATCGTTAGTCTATTGCTTGTCATCTATACTGCAGGTACCGATATGTTAATCATCGCCTTTATCCTCGGTACTATGGCAGCAGGTTCTATGATGACGATCGTACCATTTCGTTGGAACTATCCTGCATTTATACTTCCTATGCTCACTCCAATGGTTATTTACATGCTATTGCAGCAAAATGTTCAAATGAATATTATCGCACTTATTATCGCCGGGATGATCGTCATAATGATCGACTTCGCAAGGTACTACAGGCGTCTTCAGTTTGATAACGAACTCTCGATCATACTTACCAGACGCATGAAAAATGACCTAAGGGATGCGAAGCAGAAGCTTATGGATATTGCAAATAGTATGAACGAAGGCGTACTCGTACTGAATCGTAATGGGGCGCTAAGCTTTATGAATAGAGAAGCAGAATGTCTGTTGGGATATAACTTTAAAGAGTTATCCAACAATCCACAAAATATCTATATCAACCTTCGTGTCGCGTCTGAAGAGGGGGCTGAGAAATCTATGGTGAGAAGAGCGTGTGACAATGGGGGAAGAACACATTCAGATAATGCAATGTTGAAAGCCAAAGATGGACATAAGTTTCCTATATCACTTACACTCTCTCCGTTACAATCCGAAGAGGGTAACAAGGGGACTGTCATACTGTTTCACGATATCAGTGAACGAAAAAAACTAGAAAAAGAGTTGCGAAAGATGGCACTACACGACAGGTTGACCGGACTGTATAACCGTCGGATTTTTGATGATAAAATAGAGGATGAGGTCAAGCGAACAGAGCGATATGAGAAAAATCTTTCTCTATTGATGATCGATATAGATCATTTCAAAAAAATCAATGATACCTATGGACATCAAGCCGGTGATGAAGTGTTGAAACATCTTGCAACGATTATTGTCAAGAGTATCCGAAATAGTGACTATGCAGCCCGTTACGGGGGAGATGAGTTCACAGTAACATTGCCTGAAACAACGTTGGAACAAGCAGCCGTGATGGCAGAGCGTACAAGGGAAGCGATTGCATCGACACAGTTGACACTGTTAAGTCATACAGATAAGATCCACTTAACTGTCAGTGTAGGTGTAAGTACATATAGGGAAAACAGTTCTGTAGAGGAACTTATCAATGCAGCAGATACAGCACTTTACAAAGCCAAAAAATCCGGTCGTAATCAGGTCCAAAAGAGTCTATGATATAACGTATTGTTTCAGCATTTGAAATTTGCGTTGTTTTCATTTATCTCATATTAGGTTCTACTTATTGTTTGTATTGGTGCTTTCTGTGATTGGTTTGTGTTTCAATAGCTATTTATATTTTATCTTGCCTGTGGTATGATAAAATATAGAAGAGAATAGAGTATACTACTCTATGATTTAATTATTTTTCTAGTTTAACAATTGGAAGGGGAAGCCAATGTTAAAAAATTATTTTATCCAATCGATGGATGATTTTTTTCATATTTTTAAAAACAGTACAAAAAAGATACTTTTATTGGTTGGGGAAGAGAGCGATTTTGATCATAGCCGTCTTGCAGCATATCGCGGTGAGGTCTATGGTGCGATTTTTCCCCAAGTGATTTATGGAGACCAACATTTTTCTGACGCAATAGTGGCTATAGCGCTGAAAGAGAGTGCAGATGTTACGCTCACTGCATTTGATCGTTTTAGCTGTAGTGATATGAGATTTGAGGGCTGTGATATGCTTGTATTTGTAGATGGACTCTCTGCTGGAGTTACTGATTTTCTGGAAACACTTTATGAGTCAACAGGGATAAAGGATACTATTCTTGGAGGAGGAGCCGGTAAGCTCAGTTTTACGCAGGAACCGGTACTCTTTTCCAAATACGACATGATTCAGGATGGGGCATTGATCCTGAAAGACTCTTGGCATTTCTCCGTAGCAGTATCAAATTTATGGCAAAAGATCTCCGGTCCGCATATCGTAACAGAGGCAGAGAAGCATGAACTGGATGCATTGGATTTCAGAGATGCTTTTGATGTCTACAGGGAGGTTGTAGAGCAGGACTCTGGAAAAAGTTTTGAAGAGACAGGTTTTTTTCAGCTTTCAAAATTCTATCCGTTGGGTATATCACATAGCAATGGTGAGCTTGTTGTGCGCGACCTCATTTATCGTAAAGATAGCTCGATGGTGTTGGTCGGTGATATCGACAAGAACTCTATCGTCTATATCCTCAAAGGAGAGAAAGAGAAGCTCATCAATGCGGCCATATCTGCCGCAGAAAAAGCTATTTCCAAGCAGGAGAATCTTCACAATGTCTTTATGGTAGATTGTATCTCGCGTGCGCTTGTACTGGAAGATGATTTTAACAGAGAGATTCATGGGGTAGAAGCGTCTATACAGGATGATGAAATTAACCTGTTCGGTGTACTCAGTGTAGGGGAGATCGCCAATGTGAATGAAGGGTATATCGATTTTTATAATAAAACCTGTGTGGTAGGGGCATGGTAATGCATAGTTTGGAGCTCTTGACCCTTGCCTATGAATGTGAATCCTCTCTTGGAAACTCTTTGGACCTTCAGGAGATGTCCAGAGAATTCCTAACGGTGTTTCTTAAAAAAACCTCTGCACTCTATGGTGTGCTGTTGCCCTATCCAAAGCAGGGACACAGGGGTATCGTGACACATAAAGGAAAAGAGAGTTTTCATGACCTGGTAAATGAGAACTTCCCCCAAGGAGTGGAGAAGTATGAGATTGTATCTGTAAAGAAGGATGAACTCCTGTATGATATTCTCTATCTTCCGTTGGATAACCATATGCTAACCCTTGTTTATCATAAGCATACGCATAGTCATCTTGATACGATCGCCAATATCTTCTATTCGTTGCGTCCCAAGATAGATCTTGGTATCAATGCCTGCCTGGAACATCAACGTATGGTAGAACTCAACCAATATCTGTTGACACAAAAAAAGGTATTTAAAACACAGGCAGAACGTTTTCAGGCGATACTGGACCAGACACCCTCCATCGCAGTTCAGGGGTATAGCAGTGAAGGGAAGTTGATCTACTGGAACAAAGCAAGTGAAACGCTTTATGGGTATACCCGTGCAGAGGTACTGGGGGATGAGTGCGGCGACGTCCTTATTCCTCACATAATACAAGAGCGGATGAAAACTTCTTTTGATCAGTGGGTGAAAAACGGTGTCAAAATGATGCCTGAAGAGCTGACGCTGAAAGATAAGTATGGTAAGGATGTTTATGTCTATTCTCAGCGTGTAATGATTGAAATGGGCGATGGGGAGCAGGAGATCTACTGTCTGCAGATAGATCTAAAGCCGATTAAAACAACAGAAGCGAAACTGAAAAAAAGTGAAGAAAAACTGCTTGCAGCACAGCAGATCGCAAAACTGGGTAATTGGGAGTGGAACCTTAAAACCAATGAGATGCTTTGGTCTGATGAGGTCTATCGCATCTATGGAGAGAAACCGCAGTCGTTTGTGCCGGATTATGATAGGTTTTTGACCTATATCACACCTGAAGATCGCATCAGGACCTTGAAAGCAACGGCACAGGCCAAAAAAACAGGCAAGATACAAAGAATCGAGCATAAGATCAAGCGAAAGGATGGGAGTGTACGGTATCTGCTCTCCTCAGGAAAAGGGATCTTTGACAATGAAGGAAATTTAAGCTCTATTATCGGAACTGTGCAGGATATGACCGATCAGAAGAGGGTCGAAAAGATGCTCGAACAAAAAGCGCAGATCATAGAGCAGATCCATGACTCAGTGATCATTATGGATATGAAAGGGTATATTGTGGAGTGGAACCAAACTTCATCCTTCAACCTGGGATACAGGCCAGAAGAGATCATCGGTAAACATGTCTCCATGCTTCTGCCGAAAAAGAACCAACGCTCTCTCTTCAAGATCCTTAAGAGACTTAAAAAACAGGGGCTGCTGCGCACTGAAATAGAGCTGCAGGATAAAAAGGGAAAGCAGTTTTACGGGAACCTTCTGCTCTCGTTTTTAAAAAATGACCAGGGAAAGAAAAATACCATTATCGCATATGTTGAGAATATCACGCAACGTAAAAAAGCGGAACGTGAGCTCAGAAGACAAAAAGACCTGATGGAGTACCGTGCGTACCATGACGAGCTTACCGGACTGCCGAACCGAGCCTATTTTTTAGAAGAGTTGGAGCGTACGATCAATAGGGTACGACGTGCCAAGGGCCTAGGGGCACTGCTTTTTATAGACCTGGATCACTTCAAAGAGATCAATGACTCTCTTGGACACAGTCATGGGGACAGGGTGCTCAGCGTGATCTCCAAGAGACTGGTAGAAGCCTTTAGAAAAGGTGATTTTGTTGCAAGATTCGGGGGAGATGAATTTACTACTATTTTAGAAAATGTGAAAGATATCAACAGTGTCATCAGTAAAGTACAGCAACTGATGGAACTGTTGAATGCTCCTATCTATATCAATGAACAGGTACACTACCTCACATTCAGTATCGGCATTTCACTCTTCCCCAATGATGGTGAGACGGCTGAAGTGTTGCTAAAAAACTCGGATGCCTCCATGTACAAAGCAAAAGAAGAGGGGAGAAATACCTATGTATTTTATGAACAGAACCTCACAAGAAAAGCGTTTGAACGTGTACTGATGGCTACCAATCTCCGTCAGGCACTGAATGAACATGCCTTTGAGATCTTCTATCAGCCTCAGGTCAATGCCATCACTGGAAAACTGACCGGTATGGAAGGTTTGATCCGCTGGAAAGATAAGACCAAGGGAATGATCTACCCTTCTCAATTTATCATCATTGCAGAAGATAACGGACTGATCATAGAGATAGACCGTTGGATGTTGGAGGTAGGTATACGACAGATTAGCCAGTGGTATAAGCAGGGGTTGAGTCCGGGGGTATTAAGCTTGAACCTTTCGATCAAACAGCTCCAAACAAACGATTTTATCGATGTACTCAAACAGACGCTCTTGGAAAACGAGTGTAATCCTGAATGGCTTGAACTGGAGATCACGGAAAATCAGATCATGAACAACCCGGAGTACTCTATTGAGATACTTCAACAGATCAGTGACCTTGGTATCCAACTCGCTATTGATGATTTCGGTACAGGCTACTCATCCCTCTCCTATCTGAAGCGTTTGCCTATCGATAAACTTAAGATAGACCAGTCATTTGTCAAGGATATCCCGACAGATAAGGATGATATGGCCATCGTAGAGACGATCATCGCACTCTCCAAGAGTTTGAAACTTGAGGTCATCGCAGAAGGTGTTGAGAATGAAGCACAAAGAGATTTTCTGATTGAGCATGACTGTTTAAATATCCAGGGCTATTACTACAGCAGACCGGTGAGTGGAGAAGAGATAGAGAAAATGTTGAAACATCCAAAAACGCTTATCTAGTATGCGTAGTATGATAACCTTCAAATGTGTTATACTATAATCAAATGGAGGAAGTGATGATGAAAAAACTGATCCTGCTGTTATCGTTTTGTACCTCTTTTCTGATCGCTGGAGAAGCCCAGTCAATCATTAAAAAACTTGAAGATAATCTACGTGGCAAAGATGTCTATGCCAAGATGGAGATCATCGTCAAAACGAAACGCCATAAGCGTACGATGCTCATCGAGAGTTGGGGAAAAGGCAAAAAGAAGAACTTTACCAAGATCCTTGCTCCTTCACGTGATAAAGGGATCACTTTTTTGAACCTTGATAAACAGATGTGGCAGTATGTACCGAAGATAGAACGGATCATCAAGATCCCCGCTTCCATGATGCTGCAGAGCTGGATGGGGACGGATATCACCAACGATGATATGGTGAAGCAGAGTTCCCTTGTGGATGACTATCGTGTATCTATTTTGAAGAGAGAGGGGCCCATCGTTACACTCCGGCTGACTCCCAAAAGAGATGCCGCGGTAGTGTGGGGAAAGATCATCTCGAAAGTCGATACCCGTACCTACACACAGGTAGAGGATATTTTCTATGATGATGATGGGATGCAGGTCAGGATGATAGCGTATAAAGGGGTGAAGCAGTACGGTACCCACTATGTCACGACAACCATGTCCATCATCCCCTTTGACCCTGCCAAGAAGGGAAACCGCACAACAATAAAGATACGCGATATCCGTTTTGATCAGGGTATCAGTGAGAGTTACTTCAGTAAAAGTGCCTTGAGACGCTACTCAAGGTAGGGTATAGATCATGTTCTCTTTGGCAGTGAAAAATCTCCTCTTTTACAAAGGACGTACCTTGACGACCTTTCTGTTGAGTCTGTGCAGTACCGTACTTTTTGTAGTCTATGTGGCCTTTATGGATGGTTCACATGAGAGTATGCTCAAAAATTCGCTGGCTATCTATACCGGTGCTATTCAGGTGATGCATGAGGGGCAGCATGACAACCCTTCGTATGATACGCTTCTGGAGGATACTCCTTCTGTGCTGCAAAAGCTGAGCAGGGTAGAGGGAGTCAAGGCCTATGCACCGAGATTGGAGAGCTTCGCCCTTTTAAGCAGCGATGAAGACTCTGTAGGTGCGATGGTAACGGGTATCGTACCTGAGGCAGAAGTGGCTCTCTCCAAGCTTAAAGAGGCTTTGGTGCAAGGGCGCTACCTGCAGAGTGAAGATCGTAACGGACTCTATATGGGAGCGGAATTGGCAAAACGCCTGAGTGTGAAGCTGGGTGATGAGGTCGCTCTGGTAGGCTCGGCTACGGATTACTCTTTTGCTGCAGAGACCTTTACGGTCATAGGCCTTTTTAAAACAGGACTCTTTGAGTTTGATGCCTCTTCCGCCTTTGTCAATAAAAGCTACTTTGATGAACTGATGTTGAGTGAAAAGATGGCATCCTATATCGTTGTTGCCGTAGATGAACTTGAAGAGGTAGAAGTGGTGGCAGGAAAGATAGCTGATCAGATGCCTTCAGATGTAGAGGTGCTCACATGGAAAAAGCTGATGGCCTCTATGGTACAGGCGATGGAGGTTGACAGTCTTTTCGGATATATCTCCATGGGACTCTTTTTTGTCGTGGTCTTTTTTGTGATCATGATCTTCGGATTTATCAATATCAGCGGGAGGATCAAAGAGCTTGGCCTGTTTCGGGCATTGGGGTTGCATGCGAGTGAGATATGGAAACTGCTTTTGCTGGAAACAGCTATTTTGGCCCTGGTGAGTGTATCTGCCGGTACACTCATAGGCGGTTATTTGGCACATATCTATGCAGTAGACCCTATTGTCATACCAGGGATGGCAGAGACCTATAAGCAGTATGGTATTATCTCTGATGAAGTACCCACAAGGTTCGATCTCTTTACGATAGGATGGAATGCTCTGGTGGTTCTAACATTGAACTTTTTAGCGATACTCTATCCGATCTACTATCTTAGACGATTTAGCCCGACAGAGGCGATGCGTCATGTCTAGTATCTATCATTATACTCATAAAACACAGAGAAAATCATCGATGAACGAGAGAGTTCGTCTCAAATTTTTTCTGCATTTTCTAAGCACAAGCATAGAGACTAGTAGAATCAAGTGTATGAAATCCCATGATTCCCGACGCGTACCCCAATGGTGTCTCCTGTGGGCATCGGGAATCCTTATGTTATATTCATCGAGAATTATAGCGAGGATGAGGGTTATGGCAATGTATGACCCTGTTAAGAGCGAATCGGAGTATGAGGAGGTGTCGCGATGAACCTCAATCTTAAAATAGCATGGCTGAATGTGTGGCGCAGGAAAACCCGCTCTCTGCTTGTGATACTGATGATCGGTGTAAGTATGAGTGCCATGCTTGCCATCCAGGGACTCTATGATGGGATGACCAAACATATGATCGAAAGTACGTTGCGCAGTGAAAGCGGGGAGGTATCTATCTTTGCAGCCTCATACCGTTTGCATCAGAATCTGAAATACCATCTGAAAGATACACAGGGGATAGTAGAAGAGATAGAGAAGATACCTGAAGTCACCTCAGTAGTCCAGAGAATCAGGGTGATGGGACTGGCTTCAACTGCCCGAAAATCAACGCTTGCAAAACTGGTGGGAGTTGATGTCGCAAATGAGAAGGCATTTGGTGCACTGGATGAGTTTATCGTGGAGGGTAGGTTGACATTCGGTGAGAATGGTGATGGGGCGGTGATCGGCAAAAAGTTGGCAGAAGACCTCACTATCGAAGTAGGTGACAGGGTGATCTTCTCAGCGCAGGATCGTCATGGTGAACTCAGTGCAGTTTCACTGCGTATCAAAGGGGTGCTACAGACGACAAACAGAGCCATTGATGACTTTGCATTGTTTGTTTCGTTAGAGAAAAGCAGAGTGATCACAGCGTTGGGCAAAGATGAAAGTACCGAAGTTGCTTTACGCTTACAGCCGGATGCTGATATCGATACTATAAAACAGACGTTAAAAGAGAGCTGGCCGGCGCTTGAGATCTATAGCTGGAAAGAGCTTTATCCTGCACTGGAACAGATGCAGGTGATGATGACGATATTTAACGGCATCACATTCGGTATCGTGATGACAATGGTATTTATCGGTATCCTTGGTGTAATGTTTGTCTCTATCTTGGAGCGGATACGAGAGTTTGGTATACTCTTAGCTATAGGTGAACCCTACAGGTTTCTGCGCCGACAGGTGATCTACGAGGCGATGATGCTGGGAGTAGGCGGCTATCTTTTTGGTGTCGTGGCGGGGAGTATCTCTCTACTCTACCTGCAGAAGTATGGGCTTGATCTCAGCAGTTTTTCTGCAGGGCTTGCCGAGTTTGGTATGGAGAGTATCTTGTATGCAACGATCAAGTTCAACTATTTTACGACGACGTTTGCAGCGATACTCCTGGCCGCATTGCTCTCGGTCGTGCTTCCGCTAAGAAAGCTCAAAAAGCTCAATCCTATCGAGGTGATACAAGGAGAGTAGATGGTAAAAGTTGAACATGTGCATAAATATTTTGACAAAGGTACGCAGCGTGAAGTCCATGCGCTGGATGACATCTCCTTAACGGTAGAGGATGGAGAGTTCAGTGTGATTACCGGTACCTCAGGATGCGGAAAAACAACACTGCTCAATGCCATCGGTGCACTTGATACGATCGATAGGGGAAAGATATCCATTGATGGACAGGATATCACGCTGCTTGATGAACGCGGACGTGCTGCATTGAGACTGCATGATATCGGGTTTGTTTTTCAGGCGTACAACCTTGTGCCGGTACTGAATGTGGCTGAAAATATCGGGTTTGTCATGCGGTTGCAAGGGGCTCCCCAAGAAGAGATAAAGCACCGTATCAAAGAGGTGGCAATAATTCTGGAGATTGACCATAAGCTTTATGCGATGCCCAACGAACTGAGCGGTGGCCAGCAGCAGCGTGTCGCTGTAGCAAGAGCTGTAGCTGCAAAACCGAAACTCCTGCTTGCTGATGAGCCTACAGCAAACCTGGATACAAAAAACTCACAAAAGTTGATGCAGATGATGAAAAACCTCAATGAGATAGAAAACACCACAATTCTCTTTGCCTCGCATGATGACTATGTGGTTGAGATGAGCAGAAGACAGATTATACTGAGTGACGGCCATGTGGAAAAGCTCTAGTCTGATCCTTTGTTTGACACTCTTATTATCTGCCTATGAGAATGAGATACGTGTAGAGAACAGCAACTTCACTTTAAGTCAGGCAGCGCTTCCTATGACAACATCAGATAGCGGGGAGGAGCGATATCTCTATAACTGTAACCGATTGAGAGTCTATGATACCTTCACCCATGACTCCTTTTACACTACGGCCATCGTTGACCTGGTGAACTATCTCGGAGAGTCATATATCGCTAGTCCTGAGTTTGAGTATATAAAACAGCTGCAGCCTGATATACCGTTTGATATCCGCAGCGGTTTTCACTCTTATGTTGACAGTGGTGTGGCCTATGGAAAAATTCATAGGCTCTATGGCGGATATGCCGGCGAGAAACATCAGGTTGCCGTGGGAATACAGAAGATATCGATGGGGGTAGGGCATATCTGGACCCCCACCGATCTCTATAACCCCAAAAACGCTTTTGCGCTTGAACCCGATGAGGTATTTGGTGTGTTGGCAGTAAGTTACAGTTATGCACCTTCCCCTTTAAGTACGGTGCAGACGATTGTATCGCTTAAGGAAAATAACCGTTTGAAGTATGGATTCCGTTATAAGGCATTTATGGAGTTTGCCGATGTAGGTGTCAGTCTACTCTACAGTGATGATATCAGGATGTGCGGGTTTGAGGTAGAAGGAGACCTCTTTGATAGCGGTGCACAGTGGCGAAGCGAAGGGGGATATTATCAAAGTAAGAGACTGGATGAATCCTTCTATCAGGCGATCCTGGGATTTGACTATGCTTTTCAAAACGGTATCAACTGGACGGTTGAGGGGTACTATAGCTCGGATACATTTTCTTATACAGAGCAACTGCTTCATTTCAATAATGAATTGGCAGGCAACTTAGTGCAGTCACACACCTATCTCGGTTCAACACTCTCTTATGATTTTGATCTTGCCTGGAGCGGTTCATTGCTGATGATAGCCAGCTTTCAAGACCATATGAGCAGTTTTATTTCTCCGACATTGACCTATACGGTTGATAACCACCACACTGTTAGTGCGGGAAGTATGCTTTATCACGGTGAAGCGGGGAGTGAATTTGGTGCATTCGGGCATACTTACTACCTGAACTGGAAGTGGAGTTTTTAAGGTGATCACAGTTTTGTAACTGTTCATAACGCCCTTATAACCAACCATTGGATATAATTATAGCCTTATTTACGAGGAGTCTAGATGAAGATAGCGATAGCAGGTACGGGATACGTAGGCCTTTCCAACGGTATTTTGTTAGCACAGCACCACGAAGTGATAGCACTGGATATCATTCCGGAAAAAATAGAGATGCTCAACAGGAAACAATCTCCTATTGAAGATAGAGAGATCGAAGCGTATTTGGCTGAGAAGACATTGGACTTTAAAGCTACGCTTGATAAAGAAGAGGCGTATCAAAATGCTGACTTTGTGATCATCGCAACCCCTACAGACTATGATCCTGAGACCAACTACTTCAACACGAAAAGTGTAGAGGCTGTGATCTCTGATGTCCTGGCGATCAATCCTGAGACAACCATGGTGATCAAGTCTACTGTACCTGTAGGGTACACAAAGAGTATAAAAGAGAAATTCGGTACAGACAATATCATCTTCTCGCCGGAATTTCTAAGAGAGGGGAAAGCACTCTATGACAACCTCTATCCTTCACGTATCATCGTAGGAGAGCGTTCGAAGCGTGCTGAAGTGTTTGCAAACCTTTTGAAAGAAGGTGCCATCAAAGAGGATATCCCTGTGCTTTTCACAGACTCTACAGAGGCCGAAGCGATCAAACTCTTCTCCAACACCTATCTGGCGATGAGAGTCGCCTACTTCAATGAATTGGACTCGTATGCGCAATCACATGGACTCGATAGCAGACAGATCATAGAAGGGGTAGGGCTTGACCCAAGGATAGGGAGTCATTACCATAACCCATCCTTTGGATATGGCGGATATTGTCTGCCTAAAGATACCAAGCAACTGCTGGCGAACTACCAGGATGTACCGAACAATCTTATTCAGGCGATCGTAGATGCCAACGCAACACGTAAAGACTTTATCGCCGATTCGATTATCGAAAAGTTGAAAGAGCGTACAGGCAATACCGATGGTGTGGTAGGGGTATACAGACTGGTGATGAAGTCAGGGAGTGACAACTTCCGTGCTTCTGCGATACAGGGGATTATGAAACGCATCAAAGCCAAAGGGATCGATGTGGTTGTCTATGAACCGGTGCTGGAAGAGGATGAGTTCTTTCACTCCCAAGTCTATAAAGAGCTTGAAAGCTTTAAAAAAGATGCAGATGTGATCGTTGCCAACAGACTCGCGGATGAGTTACTGGATGTCAAAGATAAAGTCTATACAAGAGATATATTTAGAGAAAACTAAGGATTGGGATCAATGAAGATTTTAGTAACTGGGACAGCCGGGTTTATCGGTGCTGCATTGGCGGAGAAATTGGCAGAGAGGGGAGATGAAGTTGTCGGTGTGGACAATATCAACGACTATTATGATCAAAAAGTCAAATACGGCAGGCTGCAAAAAGCAGGATTTATCGAAAAACTGGAGGAGGGTAAAGAGATCTCCTACGGAGAACTCCTCACCTCTTTAACACACTCCAACCACAGATTTATCAAGCTCAAGCTTGAAGATAAACATGAGGTGATGAAGCTATTTGAAGAAGAGTCCTTTGATGCGGTCTGTAACCTGGCAGCACAGGCAGGGGTACGCTACTCTTTGACCAATCCCGATGCCTATATGGAGAGTAACATTATCGGCTTTATGAACCTTCTTGAAGCCTGCCGTCATAATGATGTCAAAAATCTCTCTTACGCTTCAAGCTCCTCGGTCTATGGTCTCAATGAAAACATCCCTTTCAGTACTGATGATAATGTAGACCACCCGATCTCGCTCTATGCAGCCAGCAAAAAGTCCAATGAACTGATGGCACACACCTACAGCCACCTCTTCGGTATACAGACAACAGGACTGCGTTTCTTTACCGTCTATGGCCCTTGGGGGAGACCGGATATGGCGCTCTTTCTGTTTGTAAAAGCGGCACTTGAAGGGAAAAGTATCGATGTATTCAACTATGGTGAAATGCTGAGAGACTTTACCTATATCGATGATATCGTGGAGGGGGTGATCCGTGTGATCGATAACCCGGCAAAACCGGATGCGTCATGGAATGGTAAAACCGGCCGTGCCTCTACCTCTTCAGCCCCTTATAAGATCTACAATATCGGTAACCAGAATCCTGTAAAATTGATGGATTTCATTACTGCGATCGAAAACAAACTGGGGAAAACGATAGAGAAGAACATGCTTCCGATACAGCCCGGAGATGTTCCTGCGACATTTGCCAATGTCGATGACCTGGTGGAGGACCTGGGCTATAAACCCGAAACACCGATACAGGAAGGTATTGACAAATTTGTGGACTGGTATCTGGAGTTCTTTGAGGTACCAAGCTAAAAATTCATAAAGAAACAATATAACTTTGGTTAAACTTATAAGGAAAAAGAAAAAAGGGAGAAACCTAAAATGAAAAAATTGCTATTACCTTTTGCAATGGTTGCTACGAGTAGTCTACTGATGGCAGGTGGAGATCTGCACGAAGCGGTGGAACCGGTGGTGAATATTCCTACGGTTACAGAGGAAGTAAATGAGAGTGAGAACAACTTTTATGTTGGGCTTGGGATTTCAGCTATCAGTACAAGAGATGCATCTGTGAATGCTAACTTATTTGAGGGTAAAACAGGTCAAGATAGAGTTGGTAATGTAGACCTGCTTGCTGGATATGAGTTTCATCGTCACTTTGCAGTAGAGGGTAGGTATACTACTACGATAGCAAAATCAGACTCGATTGATACGATGGATAGCTGGAGTATCTTTGCGAAGCCTAAATATCCTGTTACGGAGGATTTTACACTCTATGGGTTACTTGGATATGGAAATGTAGAACTGGATGGAGCAGATGGTTCTATCGCAGATATGGATGAGAGCGGTTTCCAGTGGGGACTGGGACTATCCTATATGATCAATGAAAACTTTGATCTCTTTGCAGACTATAAGTTTCTTGCAAACGATTTTGATGGAGTGTTTACAAACGGAGCTACTGAAGTCAGTGTAGACTCATTTACTGCCGGAGTCATCTATAAGTTTTAAAGAGTAAAAGAGGAGTTTCCTCTTTTATTTGAGATACTCTCTTGTGTTTGTGTATAGGGCTAAATCATAGTTTTATACAGAGATACTGAGGGGAAACAGTATAGGTAACCAATGATAACATTTAACGATTAGGGGAAATAATGACAGAACAAATACATAGAGTAGAAGAGGATGAGATAGATATTAGGGAGATATTTTCAACCATCTATCGCTATAAGGTAATGATTCTCCTGTTTGTACTCGCATCCATGATCTTGAGCAGTTATATTGCTTATTTTAAACCAAATGTCTATAAAGCATCTGCAACCGTTGAAGTCGGTATACAAAAGTATGGGTATATGGCAAGACAGGATATGCTCAGTATGGCGATGTCCGGTGATGCAGCCAATGCAGAGACAGAGATAGAGATCATACAATCAAGATTCTTATCACAAAAAGCGGCTGAAGAGGTAGATGTAACCCACCGTTACTATACTACCCGTAGATTTAAAGAGGTTGAACTCTACAAGGCAAGCCCGTTTCAGGTGGGTATGCTGAGAGGATATGGTATCTCTTTTGACTTTTATCCTGTAGATGAGGACTCCTACCGATTGGTGGTCGAAAATGCAGTGGATGACAATGGTCTAGAGTGGAGTTATGATCAAGTACATGAATATGGAAAAGAGGTAAGTACAGAGCATTTCCATCTCAATATCGTACGTAAGAAAGCAGGAGAAGAGAGCAAATACCGTTTTGTTGTCTATGACCCTAAAGAGAGTGGATTGATCGCACAAGGTGGTGTCAGTGTACAACAACTCTCCAAGTATTCCAATATACTGCAGATCTCCTATGAAGACAGTGTCGCATTGCGTGCAAAAGAGTTTGCAGATGCATTGGTACACGCCTACATCCAGCAAAATATTGAAAATAAAACGCAAGAGGCAGAAAGAAAGCTGGAGTTTATCGAAGAGCAGCTGAAGTACATTACCGAAAATCTCAAAAGCTCAGCCCTGAAACTGGAAGAGTTTAAAAGATCTTCTCAAACCGTTGAACTAAGTGCCAAGGCACAAAAGACCATCGAGCAGATCAGTGACTATGAGAGTAAGCTCTCCATGGTTTCTATGCAAGAGGAGTTACTGAATACCCTCTATGAGCAGATCAAGTCAGGCAAAGGGTTAGGCACACTCTCTGTTGCCAACTTGAGTTTGAGCGATCCGAGTCTATCGGCTATGATCAAAAAACTTCAAGACACCATTATAGAAAAAAAGCTTTTGAGTGAAGACTATACGGAGATGTATCCCGGGGTAGTGAAACTGACCAGAATGATCAGTGAGCTCAAAAAGGGGATCAGTTCTACAGTGAAGAACCTCAAAGCGAGCACGAAGGAGAAGAGAGAACTTCTCGAGCACTCCATCGCAAAATACAGGGCTACACTCGAGAAACTTCCTGCGGATGAAAGAATGTTTGGACAGTTGCAGCGTAAGTTTGTGGTCAATGAGAAGATCTACTCCTACCTTCTGGAGAAACGTTCAGAAACGGAGATGGTAAAAGCGGCAACAGTAAGTAATAACAGGGTGATTGATCATGCCCTCCATCCTGTATTTCCGATCAAACCCAAAAGAAAATTGATCGTATTGGTTGGTCTGATACTTGGACTGATACTTGGTGTCGCCGTAGCTTTTCTGAGAGAGTTCCTGGATAACCGTATCAAGGAAGAAGAGGAGATTACGAAAAGAACTTCACTGCCGCTTCTTGGAACTATTCCTCATATCAAAGAGGGGGAAGAGGATGAGATCAAAGTATTCAGTTCACCAAAGTCAGGCATCTCTGAAGCGTTTAGAAACCTGAGAACAAACTTACAGTTTATGTCTTTTGAACAAGAGAGTCTACTGATCGCTACGACTTCAACCATCAGTGGAGAAGGGAAGACTACTGTCAGTGTCAATCTTGGTGCGATTATGAGTATGGCCGGGAAAAAGACAGTTGTTTTGAACCTGGATATGAGAAAACCTACACTGCATGAGAGATTTGGGGTAGAGATAGGGAAAGGACTCAGTTCACTTCTGGCAGGAAAAACGATGTTAAAGGATGTGATCCAACCTACTCAGTATGAAAACCTGGATGTGATCACCTCAGGTCCGATACCGCCTAATCCGAGTGAACTGATCCAGGGACCGATGATGGAAAAAGTTCTGGATAAACTCAAAGAGGTCTATGATGTGGTTATTTTGGATACCCCTCCTATCGGATTGGTAACGGATGCGAGAACATTGATGAGTTATGCAGATATCAGCCTCTATATCTTTAGAGCGAACCTCTCTAAAAAAGAGTATATCCAGAACCTGGAAAGGATCACTGAACTTCATGACATTCCGGGACTCGGACTGGTCCTTAATGACGTGAAAAAAGGAACCGGAAGTTATGGATACGGGTACGGGTACGGGTATGGATATTATGAGGAAGATAAAAAGTGATATTTTCTTTTTTTAAGAAAAAAAAAGAGAAGAGGGAGGAGCATCCCCCTCACATCTTGACGGATATCCACTCTCACCTTATACCGGGTATCGATGATGGTGCCAGAGATATGGAGGAGAGTATCTTGCTGCTTAG
>JBEWPZ010000038.1:0-2784 GCA_047689535.1 Candidatus Sulfurovum kebritense | reverse complement strand
TACCGGGTATCGATGATGGTGCCAGAGATATGGAGGAGAGTATCTTGCTGCTTAGAGAGATGAAGAAGTTGGGATATCAAAAGGTGATCACTACACCTCATATTATGTCGGATGGATATAAAAATACTCCCCAAAATATCATGGAGGGACTAGAGGCGTTACGTCTGGCAGCACAAGAGGAAAACATCGATATCAAGATTGATGCAGCAGCAGAGTACTACCTCGATGACGGCTTTTATGACAAGTTAAGGGAAGATAATATTCTCACTATTGGAGACTATCTTCTTGTAGAGACCTCCTATGTTTCAAAACCGCTGCAGTTTGATGAAATGATCTTTGAAATTCAGGCTGCCGGGTTCAAACCTATGTTGGCGCACCCGGAGAGATACCGTTATATCAAAGACCCTCAAAAAGAATATAGAGCGATGAAAGAAAGGGGAGTTTATTTTCAAGTTAATTTAAACTCATTTTTCGGACATTATGGAAAAGAAGCAAAGAAAAAAGCCGATTTTCTGAATAATGCCGGAATGATAGATTTTTTAGGTTCAGATATACACCGGATGAAGCAGACAGAGATACTGGGTGAAGTGCTGAGCAGTGAAACACTGCGTTCAGTCTTCAGGAATAACATCATTCTCAATGAAGACTTATAGGTAAGTATAAGCTTTTACAAAGAGAGATAGGTGTAACATTTAATAAATAAAAACAGGGGAAAAGCAATGTCAAAAAAAGTATTATTTACCATAGTAGGTTTACTGTTATTTATCAACGGTTGTTCTGAAAATTCAAACTATACGCTGATGCAGACGAAAGATGCAGAGAGTAAAAAACCAAGCAAAGTAACAAGTCAAAGTATTGAGTATCGTATTCTTCCGCAGGACCGGTTGAATGTTATCCTCTATAAGAATCCTGAACAGAGTGCCACAGTACAGTTGCAGGAGCTGGGCCAAAATATGAACTCAGAGGGGATCCTGGTCAATGCCGCAGGGTATATCTCGATGCCTCTGATCGGTAAGATAAAAGTGGCTGGACTTACTCAGACACAGGCGGCTGACCGTATCACCTCTGCCTATAAAAAATATCTGCGTGCCCCTTCGGTCTATCTTGAGGTGATGAACAAGCGTATCTATGTCCTTGGAGAGGTGAATAAACCCGGTGTTGTGAAGCTGGATAAAGAGAAGATGACACTCTTTGAAGCGCTTGCTTTTGCTGGTGATCTTGAAGATTCGGCAGTGAGAGACAACATCATTATTGTTTCAAATGATCCTCAGAACGGCTTGGTGATGAGAAGTGTGGACCTTACAGATTTTGATACGATGAACTATGCAGAATTGATGCTGAGACCCAACGATATCGTCTATGTACAGCCTGACGGATGGAAAGAGTTCAGGGTCGCTTCCAATAATTTTACCGCGCCGTTCGAAACGATCTCAAAGATCGCATCACCATTTGTAACGATCAAATATCTTAAAGATTAACGTTTCATGTCTTATGCATTGATAGGGGTGTTCCTACTCTCCCTTGCATTGATCCGTATCGTTATCTTCAACGCCCCGCAATGGGGGTTGATGGATATTCCTAATGGCAGAAGCGCCCATAAGGTGCATACACCAAGAGGCGCAGGGATCGGATTCTATTTCGCTGCTGCGATCATACTGCCGTTCTTTTATTTTGAGCTGCTGTTAGATCACTGGCAGATACTTCTGGCTGTTTTTATGGTGTTCATAGTGGGGATACTGGATGATCACCGGGATACTTCACCCAGAATCAAATTCGTAGTACTGGCGATCGCTACTGCCATGGTCTATCTTGACGGGCTCTATATCGATAATGTGGGGACCTATTTGGGAACAGCTGTCTCTTTGGGATGGCTGGCACTGCCCTTTACGCTCTTCGCTGTAATGGGATTTACCAATGCACTGAACCTGATCGACGGCTTGGATGGTTTGGCAGCTTCTCTCACTGTTGTGATACTGAGTGCATTTTTTTATATCGGCATCATCCATCATGATCTTTTTATGATGGTATTCTCAGGGGCATTTATTGCCGGGCTTTTTGCTTTTTTGGTCTACAACTGGAATCCGGCATCGATCTTTATGGGGGACAGTGGTTCGTTGACACTGGGGTTTCTTATCTCTCTGTTGGCGATAAAATCGTTGGACTATATCCCGGCAGTTGCAGTACTTTTTATCGCGGCAGTACCCCTTTTGGATACTTTTGTCGTGATGATACGGAGGAAGAGAAACGGAAGATCGATGTTCAGTGCGGACAAATGCCATATGCATCATCTTCTGCAGCGTTTTTTTGGAAACTCTACGAAAACAACGGTTCTGTTTTTAGTAGTGTTGCAAACGATTTATACCATCGTAGGACTCCAACTGGATAAAGAGATTGAACAGACTATTCCTATGTTGCTTTTTGCTCTTAATGTGGTACTTTTGTATCTGCTTCTCAACAGAATGGCACAAAGGCAGGGGCGAAACTGTTAACCTGCTGATGTTTTAAGCCTATATCGCTAAAATTCGCCCATGAGATATTTACGGGGCTATACCAAACGGTACTTTTCATTTGCCATTATCGCAATGTACTCGACACTGCATAAGCTTTCGCAGTGTGACAGTAACTATAAGTACCACAGGGATGCCTTCGAAGCACTAGAAAGAAAGACCTCTCCCCCATCTCTTATCCTAACCCAACCTATTTTTTAAAACATTACAACAATAATATATTAGGATAAACCATGAACAACACTATAAAACTCTCTATGGCAGCATCAATGCTGTT
>JBEWPZ010000037.1:0-20120 GCA_047689535.1 Candidatus Sulfurovum kebritense | reverse complement strand
TATGTAGAGGCAGCTGATACATGTAGTAAGGACAATGGTTCACCGGGGAGCGACTTTAGTGGAACGCTTAGCAGCACCTCTCTCTCATACAGTGTAACTGACGATGTTTACTATCAAAACAAAAACCAGTTGGAAGATGATACTGTCTATGTCAATGTCACCGAACCTGGGATCGTCACTATAACGTTAACAACATCCTCGACTGAAGTACTTTATTCCTACGATGAAGGTGGGTGTCCAGGAAGATCCGGTGGAGTTACCAGTGATACTACTATCACATTTGCAACAGCTACAGATTTCAATGTGCGAGTCTATGCAGAAAGTCTTCAATCTGTTGTTAACTATACCTTACAATTCACCTTTACGCCGACATCTACTCCGCCTGAGTTTAACGGTCCCATTCCTGACCAGATAGCTATAGAAGCTGAATCCTTTAGTCTGGATGGCTCTTCCTTTTTTGAAGAGACAGAGAGTGACACCATCACATACTCTGTCTCAGGCACACTTCCTTCCGGATTCACATTCAACGCTGCGACCGGTGAGCTCAGCGGTACCCCTCCGGTAACCGGCTCAATTCTTGAGTATCCGAACCTAGTGATCACCGCAACCGATGATGACGGTGCAACAGAGAGTAACAGCTTTAAGATCACCGTTACCCCACCTGATACCCCTCCTGCGTTCGTTACCTTTATCGAAGATCAGGAAGGAACGGTAGGCATACCTTTCAGCTACAACCTCTCCACACACTTTAACCAAACCGAAGGTGACCCTATCACCTATACGACGACAGATACCTTGCCTCCGGGTATTACCCTCAACGCTTCCACCGGCATCTTAAGCGGTACACCTACCACTGCCGGGACATATAGTGACATAGTCATTCGTGCCAGCGATGATGACGGTACCTCGATCAGTAACGGATTTACCATCACGATCAACCCAGTGAGTTCAAATAATCCTCCTGTAGCGGTCAATGATAATATCGCAGTATCGTTTGAAACTGCGAAGAGCGGGAATGTGATGATCAATGACAGCGACCCGGACGGAGACTCCATATCGGCCACGCTTACTAGCTCTCCCCTGCACGGTACCTTGACCTTCAATGCAGACGGAAGTTTCGAATATACACCAAATCCGGGCTATAGCGGTAATGACAGCTTTACCTATATCGTCACCGATGACGGGATACCTCCACTGGCAAGTGATACTGCTACAGTTACACTTGTTGTCAGTGACAGCGGGGGAAGTTCCGTACCTTATCAGAATGAGTATGTCTGTGATGTATTCGGAAGTGTTTTGACCACCTATGACCACCTCTATGCCAACGGTAACAATGAGGAGGTATGTGGTACAGGATCTATCGCCTACCCGGAGAATGAACTTACCGGTACCATCGAGTGTGATGAGAGTTATACCTGTAACGGTACCCCGGAGATATGTGAACGTACTGACCCACCGACAAACAAGTACAGCCACACTTTTTTAGAAAGTGCTTTTTTAGGTCTTGACAATGTACCATCCGACCCGCTACTGCTGCAGGACCTAAACTACGGTAACCTCTCTTACCCTTCAAATAATGCAGGTCAAATCATCCATTTCGACCCGCAAACATCGTATGAGGGCAATACCAGCAGTATCAAAGTGATGAAACTGGGTGACCTCTATGTGAATGGCGGATATACCCTTGCTTTCGAACCGGGAGACTACTACTTTAACTCTGTCACGATCGATGGAAACAACAATGAGATCATCCTGCCAAATGGTGGACTAGTGCGTATCTTTGTACATAACAACTATACTGTGAAAATGAACAACCTCGCTACCAACACTGCACCGGGGAGTGCTGCAGGGGACCTTTTCATCTATGTAGAGGGAGATGTCGAGGACCTCAGTAGCGGTGGTGGTACAGCCAACCTCAAAGCCTATATCTATGTAGAGGGGAGTGTACAGCTCAACAACAACTCGAATAACTGGCTGATCTATGGAGGGATCACCGCGGAAGGCCCCATCACGATCAACGGTAACAACCCGACGTTCATGGGAACCCAAGACTCCGGAAACACAGGACTCGGTGAGTGTTCTATGTGTTATGACCATATCAAGGTAGGAGGTATAAAATTCAATCTCCTTAACTGTGGCGGGTTTGGTATCATGTCCGAGATTGAGGTACCCATCTGGTCCACTGACCCTGTGACCGACGTGACGGTTGACGAAGTGCATGAAGAGAGCCTCTTTGACTTTAGCTTTTTGGGAACCAACAATGTCTTAGACCAGGACAATCAATTGATAGCCAATGCTATTGAAGTAAGCAGTGGTTGGACAAATGGCGCATTGGGCATGGATGTCAATCTGTATGGAGGGAAAGCGATCACTTACCCGCTGGGAAGTCCTTACGGTCCTACGGATGAGACCACCCATTACAAGCTGCACTCCTCTTCTCTCTTCTCAATGGGGTTCAACCCTTGTGACTGGATGCAGAGTTTGGAGTATGTAGGACACTACAATGATGGAGACAGGCATTATGATGTGATCCTTGATCCATGCCGTACCTATGTACCGCCTACCTATCAAACCGGTCCGTTTGATGCATGGGATAGTTTTAGAGGAGACACCACCGGAGACGGTAAGTTTGATGATAAGAATATCTCTACGAAAGTAGCCGGGAAACCGTTTGAGCTGAGACTGGTAAACCTGGATGAAAACCTTACAAGTACGGAACTCAAAGGGGTCGATAGTGTGATTTCATTCAAACTCTACGATGATAAAGGTGAGCCGATCGACGGAAGCTATAGAGAATTGAATATACATGACGAGCTCTATCGCGATACAGAATTTATCGTACCGTATGCCTCCAAAATAGTCACTGTCAACTTTAAGTTCTGTTCTGAGTTTGACGGGACAACCTATACACTCCATGGTGATGAAGACTGCAGCGGTGATCCGATCGGTTGTAAAGTGGCAGATACGACGAACCCTAAGTGGCGTCTCTGTTCAAGCAGTGACCAGTTCGCTGTGCGACCAGAGGTATTTGCGACCACCCCTCCAAACGGAGACGATATCGAACTGCTTACTTCGGCACAACCCTACAACTTTACCGTCATTGCGAATACTTACGATGGTGTAAATACCGATGAATACAACCAGACAGGAGACAAGCTCACACTGGCTCTCACCGAGTCACTGATGTTTGCAGATGATACTTACGATACGAATGGTACCGTATTACACGGTACACCTACACTAAGCAACACCGACTTCTTCTTTGATGACGGTATCAGTCAAAGAGAGAATGAAAATACCAGTGAAGTAGTCAGCATGAGCTTTAATGATGTAGGTAGAGTCACCCTTCGCCTTAGGGATACCGACTGGTCACTGATCGACAGCGATGATACCCCGCAAAACTGTGAGGGAGATACCTTTGCGAACGCTGCCACAGGGACAATCACTCCTCTTGACGGTGCCTTTATCTGTGGGGATCAAAATGCCACCTTTATCCCGGCTAAATTCGGGGTGACCGGCATCACGCTGAGAAACCATAGAGACAGTAACATCACCTACCTCTCCAATGACCTCAATATGTCTGCCCACCTGGATGTAAGAATTTTGGCACTCAATGCCAATAATGAGATCACTCAGAACTTCAGGAAAGGGGCACTCTTCTATGAAAACCCGGTCAGCGTAGACCTCAATGTCACCGACTGGAATCTTTCAGCAACAAACAGACACCCTCTAGATAATGCTGTAAAGATCCATGATATCCCAACAGAGATGCTGCTTGGTTTTGGAGATGAAGAGGCGAACGGAACACACACCATCGCATGGAATGATGCCAACCTGAGTCATAGACTGATGTACAATTACCAAAGAGACAACAACCAGCCGGTCAACCCGTTTAATGTCCCGGAAAGTGATATCAATATCTCCGTAGCCTCTACCTATACAAGCAGCGCTAATAACCAGGCGATTGTTGCCGGTAGCGGCGTAGGAATCCTTGATCGTAATGCGACCTTCCTCTTTGGGCGTACCAAAGCTTCCAAAGATTTCTATGCAAACATTACCGGGAACAGCGTCAATACCCCGGTAGCCATCTATGTCTACTGTAATACACACGAGAAGAGTTATGCATGGTGTGATGAACACCATGTCGATACAGTCTTGGGACAGACAAGTATCCCCCACTGGTGGCTCTCTACAGATCACAACACCTCGCTTGATGGCAGCGTGACACTGACCAGTGTGCCATATACCGGTACAAACGGTACGATCAAAGAAGGGAACGGTGCACCGACACTGGAAAATACAGGCTCGGGAGAGGTCACCACACTCCTGATAAATGCGCAGCAGGGTATCGATAACAGCATCACAGTGATAGGCCATACAGCACAACGTCCTATGACCGTAGGGATCGAGTTGGTAGATACGACCAATGCCGATACGGCACCATGGCTGATCTACAACAGAGACAATGCACTGAATCCGCCTTCTCCATTCTATAAAGTGCGCTTTGTAAACACATCGGGATGGACAGGTGTGGGGAAAACAGGTTTTGTACTGGATACAAATGCAAGTGAGAAAAAAAATAAACGGTTGGATTGGTAATGAGAAGAAAAAGTATGCGTAAAGCGATCGCTATGATCGAACTGATCTTTGCGATCGTGATCCTTGGAATCGTGATGATGTCTGCGCCACTGCTGATCAATACAGCTACGCAAAGCGGCTACGTAGCGATGCAGCAGGAGTCTATTGCTATTGCTTCCTCTGAGATCAGCATGATCATGACACATCAGTGGGATGAGCAGGGATCAGATGAAAACTTGACGACACCGATAGTAAGTACCGGGGGTGATACAGACTTAGGTCCCGCCAATGATGCCGATGGACATCCTACCGGTAAACGTGCAGGGACGCTCAACATAGAGACCCAAAGAAGTTTCTTTACCACAGTGGGGTCCTCCTATTCGGCTACGTTGCCAGTGAACTTCAAAGTCGAAGCTGATTTTGATGATATCGATGACTTTCACAACACGACATCCCAGGTCAGTGTCTACAATAATGAAGATACGGATCGTATCGTTGGAGAGGTAGGAGATGTAGCCGATATAAACGTAACGCTGCTCTCTACTATTCGATATATGAGCGATGCTCCGGATGCAGGCAGTAGTTCCTATCAAGGGAGTTCAGATACACTGATATACAGTCCGTTTGGTAAAGCAACACCGGCCACTACTTCAAATATCAAACATGTGAATGTCACACTGACGACAAATTCAACTGATGCAGACTTGAATAAAACCATTATACTCAATGCATTTAGTTGCAATATCGGTAGTTATGAACTGGAAGAGAGGAGTTTTTTCTAATGGATCAACAGATACAACAACGTGCTGCATTCTCTATGATAGAGCTCATTTTTGTCATTATGGTTTTGGGGATCGTCGCTTCGATCGGATCACAGATCATTGCCAAAGTCTATGACAGCTATCTGACACAAAGGGCACTCTACAGAAGCAGTGTCAAGACAGAGCTTGCAGCGACACAACTTGCCAATAGGCTCGCGTATAGTATACCCGGAACAGTCATAGGAAGAAATGATAGCCTGGCTCCGGATTTTTATGCGCTGGAAGACATACCGGTAGGAGAGACTGACTATACTACACTTGAGTGGATAGGGTATGATGCCGATGGTTTCGGGACTTCAGCCACAAACACGGCCAGTATGGTACCTGTATGGAGCGGGTATGCGGATGTCAATGCACCGACAACCAATCTTGATGCCCTGACCACCCCTGGCTCCAGGCTTTCTCAAGTAAACACTATCATTGGAAATCTCAGACGCAATGGAAGCACTACCGCGATAGGAGATACAGCCATACTCTTCCCAGGCACCTACAGTGCCTATACGATAGGGTATTCGGGTGGAGCGGGTGCTGCTGATATCCATCCGGTATCAGGGAATAACGGAGATACGATCATTAATCTTGAGCACAAAGGAAGCAGGGATATCAAAGAGCACTACAAGCTGGCATGGACGGCCTACGCGATCGTACCGGTTGAAGTCACTAATACACAAGACAAAATTGATAGAGGGTTTCAAGCCGGTGATAAACTATGGGATCTAGTACTTCACTATGATTACCAGCCATGGGCTAATCCTCCAGAGACACTCGGTAACGTACAGGTTGGGCAAAGATATGTGTTGCTCAGAAACGTCAGCGCCTTCAAGTTCACCGGTTCGGGCAATACGATTCGGTTTAAGATCTGTCAGAGAGAGAGTATCGGGGGGACCTACTCTATCAATACCTGTAAAGAAAAGGCGGTGATCAGATGATAGTAAAACAACGAAAAGCATTCTCTCTGATAACAGCGATCTTTCTGATCCTGATCATGGCAAGTGTCAGTATGTTTGTGATGAGCCTCTCGGGGAAGATGGTACAGGGTACAACGGTACAGTACCAGAAAGAGCAGGCGGTGATCCTTGCAAAGAGTTATACCGAATTGGCCATTATGACAGTCATGGCAAATGTCCGTGATGGGGGAACCTGTATCGAAAATATTTCAGGCGTCAATGTACAGGGAGGCTTTAACGCCGATGTACGTATAGGATATATCGGGCCTGCCGGTGAGATAGGAAGCTGTAGTGCAGCAAGGCAACTAGACAACCCCAGCGGTAACACACTCAATATCGTAGTCGATACCTATATAGAATATCAAGATGTGAGTGATCCAAGAGCAAATCCGCCTTGGATCACCTACCACCGCAGAACATTGCAAAAGATATAAAAGAAGGATAGGAAAACAGACCATGCTCAATAATAGAATTACCAGATCAAACAGAGCGGCATTTACCATGATAGAGCTTGTCTTCGTGATCGTAGTACTCGGTATCCTGGCCGCTATGGCACTCCCCAGAATGGACAGGGATCAGCGTCAGGGAGCAGCAGATGAGATCCTCTCAAGTATACGCTATACGCAACACATCGCGCTGCAGGACTACAAACACGACTCAAATGATCCAAAATGGCAACAGAAATTTTGGAAGATCATGTTTGCAGACTGCCCGGCAAACGGCCTCTATTACCGTATTGGAAGTGATGAGAGTACAGGGGGTAACGGTCTTTTTGCCGAAGCCGAAGCAGCGAGAGACCCGCTCAATAGAAAACCACTATTTGCCGATAATGGAAACTGTGGAGATGATGATATCAATGAAAATATTCTTTTGGGTAAAAGATTCGGTGTTTCACTTACCAATACGAGTGGAGGATGTGCAGGAATACAACACATCGGTTTTGATCACTTAGGACGGCCTCATGTAAGCTATGGGGCTAGTACCATTGCCAACTATGCTAGTTATATGGATCAACGGTGCACTCTTAGTTTCAGTATGTCTGATGGTGAAACATTTGATATCACGATAGAGCCTGAAACAGGATATGCAGAAGTCGTGAACCGTTCATAGCTCTTCAAACTACACCGCTTAATCCATAGGCTTAACGACTATGGATATTTTCTATTTTTTATTGTTTCATTTATCCTTCATTAAGTTACTTAAGTTACAATTAAGTATGGATATAGTGATATAGCCATACTTGTTGATCCTCCTAGAGTCTTCACCTGAGTGAAGAGGCTTTAGTAAGATAGTTTGTCAATAGCATGATTGACAAGGGAGACAAGTCATCTTAATAAAAGGATTTACTATGAATACAAGTATTACAGGAAGACATTTTGAACTGACAGAACCGATAAAAGCCTATGCGGGAGCAGCGGTAGCGGGGTTGAAGAAATACAACCTTGACATCATCTCGGCAAGTACTGTCATCTCTGCCAATGAGAAAAACGGCAAAAAGGGTTTCAGTACCGAGTTCATCATCAACCTTAAAGATAAGAATACACTTGTAATCACACAAAATGACAAAGATGTATATGCGGCTATTGACCTGGCGATAGAGAGATTGAAGAAATCACTCAGAAGACACGCTGAAAAGATCAAAGACCATAAAGTTATGGGTTTCAAAGACCTTGGTGAAGAGGCAGAGGCTGTGGCTGAAATGACAACAGAAGATATCGATATCGTACCGATGGACCTCGAACTCCATAAACCTATTAACTTTGAAGAGGCGATCGAAGCACTCAAAGCAGAGAAAAAAAGACAGTTTATCGTCTTTAATGACCATGACGGCAATATGAGGGTCATGTATAAAAGAGCCGACGGTAGATTCGGACTGTATTAATTAACAATAAACAGTGAATAATTAATAACGTCTGTATCTATTGCTACGTAACCCTTCTACAAAAAGTGCGGTAAATTTCCGCACTTTAAAAGAAAAAATTTTCAGAGAAAACCATCAAGAATTATTACTTTTTAATTGTTAATTTTTAATTCGAGATTTTGCAGTCGCAATAATCTCTTCATCTTCTGCCATATCCAGCCATCTGAACTTCTGACCACTCTGTATCGTACCATCAATGATATCACCGCTGTTACGAAACTTCAGATCAAGTTTGGCGATATCAAATCCGTTGTTAGTTTGGGAGAACTCAATCAATCGTTGATTGGCAGGGGCATTACTGTAGAGATAACACCAGCTCTTCAACCCGTTACGCCCCACCCTTCCACGCAACTGATGCAGTGTGGCCAAGCCCAGCCGTTCCGCCCCTACGATCACGATCAATGTAAGTTTCGGAAGAGAGATACCGACCTCGACGACAGTCGTAGCCAGTAGGATATTGCCCTTTTCCCTAAACTCCAGCAATACCTCCTCTTTCTCTTTGTCTTTGCCGTGTGTGACATAGACATCTTCAAACTTGCTCTCCCAGAAACCCCTGCTCTCTTCCAGTGACTGGTAGGGGATCTCACTGCTCTCTTCCACCAACGGATAGATGATCAATACCTGGTGATCCTGTGCGATCTCCTCTTTGATATGTGTGAGCAGTGCAGGAAAATCCGGCTTGCCGATGGTCTGTGTCGTGATATCTTTTTCAAAAGGTGTGGTTGTAATGAGACTGACATCAAGCAGTGCAGACTCCATCATCGCCTGTGTTCTTGGTATCGGGGTTGCCGAAAACTGTATCATGTGTGCCCGCTTCTCTTCTCCTTTGCTGATCAGAGCTTCAAGTCCCTGTCGTTGCTGTGTACCGAAACGGTGCTGCTCATCGATCATCACCAGTGCAGCATCCGGGAGATCCTCCTTATAGAGCAGTGCATGGGTACCGATGATAAAATCAGCCTCCCTGTAATCTCCTTGGTCATGTCCCTGCATCACCAGTGCAATCCTTACCCCTTTCGGCAGATGTTTAGACGCCTCCTCATAGAGCTGCAGTGCCAGAAGAGAGGTAGGTGCCATCAGTATGCTCTTGTATGGCAGTGCCATCACTGCTGATGCGAGTATCACCATCGTCTTTCCCGAACCTACATCTCCCACCACCATACGTTTGGCCGCCCTCTCTTCTCTGGAGAGATCTTTTTGGATCTCTGCGATCACGCTCTGCTGCTCTTGCGTCAACTGAAACGGCAGCCCCTTTACAAAAGACGCTAACTCCCCTTTCAAGGCATGGAGTGCAGGGAAGTCAACCCTTTTGCCTTTCAGTTTTTTGAGATGATTGTAGGCTTCTATAAATTTCAATACCGCAACGATGTCACTTTTCACTGTACCGTCCTCATAGACTTCATCAATACTTTTTGGGAAATGGATCCGCATCAGTGTCGCTACCTCTTTGGAGTCCAGTCCTTCATTATAGAGGTTCTGCTCATTGATATAACACTCGATCAATGCCCTGATCTCACTCTCTTTGAGTACGGTTTTATACTTGGGGGTCACCTTGCCTATCTCTTTGATCGATTTTGGCTGGGAGATCTGGAGGTACCCCCGGTACTCCTCAAGTCGCCCCTGGATATAGTGGTGTGAGCCTACCGTAAAGAGTTTATGGTGATAGGGCGTAGTACGGAAAAAGATAGAGGAGAGATATCTTCCCGAGGGCTTTAGGATAAAATTGATCCTCAGTTTGCCGCCTACTACGCTGGCATCTTTGACGGTGGCTTCAAATGTACCTACTTTCCCCAGCTGAAAGTCGGTAGAGAGTGTGGTATCGTTGTAGGAGGCGGGAGTGATCAGTGCCAGATCAAGCAGTGAGTAGATCTTTAGTTTTTTAAAAAGCTGCTTTGCCTCTTCCATACTTCACTCCGTTCAGAATTAAAAATTAAAAGTGAAAAATTAATAATTTCTGTATGCATTGTAAACAATGCTTTTATGAGATAAATTATAACGAAGTATTTGATAAAAAGTATAAAAATATGTCAAAATGTCATATTATGATAGGAGTATCGCAGAGCGATACACACCACCATTTTTACTTTTTAGTTTTTAATTTTTATTCTTTTTTGTTACGACAGAGAAGGTGATATTGGAGAGCTCTTTATGCGAAGTGATAAAGGCATTCATCTCTTCAAGTGTGACCGCCTCCAGCTTCTTGAGCTGTGCTTCGGAGAATCCCAGGGGCCTTCCATAATAGAACTCATTATAGGCACGGTGGAGTCTCTGTGAGAGTGTCTCTGTTCGCAGCGGTTCGCTTCCGACAAGGAACTCCTTGGCCCTATCGAGCTCTTCCTGCGTGATCCCCTTGGCTACAAAGGTATCAACAACCTCCTGGATAAGCTTCATCGCTTCATCCTGTGTAGAGAGCTTGGTCTGCAGATACCCGCTCATATAGGATACACTTTTGGTACGTCTGAGCGAAGCATAGACCCCATAGGTAAGCCCGCGTTCCACACGGATCTCCTCCATCATACGTGTACCGAACCCGCCACCGCCAAGCAGATACTCGGCGATCTTGGCTTTATACTGGTCCTTCTCTCTGTAGCTGTAGTCAAACGGCGCACCGAAATAGATATAGGCCTGCTGCGTCTCCTCATCACTGTAGACGGTGGTTCTCTTATCGGAGGCTTCTATCGGCATGATCTCTTTCGGATCCGCCTTTGAAAGCAGACTCAGTACTTCCCGGGTGTACGCCTTTGCTTCTTTTACAGAGATATCTCCGCCCACCACAGCGATCGCATTGTTATACCCGAGATGTGTCCGGATAAACCTCTGAAGATCCTTCAAAGTGATCTTCTCAATACTCTCAAACGTACCGTAGTATGGCCGTGCCAAAGCCGTCCCTTTGAAAAGTTCCGCACGCAGGACCGTAGCGGAGATATAGTCAAAGTCGCTCTCTTTTTGATAGAGCCAACCGATCTTCTGACGTTTGATCTGATCAAACGCCTCCTGGGTATAGTTGGGATCTTGAAGCAGCTCTTTGAGCCGCTCTATCGCATAGGCAAACTCGCTTTTCAGCGCAGAAACCTCTATAACAAAACTCTCACGCCCTACACTGCTGTGGATATCTACCGCACGTGCATCCAGCTTCGTTGCAAAGCCGACCGAACCGTCTCTCTTTGTCCCTTCATTGAGGAGTTTTGCAGACATATCTGCGAGCCCGTCCTTGGTGTTGCTCAGATGCCCCGCACCCGTAAACACAAACTGGATGGAGACGATAGGGACATAATCACCCCCCTCATAGACGATCGGAACCGCCTTCTCTTTAACGTTGACTTCATTGATGCTTGACGCCATCAATACTCCTTCTAATAAAAAAATCATTAAAATAATTTTTTTTAATGAGGAGTGAGGAGTGAGGAGTGAGGAGATAATTTGTGATCTATTTAATTGCTTTATCATATATATCCACGCATTCTCTAATAAAAGCTTTTTGAAAAAAAGCATACCCACACTCCTCATTCCTATCTCCTCGTTCCTCACTAATCAAATCTCTCCAGTATTTCGTACGCCGTGTTGCGCTTAGCCGGATTTTCTTCTACATCTTTGATCAGCTTGATCATCTCTTCCTGGTTCATCTCATTTTTGGCGCCTGCGGCCGATACCACATTCTCTTCCATCATGGTCGAGCCCAGGTCATTGGCACCGAAAAGGAGTGCCATCTGACCGATGTAGGAACCCTGTGTCACCCAGGAACTCTGGATATTTTTCACGTTATCCAAAAAGAGTCTGGCAACAGCCAGGTAACGCAGGTAAAGGTTTGACGTGGTCTTTTCGATCGTTGGCAGTTCACGTTTGAGCTGTGTATTGTCACTCTGGTACGACCACATGATAAATGCCCTGAAACCGCCTGTCTCTTCCTGCAGCTGTCGTACCATATCCCAGTGTTCCACGATCTCTCTGGTGGTCTCTACCGTACCGTACATCATCGTAGCAGTCGACTTGATACCCAGCTTGTGTGCCTCTCTGTGTACCTCCAGCCAGGTATCTTTGTCCAGTTTCTTTGGCGCGATAATATCACGTACCCGGTCACTGAGTATCTCTGCCCCGGCTCCGGGGATAGAACTCAGCCCCTTATCTCTCAGACGACGCAGTACTTCCGGGATAGAGATATTGGAACGGCGGGCGATATAGTCGATCTCGATCGCCGAAAAACCGTGGATCGTCACCTGTGGATACTTCTGGTGGATATGCTCGACCAGGTCTTCATACCACTCTATCTCAAGTTTCGGGTGAACCCCGCCCTGGAAGAGTATCTGTGTACCGCCGATCGCCAGCAGCTCTTCGATCTTTTCATCGATCTCATCAAAACTGAGGATATAGGCATTCTCTTTTCTCTCATGGGTATAGAATGCACAGAACTTACAGTCTACCCAGCAGATATTGGTGTAGTTGATATTGCGGTCTACTACAAAAGTGGTGACCCCTTTGGGATGCAGCTCCTGCTTACGCGCATAAGCCATCTTCCCCAATGTTTTAAGGTCTGCTTTTTCGATCAGTTCTACCGCTTCATCGATACTCATTCTCATACATGACTCCTCTGGAGTTTTTTAATTGATAATTTATAACTAATAATTAATAATTCAGGTTTGTGTTGCGCTACAACACTTTTATCAATAAAATTCAAACCATCACTCCTTATTTCTAAAAGCATTGTTTTGCAATGCCTACAATAATTATTCATTATTCACTATTAATTATTAATTTGCTATAGGGAAATGCTATTTTCCTATAGCGTCCAAAACTCCGTTGATGAACTTTGGTGATCTGTCATCAGCCAACTCTTTGGCCAGTTCAACGGCTTCGTTGATAATGATCGCTCTGTCGGTCTTTGCTACCAGTATCTCATACGCTCCCAGACGCAGGATCGCTTTTTCTACCTTACCGATCGCATCATAATCCCACTCTTTGAGATACTTCTGGATCTCTTCATCGAGCATCTCAAGGTGTTCTACCGTCCCGTTGAAAAGCGTATGAGAGAACTCTCTTTGTTTGTTGCGTATCTTATCTTCTTCAAGAATCTCATCTGAGAATTTAGCGATATTTTCATTGCCGAGGTCATACGCATAGAGCAGCCCCACGACTGCTGTACGTGCTTGGTGTCTTGTTGCCATACTGTTCCTATTTTTCCATTTCGTTATAAAGGTTCATCAGTTCGATAAGCCCGGCCATCGCTTCACCGCCTTTGTTCCCGGCTTTGGTACCTGCTCTCTCGATCGCCTGCTCGATGCTGTCCACTGTCAGTACACCGAATGTCGCCGGCTTTCCGTGTTTGAGTGTTACATTTGCCACACCTTTTGTTGCTTCAGCCGATACATAGTCAAAGTGCGGTGTCGCACCGCGGATCACTGCACCCAAACAACATACTGCATCATACTTGCCTGATGCCAAGGCTTTATCCAGTGCGAACGGGATCTCAAATGCACCCGGGACCAGGATCAGATCAAGTGCTTCAGGATCTCCTCCATGCCTTGCATAGACATCTTTTGCACCCTCTACCAGTCTATCTGTAATAAAGTGGTTGAACCTTGCATTGATGATCGCTACTTTCTTACTTCTATCTACGCTTAAATGACCTTCTACTACTGCCATATTTCTCTACCTTTCAGAGTTCTACTATAAAATTTTTCTGATTATAACAAAAACTAACCTAACGAACGTAATACCTACTCTACAATAGAGCGTATCGCATCGATCTGCTCGGTCAATGCTTCAAGTTTTTTAAGCTCTATCATATTTGGCCCGTCACTGAGTGCGATACTCGGATCAAAATGTGTTTCAAAGAAGAATCCGTCTACACCTACTGCTGCAGCTGCACGGGCAAGGTACGGCACCATGGAGCTGTCTCCACCGCTTGTCGCACCACCGCTTGCCGGAGACTGTACGGAGTGGGTGGCATCAAAGACCACAGGGGCAAACTCTCTCATCGTCACAAGTCCGCGCATATCCACAACGAGATTACCGTACCCAAAAGTTGAACCGCGTTCTGTGAGCCAAACCTTGTACTTCTCGGCATTCTCGTAACTTACTTCACCGTCAAAACCTCTGGTTTTGAGTACCTTTGCCACAGAGTGCTCCATCGCTTGAGGCGCAAGAAACTGCCCTTTTTTGATATTGACCACTGCATCGGTTTTGGCTGCCGCGACAAGCAGATCTGTCTGACGACACAGAAATGCAGGGATCTGAAGTACATCTGCCACCTCTGCCGCTGCAGCTGGCTGTGTGTAGTCATGTACATCGGTCAGTATCTTGTACCCGAACTGTTCTTTCACCTCAGCAAGAAGTTTCAGACCTTCGTCCAGTCCCGGTCCCCTGAAACTGTCAAGGCTCGTACGATTTGCCTTGTCAAAACTCGCTTTGAAGTAGAACTCTTTGGTACAGTCTTCATGGTATTTACTCAGTGACTCTGCGATCCTCATCACATTATCACGGCTTTCTAGGACACATGGTCCGGCGATCATAATCATTCTATCTCCTCTATACTCTTTTCGTTGTTGTAAAACATGAGACATGAAATCCACTGAGTGGTTTCCGGCAAATGCTTGCTTTATAAAAATAGATACTATTTTTTAGCCAAGGCTACAATAAGCCCTGAAGTAATGACCAATAGTATACCCAAAAAGGTCCAAATATCAGGTATCGGGTCCCCCAGCATAATCCCGATGATCAGTGCAAAAACGATATTGGAGTAACTGATCGTTCCCACGATCCCCGCTTTAGTATGTTCGTACGCTTTGGTCATCAGTATCTGCGAAAAAGTTGCAGAGAGCCCCATCATCAGGATATAGAACCAGAGGATCCCCTCCGGCACCACAAATGCCGCAAACATAAAATCAAGTTCTTCAGGCGGGTTCACATAAGGCGTCATCAACATCAGCAGCAACGGTGCAACCGTCCCGACCCCCATAAAGCTCATCACGATCGCCCTGGTATCATAGAATTGTCTGAGTTCACGGATAGAGGTATAGGCCAACGCCGCACCGAGCCCGGAGAAGATACCCAGCAGATCATACTTGTCAAAGACCCCGCCTTCAGGCTGTGCGATCAGCAAGATGCCTGTAAACCCGAGCAGTATGGCAAAAACCGCAGAGCCGTGAAGCTTTTCTCCCAGAAACAAAAAGGCAAAGATCGCCACAAAGATCGGCGAAGTTTTGTTATAGGTGACCGCTTCCCCCAGCGGGATATACGCGATGATGTAGAAATAGGCCAGAAGTGCAGAAAATCCCATCACCCCGCGGAAGAGCAGAAGCATCGGCTTGCCCCCTATCTGTTTGAGCGGGGACTTGTAGATCGCATACCCCACAAGCATCACGCCGAATACATTACGGAAAAACGTCACTTCTACAGGCGGAAGTATCTCACTGACCACTTTGGCAAAACCGCCCATCACGGCAAAAGAGAGTGAGGCAATGATCATATACAAAATACCTCGATCGATACCCAGAAGATACTTTTTCACTATAGACCTTTTAAAATTTTTGGAAGTGTAGCATATCTTAATAAGAGATCTCTAAAAATACTAGGCTTTTCCGAAAAGGTCAGGCCGGTTGTTCTGCATCATTTTAAGTTCATCCTCCAGTGAGACGATAATACCCGGCTCATAGTCGAAACTGAGTGACCTGTTTCTCCCCTCATACTCAAAGTGGTTCAGGATCAACTTCATCGCCTCGATCCTTGCCTTGTGTTTGTCATTTGAGCGGATGACGTGCCACGGGCCGTATTTGTGATCGGTCTTCCGGAACATCTTATATTTCATCTTGCTGAACTCATCCCAGAGCTCCTGTGCCTGCAGGTCGATCTCACTCAGTTTCCACTGTCTCAGAGGATCGACTCTTCGCTGCTCAAAACGTTCGGCCTGTACAGACTTATTGACACTCAGATAGAGTTTTATCAAGATCACACCCTGTCTGCTCAGAGATCTCTCAAAGCCCGTGACATCATTTATGAACCACCTGTACTCCTCATCCGTACAGAAACCGAATACCGGTTCAACCATCGCACGGTTATACCAACTGCGGTCAAACAGAATGATCTCACCCGCCGAGGGGAAATGCTCCACATATTTCTGATAATACCACTGTGTCTTCTGCTCAGAAGTTGGCTTTCCAAGGGCTACGATACGATAGTGCTTCGGGTTCATATAACGCGACACCGTTCCTATCAGGCTCCCTTTCCCCGCAGCATCTCTCCCTTCAAAGAGTATGATCAGCTTTTTATTGTGTTTTTCGATATGCTGCTGCAATTTGATCATCTCAGCCTGATAAAACTCAAGCGCTTTGATCTGCTCCACGACTTTGATCGCTTCATCTGATCTCTCTTTGAGTTCCCGGTTCTCATTTTCCAAACTACTGATGCGTTCACGCAGTATTGCCAGTTCACTTTCCTGCATACTTTGTCCTTCTTTGCCTATTAAAATTCGGGGCTCATTCCCCTCACCGCTAATCACATACCCATTCACTCAACAGAAGAGAGACAACTAGCTACATCAATTATAACATCCTCCAAGGCCTTTCACCTGGGTCTATAAATGATTCGGGATCTTAATCCATCTCTCCTTATAGAGCGTATAAAAATGAATCAATTTTTTAGCTATAAAATTCATTTTTCAGAGTATAATTTTTACTAGATTATGGTTTATGGTGGACGGTCATTTCGATACGTACCCGGATAATGAAGATATCATTGATATCACTATAGTTAGATGTTGATGTTGGAGTCATCACCAAATAGTGAAAAAAACCATCACAGACCTCAGTGGGTAGATTGATCATGATTATCTCAAAGCGCTAAACTTTTTAGCGCTTTAGCTCCTACCTTTCAACTACTTTTTGCATAATAGAGGTATGAATGAAACAGAATTTTATACCAGACTCTTGGCCCTCCCCAATGGTACCAATGATGTGATCTATAAAAACAGACGCTACCTGCTTCGCAAAGAGACCCTGCTGGAGGGAAAACTCATCAAAGTCTACGCAGAAGAGCTCGGAGGCAACGATATCGTCAGCGGCAACTACTACCCCACTATAAAAGGCGGCATGCTAAAACCTTGTGAGATGAGCGATGAGAAGGTCATAGCGTTTGTATTGCACGCATCCATCAATCCAAACTAAACAGATTGATCTACCCCAATCCGATTCTTTCAATCGTTTCATCACCTCTGATTTCCAAAGAAAATAGAGGAGACCACTTTCAATTCAACCTTGAAAAGGTTATAATAGTAGCGATCATCTCTATATGACTGTTCTGGAAGTCAGTATGGGATCCAGATAGGGGGAGTATCATCTATATCATGAAACGATTCACAGTATGTTTGGTTCCGATGGTGAAATACTGTAAAGCTTTCACTGTCTCTTTTACCCCCGATTTAGAGGGAGCAAGCCTAAGCATATGAATAGTAAAGCCGGTCTCTTCGCTTCATTTATTATTGTCGTCATGTTTCATACTTATCTGCTGAGTTCATACAAGGTGGAGCAGATACATATAGCTGTACCATCTGACACAAAAGTCTCTACTGTGATAAACCTCCAGAAGGCTTGCATCAAGGGTTCTGAATCTGAGGACGAATCTCTCAATGATGAAACGCTTCCCGAACCTGTTCCTGAAGAAACTATTCCAAAACCTGAGCCATTGATAGAGAAGAAGATGCCGAAGATCCCGAAGCCGATCAAAAAAGAAAAGCTCACCAAGAAAAAAAAGATCATCAAGAAAAAAAAGAAGATGGTAAAAAAGAGGAAGAGAGCCACAAGCCATAGAGGAAACAGTACTTCAGGAAGCCTATCGGGCGGACAGATCTCCGGACCCGGTGGGACCTTCAGGGAAAATTATTTTTCTACAGTGTGGAAAATGATAGAGCGAAAAAAGCGATATCCGAGTGTTGCAAAAAAAATGCACCAGGAGGGTGTTGTACACCTCTCCTTCACCATAGGTAAAGATGGGAGGATCAGAAATATCGGTTTGGCAAAAAAATCTCCTTATAGACGCTTGAACAATGCAGCCCTGAGAATACTCAAGGAGATCGGATCGTTTCCTCCCATCCCTAAAAAGCTCAAGAAAAGCTCTCTCTCGATTATTGTCCCGGTCAGATATAAAATTAAATTAAATTAAATTAGGAGTTCAACGTGTTAGATATGATGCAGTATGCGGATAGAGGGGGTATCATCGTCTATATCCTCATTGGATTAAATATTGTCGGTTTTACGATCATGTTATGGAAATTTATCGTGCTTATTATTGCAAGGTGGCAGAAAGAGAAGATCATCAAAGAGATCCTCGCATTTATCCGGGACCATGACCTGCCCATAAAAGAAAAAGCGATGCAAAATGCGATCGATAATCAGATCAAGTCTATGGAGTTGGGATTGAATACGATCAAAACCATTGCCTCCATTGCACCGCTTTTGGGTTTGCTTGGAACTGTGGTCGGCGTTTTGGGTGCATTTGATGCTGTCAGTCAGCAGGGGCTTGGAGATCCGGCGGTTTTCTCTTCGGGTATCTCCGTTGCGTTGATCACTACGGTCGCAGGACTGATCGTGGCGATCCCCCACTATATCGGGTACAACTACTTTATCTCCCTTCTTGCGAATATTGAGATAGGACTCGAAAAAGAGGTGCTGGAGCAGCTATGAGACGACGAGAACCCCTGGTACCGGAGATGACTCCGCTGATTGATGTAGTCTTTATTCTGATCATATTTTTTATCGTCACCTCGATATTCAAAAAAGAGGAACTGGCACTTCTCCTCAACCTTCCCTCCTCCAGTGCGAAGCAACTGGATATCGAGAAAGAGCAGATCACGATTGAACTCTCGGAAGAGCAGCTTGCATTCAGAGGCAAAGAGGTGACACTTGAAATGCTGGAAAATGCACTGAAAAAGATAACGGATAAGAAAAGGGCCGTTATTGTAAGGATAGATGAAAAGGTGATCTATAAAAGGATCGTCCAGGTCCTGGATATGCTTCAAAAATATGGATTGAACAATCTGGCACTGGTTACCAACAAAAAAGATCAATAGTCCAGAATGAGGGAGAAGCAGGAAAAGTATTCCCCCCCGCTCATAGGGCGGGAAGGAAGAAACACTCTATGATAAAGACTACTTGATGCGCTCAGCGGTAAGGTCACCAAAGAGCAGAAGGTCTTTCAAGACCGCATTTTGTGTGATACCGTCTTTTCCGATGGCAAGCATCAGCTCTCCTTTGTTACTGGAGAATATCTTCTGATAGATGATTGCTGTGAGATAGCGGTACTCCCCCTTGCCCAGCGTCTCAGTATATTTTTTCAGCTGATCGGATTTCGGTAGATAGATCTCTACTTTCCCTTTTTGTCTCTCGGCACCTACTGCATTGAAACTGTAGGTCCCCGGTTTACTTTTTGCGGTGATCAGCTTCGGCAGATTAAAGTAGAGGGTCAACAGATCGTTCGTACTGAAAAAATCCAAAGTCTGTTTTTTGTTGGAAACCAGCTTGCCTTTTCTGTACTTTTTAGTGATTTTAGTCACGACCTTTTTTTGATGATCTATCGTATAGCGCTTTTCTCTTTTTTTCTTCCCGTGCTCTACCTTGATACTATAATGTTCTGCATAGTATTTCCCGTTTCGTATAAAACCCTCCGAGACATGGATCTCTCTTCTGTCTCTGCTCAGCGTCTTGGCGAGTCCTGTTGCCTTGGCATTGATCGATATCTTATAGTGCTTCCCTTTCGTCTCCAAATGCGCATGCGAAACCCCCAGTTCCCCAAATATCCCGAACTTTACCTGATATGTCACATCGATCACTTTTGCATCAAGCCAGGAGATCCACACAAAAACACTCAATA
>JBEWPZ010000036.1:0-20446 GCA_047689535.1 Candidatus Sulfurovum kebritense | reverse complement strand
TATCAGCCATTTCTGTGCCTCTTTGGTATTGGGAATATCTTTGTCATCCACCACTTCATCAAATGCTTTTGATACCATCGGTACACATTTACCATGCAGTGTCAGTACGACTGACGTCGTATCTCCATCCACTTCTATCATATCCATCGTTTGACCTACAAGCCACATACGGCTTTTGATGTATGCAGCGTTGCCGGAGCTGCAGTCAAAGAGTGCTTTATACTCTTTGGCCTCTACGCTAATGCTCAACACTGCTGACAGCAGCAATGCAGAAAAAAACCTCATACTACTCTCCCAGACCAAATACATTGGAAAGGGTATTGATATAGTTGAAGTATCCTGTAATGGCAACCGCCTCTATGATCTGTGTATCACTCCATCCCATCTCTTTGAGTGCATCGATCTCCTCTTTGAGGATCTTGTAGTTCTCTTTTTGTGCTGCTTTGATACAGAAGTTCAGGAGTGCCTTATCCTTATCATCTGTGTTTATAGACTCTACACCCTGCAGTATCTCTTCGATCTGTGCCTCTGACAGCCCAAGCATCTTAGCGATATTTTTATGTACATCCACACACATCTTACAGCCGTTCTCCTTGGAGATGAGCAGCGCGATCGCCTCTTTGATATCATAGCTCAGTGTTGTCTCATCCAGCAGATACTTCTGTATCATCTCATCCGTAGCAAAATAGATCTTCTCGTCTATTGCCAGCAGTTTAAAGATATCCCCCAGTTTTCCCGTTTTCTCCAAAATCGGTCTTGCCTTCTCCTGGATCGCCGGTGTCATATCCTCAAACTCAGGTAGTGTTATATGTGCCATTATTATCCTTTAATGTTTAGTTTAACTTAACGTTTTTAATTATAGGGTATAATTCTTAAATATATACGTCAAAAGGTAAATCGTGGAATACAAGATATCTGAACTGGTAAGTAAAAGCGGCGTTCCCAAATCGACCATCCTCTACTATATCAAAGAAGGACTGCTGCCTGAGGCAAAAAAACTCAAACCCAATGTGCATCGATACAGCGATCAACACCTGGAACTTTTACACTATATCGAATATATGAAAGTACACTTGGGTAGCAGCAATGAACAGCTCAAAGACATCCTCCAGTTCAAAGACCAGTCCTTTTCCACATCATCCGGCATGATCGTCCCCCTTATGAATA
Source organism: Candidatus Sulfurovum kebritense (assembly GCA_047689535.1). GTDB lineage: Bacteria > Campylobacterota > Campylobacteria > Campylobacterales > Sulfurovaceae > Sulfurovum > Sulfurovum kebritense. The sequence continues at coordinate 19,279 of JBEWPZ010000036.1, read as the reverse complement.
CGCTCAGTGCTGTCCCTTCGGATGCAAAATACTACACCAAAGCAGAGTTTATCGAACACTTTGGCGTAGAGGAGAGGCTCCTGGAGCAGTTAATAAAAGATGAGATCATACTACCGACCGCTCCGAATGAATTTACAGAAAAAGAGGCTTCCATCATGAAACTGATCGGTTATTTTCAAGAGGTAGGTATAGAGTATGAGATCCTGAAAATGTATGTATTTCATGCCAAAGCACTAAGTCTTCTTGAACACCAGATGCAGTCAAAACTTTGTGATAGACGCAATGATAAAAACTTCTCTACCCTGTGGAAGATAGTTTTTGAAACACTCTTCAATGCAAAAACCTATATCTTCAACAGACAAACCTACAAGGCTTACTTTTCTGTCTTGAAAGAGGAAGTATTCAAATAACTCTAAGTGAGATACTATATACTAACGTAAAGTTTAACTTTACATTTTACATAAGGAACGATCATGAAGAAAATTATTGCGACCCTCTCAACCTCACTGCTCATCCTCACGCTATTGCCGTCTCAAAGCAGTGCAAGTGTTGCACTGGGCAAAAAGATCTATAAAAAGAGGTTGCAAAAAAAATGCGGATTTACCAGTGTAAAATTTGCGAGAAACCATACACAGGGTGAATGGGAAGAGATCTATCAGGCTGCCAATCTGCCAAAAGAAGCACAACGCATCTGTCCAAAACTGGACATTTCAACAGTAAAGGATACGTACTGGGATGATCTTTTTGAGTATGTCACGAAATATGCACTGGATGGTGTAGCACCAAACGGCTGTACTGATTAAAAAAGCCTATCCTCTTTTAAGAGGTAGGTTTTGTGATACACCCTATGCAAGCAGGTAGGCAAACTTGCTCACCCAGTCGCTCCAGGCTTTTGATCCTTCGACATCCAGTCCGTTAAACTGCATATCTTTCACCAACATAATGGCAAACTCTCCAGGCAGGCTCATAGAGAAATAAAGTACGTTGGTGACCGCCTCTTCACTCTCATTTTCCCTGAGTGCATTGACCAGACCTATCGAGAGTGCCATAAGCACTTTGTGATCCTCTTCTTCTATCTCTGTAACTGAGCCATCCAATATCGTCGAGAGATCCGGAAGCTCCTGCATCACCTTCTTGAACGAGACATATCCGATAGCCGCTTCACGCCCTACCGCACCGCTGATACTATCTAATATCAGATCGCTTTCTATCCCCGATTTCACGATATTGTCAACATACTCCCAGGATCTAGGTGTGGCAAAGCTCTTCTCATTGGTTTTCGGATCAAAGGTAAAGAGCATTGACTTGTCATACGCCAGATAGGCAATGACCGATGCATCTATCCCTGTTTGATACGCCCATGCCTTCCAGTCTTCAAAATCTACTTCCATCTCAAAGTGGACAAATCGGTTGGCAAGCGGGGCAGGCATTTTATAGACAACTCCCCTATCGTTTTCACGGTTACCCGCTGCAACGATACTCCACCCTGCAGGCAGTTCATACTCCCCCACCCGTCTATCCAGGATCAACTGATAGGCTGAAGCCTGTACCGCAGGAGGTGCCGTGTTGATCTCATCTAAAAAAAGTATCCCTTTGGAGTCTTTCTCTTTTGGCAGAAAGCTCGGTTTCGCCCAGACACCCTCCTGATGTTCCGCATCAAAGAACGGTATCCCTTTCAGATCTGTCGGATCGAGCAGACTCAAACGCAGGTCTAAAAACTCCAGCGCTTTTTCTTCAGAGATCTGTTTGACGATAGAAGATTTACCGATCCCCGGTGCTCCCCAGATAAATACGGGCAGTCTGCGTTCGATCAGGCTGCTGACGACTTTTGAGATATTGGATGACTTCATATTTTATTCTCCTCAAAAAGAAGCGTACTCTTTGTTATAGTTATTTTACCCATATTTGCACGATCTTCTTTTAAATTCTGCTCACACAAACCAAGATATGTCATATCACGACCTTTGTTGTATTGTGATATTCGATAAAGACCTCGTTTTTGGTCAATGCATTACGCAGTCTGGTATCGATCTTGAGTACATCAAGTATCTCTATAGGGGTAGCCGGGTTGGCTGCCAGCCCTTTATTGATCTCCAGTACATCACGTTCGTAAAGCGCACGCAGTATCTTTTCAGGTGTATTCGGATTAGAAGCGATCTGGTGCAGTATCGCCGTGTCATTTTGATACTTCTCATAGAAATCCTCTATGATCTCTACAGGTAAGTTTGGATTGCCTGCCAATGGATAGAAGAGCGGTGTGATCTCTCTCTCATACAATCTGTTGAGAGCAGATGCAGTCATGATCCTATTGGCTGCCAGCTTTTCAAGCAGTGCCAGGTTATCACTCTCTAAAAGGGCTTCAAGAACCGCTTTATCTATCTGCCGGTTTTTTCCCAGTTCAGCCAGCAGCGTTGGATCGGTGATCTTCTCGCTAAGCATCCTGAAACGATCTATGCTGATCGGCTGATACCAGAGTAGAAATTTAATTACATCTGCACCTTTGTCTAACAGCAGTGCAAAGAGCGCATCATCGATACTCTCATTGGCAGCCAATGCTTCATAGATAGCGATATCCTCTCTGCCGGCAAACTTGTTGAGCTGCTCCAACGGCACTACAGGGTTGGCCGCCAGATACATATCAACCTTGGCATTTCTGAGACTCAGTAGACGCCTGATCACTTCATCGTTGATAGCCTGACTGGTTGCGATCACTTCATAGAGTGAGGTTTTTCCCTGATCTTTTTGTTTGAACTCATAGTTTGGAAAGCCGATCAAGGCATACAGCAGGTCAGGATCGGTTGCTTCGCGGACCAGACGTTTCAGTGTCAGTGTAGAGTAGAGCTGATCACGCTCCGCGGGTGTGATATCGATGTACCTCGTCAAGGTAGCGATCACTACGGACCGGTCATCATTGTTGTCCTCTTCCTCTTCATGCCACTCATACATCTCAAGCAGTTTGACAAAGAGTGCATCACTGATGTCAGGGTTTTCTATCATTCTCAGTACCCGGGCCTGATCATTGGAGAGTTTGATCGCCATAAGCAGTTCATCATCATTGATCCCGTCAGATAAGAGATGCTCGAACTCCTCGAGTCTGTATGCAGGTATTTTTTGTGCATACGCATCCTCTGAGATCATCTCCTCAACCGGGTTAAGGCTGTGGTGTTCTACACTCGCTACAACACCCTCTTCCAACGCTTTGACTCTGGTGACTTTGTACTTCTTCAGAAACCTCTCTACCTCTTGGGTCGTGTAGGTACCCTCTTTTCCCAAAAAGAGTATCTTTTGCCCCTCGGCTTGTTCCAGTAGTTCTGTTAAATCCTGCTTTTCCATACAATTACTATAGCATATCACTGTTTAAATAGGAGTTAATATATCTTATTTGTATTCAGGCGTTGCAGATAGATGGCAACCGGGATACCGGCAGAGCCCAAAATCATTCACATCACCATCATCTAAGAGACAAGAGCGTATTACTATAGATAATTCATAGTATATAATATTACTCTTTAGCATCGGCCAGTGTCAGGGCAAAAAGTACATTGACACCATGTTGCAGTAGTACACTTTGTGCTTCCTGCAGCGTGATACCCGTTGTGACCGTATCATCGACCAGTATGACATCAATATCTTTTTTCCCGGTATAGCTGAACTCTCGGGGATGATTCAAACGAAACTGAAGATCTTTGCCCGAGTAGCTTACTCTGTTTTTCGCCAAGAGCTGACCATGCATCACTTTGGTAGATCTCGTCCGAAGCTGCCTAGTAAGCACTGCAGTATGGGAATACCCACTCCCCACATACTCATCCACTCCCAGGATATAGACATCACTCTCCAGTGATTCTGCAAACTCTTTGATAAAAGGCTTCATCGTCATCTCTCCCAACTTTTTATAGATACGGTATCCCTCAACCTTATGTTTGGTATGCAGCAGTGACTCTATCGCTGAATAGGGGTAGAAACTGATCACATCCAGTGTACCGATCTTGCGTGTATGCGGTTGCGGTTTAAATAACCTCTCTTGACACGCATGGCAGATAGTCTGAAAACTCAGTTTCGTACAGGTGTAACAGCGCACGGTTTTCCTCTCCCTTTTTTTACATCATAGTTACGTAGGTTTGGCTCTGCTAAACGCTATGAAGAGTATTGGATATTTAAAATCCCCATTCGCCCTGAGCTTTTCGAAGGGTATGGTTCGACAAGCTCACCAGAACGGAATCGACAGGCTCAGGGTGAACGAAAAATACTATATGAATTTTGGCATACTCAAACAGTTAAACAATCTGACGCAGCGATTCAAGTGCTCCCATCGGTAGTGCTATTTCTGCACCGTAACTCTCCCGAGGGTTAATGCGGATCAGTGGTGTATTAAACTCTTTTGCGACCTTTTCAGAGGTATTTCTCACTGTCGGTACTGCCGTACCCGCACCCAACTCTATAATAGCGAGCTTTGCGCCCTCATCGGCCAGTTTTGCTATCCATGATTTCAGTCTCTCCCTCTGTGCATTGGTACGGCTGTAGTTCCAACCCCAGTCCCCGAACATCAGGATATTGGGTCTGGCCATCTTGTTACAGTCGGGGCAACTCGGCAAAGACCCCTCTGCCCTGAAGCCTTCCGTGATCTCCACGGTAGTCTCATCCGCGCTCCAGATCCTGTGCCGGCAATCATCCAGACACTGCAGATGATGGATGGAACCGTGGCACTCCATGACACGCGCTTCATTGAAACCTGCTTTTTGAAACTGTCCATCGACATTTGAGGTAAAGACAAATGATCCATATTTTTTAGTATTAGAAAGTGCTATCAATCGCTTGAATCCCTCATGGGGTAGCGTATCACGATAGAGTTGCAGTCGATGTCCGTAAAAGGCCCACGCCAATCCCGGATCAGACTCAAACCACTGGGGATTTGCCATCTCCTCAAAACGAAGGTTCAGCTCCATTGCCTTGGGATAGGCGTTCCAAAACCCCTCTACTCCACGAAAATCAGGCAACCCACTGTCTACCCCCATCCCTGCCCCTGCAGTAATGAAAAGTGCATCTGATTCTACTAACAGTTCTTTTGCTCTCTGGATATTCGCTTCATTGCTCATCTCAAGATTATAGCATACTTCATCACGCATGCTATAATATTTCCAAAATATCCAAAAAGGTAAAAAATGAAAAAAATCTCTCGTCTACTCTTCACACTCTTGCTACTGCAAACCGCTCTTTTGGCTACAGAGCAGAAAGTTGTTTATGACCTGACAACCGGAGAACCGCAGAAACTGGAAAAGTTTTTACTTAAAGGGCTTAAGGTTCTGGCAGAGTATTACAGAGAAGAGAAAATCGACTATCAAATGGCTGTCGTGATCTCAGGAGATGCGTATAAATTTTTTGTTGATGCGCTGAACGCTTCACCCTATGCGGATGACAGATCCCTTAAAAGACTGCAACCCGAGATTGCACCGAAGCTCAGAGAGCTTGCAGAGGTCTATAATGTTAATTTCACAATGTGTAAGAGAGGTATGGAGGCCAGAAAGATTCCCAAAAAATCGCTCTATAACTATGTTGAAGCAGACACAATGAAAAATGTATACCTCATAGAGTTCCAAAATAAAGGATATGCCTATATGCCGATACACTAATCTATCATTGCATACTCCCATCTTTTGGAGAAAAGAGGTCTACTTCTCCTCTCTCTTCCCTCGGGCATAGGCCTTGGTCTTTTCTGAAAGATCTTTCAGCCGTGCGAGGACCTTTCCATTAACTGACTGAGCAGGATACTCTCCCTTCTCATCCTTTTCACCTGCTTCCACCTCTGTAAGGATCATAATACCTTCATCGATCGTCTTGACTGCATAGATAGAGAACCTCCCCTCCTTGGCAGCCTCAACCACTTCACTTTTGAGCATCAGGTGCTTCACATTCGCCTCTGGGATCATGACGCCATATGAACCTTTGGGGTCATCATGTATACAGATGTCGAAAAAACCTTCGATCTTCTCATTGATCCCACCTACAGGCTGTATTTCACCAAACTGGTTTACTGATCCTGTGACAGCAATATTTTGTTTGATCGGGAGGCCCGACAGTGAAGAGATCAGTGCATAGAGTTCCGTCGATGAAGCACTGTCCCCCTCCACCTTGCCGTAGGTCTGTTCGAATACCAGAGATCCCACAACACTGAGAGGAAGATCATACGCATAACGTGATCCCAGGTAAGCGCTCAGTATCATGACACCTTTGGAGTGGATGGGACCTCCCATCTCCGCTTTACGCTGGATATCAATGATCTCGCCTTTTCCGATACGCGTTGTAGCAGAGATCCTTGACGGCATACCGAACTCATGTCCCCCAAGTGAGATGAATGTCAATGCATTGATCTGCCCTACCTTGCTGCCGCTCAGGTCGATCATGATCGTTCCCTCATCGATCTGTTCATAGAGCTTCATCTGTACCCGGTTGACCCGTCTTTTCTGTGCGACAAGCGTCTCCTCGATATCTTCAGGTTCTATCACCTTATGTGTACTCTTTTTAGCCCAGAAGTCAGCCTCTTTCAACAAGTCCGCCAGTGTATGCAGATGTGTCGAGAGTTTATTGGCATCAGAGACATCTCTGGAACACTCTTCGATCACCCTGGCTGTTGCTTGGGGTGTCAAGGCAAGTAGCTCATGTCTTTTAGCGATCGTACCGATCATCCGGGCATAGAGCATCTGATTCTCTTCATCTCTGCGAATCTCATCTTCAAAGTCTGCCGTTACTTTAAAGAGCTCTTTAAACTCCGGATCGTAATGGTAGAGAAGATAGTAGAGGTATCTTTCACCTACCAGTACCACCTTGATATCAAGTGGTATCGGTTCAGGTTCAAGGGTCGTTGTACCGGCAAAAGAGTATTGCTGCGCAAGCGATTCGATCCGGAGTTCCTTCGCACGAAGTACCCTTTTGAGCTCTTCGTACGCAAAAGGCTTCATAAGAAGTTTTCTGACATCAAGTACCAGGTAACCGCCATTCGCTTTGTGCAACGCACCTGGTTTGATCATACTGAAATTGGTGACGAGCGTTCCCATATGTGAAGCGTGTTCGATACGTCCTATCAGATTTTGATGCACGGGATTATCCTCATAGATTACAGGGGCAGAGGCCTCCTCTTCATGGGAGATAAAAAGATTCACCTTATAACGCTCAAACGGTGATCGGTAAAACTCCATCATAAAAGAGGGGAGCCCCATCTCCTCTGGTTTGACCAGAAAATCCTGTACATGCTTGACGATATCTTTTTCCATCTCATCCAGATAGCTTTTGATCTTCTTATACTCCGCATACTCTTCACGTACTTCATCTATGATCGAATGTACTGCTTCCTGAGTGATCTTTTTGTTCAGAGACTTGAGTTCTTTTTGGTGTACTTTATTGAGTTCCGTGACTTTACGCAGCGCCTCTTTGACCAGAACTTCAAATTCAGACATATTATTGGAGATCTTCTCTTTTTGCTCACCTTTGATCGCTTTGAACTCTTCAGGTGTGAGCACTTTCCCCTCTACCACAGGTACAAACGTAATGCGGTTTGATGAGGAGACATTCATCTGAATGTCACGCTTCACCGCCTCATCCTGGAGATGCCTGAAGATCTCGGTTTGCTGATCCATAAACTTCTGGTTGAGTGCTTCACGTTCATTATGGTAACTGCTGCTCTCAAAAACAGCCGGAAGGACCGTTTTAAGAAGCTCTACCAGGTCATCGATATGGTCTCTGAACTGCAAAGCTTTCCCCGGCGGGAGCTCTATGGCCAGGGGTTTGCGCTGATCTTTAAAGTTGTTTACATAGCACCAGTCACTCGGCGTAGGTTCACTGTCGGATTTCTGTTCCAGGTAGCTCATGACGACCGAGTGTTTACCACTTCCGGAAGGCCCCATAGCAAAAATATTGTATCCATCCTGGGCAATCGTCGTACCGAAATCGATCGCATCCAGTGCCCGCTCCTGTCCAAGGGGCTGTTCCAATGTCTCCAGCTCATCAGTCGTATCAAATCCAAACAGCGAACTGTCACAACGATGATATAACGCTGAAACGTCTAAGGGCTTTGCCATCATCTACTCCTCCCGAATAATCTTCTCTCAAGTATATCAAAAAGATCGGATTTTACAACACTCTTTTTTAACTGGACCGCCTAGTCCTTCAACCCGTAGGCATCTTCAGTAATTGCGATACAGTAGACTTGATATACCAGTAAAGGATCCTGCCTTACTGTCACTTCCAACCCCAACGCTTCAGCTGCTTTTTTTAAGGAGAGTACCGTCTCTTTCTCCATAGTCGTAAACTCAACCAACAGATCACCCCTGTAACCGGCATAGCTTCTCACATCGATAATATCAAAATCAAGCGCTTTTCGGATCATCTCTCTTCGTTTCTGATCCATCGTGTGTTCGGATGTAGGAAGTTTTGAAGCAGATGTTCTGTTTGGCTCCCAGATATAATCATTCGATTCTTTTTCGTTTGTATCAGCACCACTCATAATGATTATTCTCCTTTTTTTGCTTATCTCACTTCAAGTATAGCAAAAAAGAAGATAGTAATAAGTATTTAAAATAAAATCACCTATCACTGTTTTCTTATCACCACCATATTTTTTCCATTGTCATCTATCAATTTGCATCCGTACATCTCACACAGCACACTAAAGGTTTGAGGTGTAAAAAAGATGATATGAGTCGGGTCAAGATGGTAGTACCATTTTTTAAATGCTTCGATATCATTGGGGTGAAACTGTGTCTGGAGAGCCAAGTAGCCCTCCTCTTCGAGCATCTCCAATAGCTGTGCAAAAATGACTTTCGGATCATGCAGATGTTCAAAAACCTCGGTCGATACGATCAGTTGATATTTTTTACTATTATTAATATTTTCGGGATGATATACAGGGTCGTAGTAGTCAGCCTCTATCCCTTCTTTACCTAACATATCTGCCAGAAGCGAACTTCTGCCGCATCCAAAATCCAGTGCGGTTTTCGGTTGTTCTACCAGGGGCAGTACAAAGTCTAAAAAACGTCTGAAGTAAGCCTGATACCCTTCATCTTCAGGATCATTCTCATGCAGATCATAACGCGCTTTTTGTTCAGATATCGGTTTGAAGTGTTCTTGTGACTTGCTGATACATTGGCAGTGAAGACAGTAATAGTACCTTATCGTACTCTTTTCATCGATAAAAGTTTTTGTATCATGACCACAGATAAGACAGTCCATTTTCATCCTTTTTAAACGTATGCTATGTTACTATTAACCCAGTTAAATTAAGGATAGGAATAGAATGAAAAGACGGGATTTTCTCACCGCTACAGCTGTCGGTGCTACGGCGATCGCACTACAGGGATGCCACAGGGCTGAGAAAGAGACGGCAGAAGACAAATCGGTCAATATCAACAGAGGTACAAAGACGACACTCAAACTGGCAACCTCCTGGCCTGCACACTTCCCTATCATGGGTACGGGTGTTGACAGGTTTGCAGCACGATGTAAAGAGATGAGCGGCGGAACGCTCGAGATCAAGGTCTTTGCGAAAAATATCCTGGTCCCTGCCCTGCAGGTCTTTGATGCGACCAGTGCCGCGCAGATCGATGCATTTCATTCCGGTGTCTACTACTGGAAAGGCAAAAACCCTGCCTTCTCCATCTTCGGGGGTATGCCGCTTGGCTTGACCAGTGAAGAGATGATCACCTGGATGAAGTTCGGGGGTGGGTATGATCTCTGGCGTGAACTCTACGGCAAATTCAATCTCTATCCGCTGGTCGGCGGTACCACCGGACCTCAGATGGGAGGATGGTTCAAAAAAGAGATCAATTCGCTTGAAGATCTAAAGGGGCTTAAAATGCGTATCCCTGGTCTAGGCGGCGAGGTCATGCAGCGCCTTGGCGTCAACCCTGTTCTGCTCCCGGCCGGAGAGATCTTCACCTCGCTGGAGCGCGGCACTATCGATGCGACCGAATGGGTAGGACCGGCACTTGACAGTATGATGGGCTTCGCCAAAGCTGCCCCTTACTACTACACCGGATGGCATGAGCCCGGTTCTATCCTGGAAGTGACATTCAACAAAGCCCGATGGGAAAAACTAAGCTCAGAACATCAGGCGATCATCACTGCTGCAACCGAAGAGATGACAAGTACGATGCTTCAGGAGTTTAGATATGAGAACGCCAAAGCACTTCAAGAGCTTCCAAAACATGTTCAGGTCAAAACATTCCCTACAGAGGTGATGGAGGCAGCCAAAACTACCCTTCGTGATGTCCTGGCAGAACAGAGTGCAAAGAGTGCAGACTTTAAACGCGTATTAAAAAGCTATGGGGACTTTGTCAAACTCAACAAACCCTGGGATGACATCAGTACGAAAAACTTCTTGAATATCAGGGGATAAGATATTATGGGAATGCTCCGGATTATGATTTGGTTTCTGGTCATCATCATCGGAGTGACCCTTTATCTTCATCTCCCTGCACCTGATAGTTCAGATAAAGAACCTACGCTGATAGAACCTGAACCGCTCAATTATGATTTTCAAAGATCCCAGGCCCTTCACTATCTCAACCGACTGAGGAACGCAACAGGTCTCATTCCACTTCAACGTGAACCTATTTTGGAAACTGCCGCGCAAAATCATGCCAGGTATCTTATAGAAAATGATCAGCTAAGCCACACACAGATTAGAACAGATAAGAGTTTCACCGGTGTCACTCCTGCCGATAGGGCAATCTATACGGGATACCGCAGCAACTTTGTAACCGAAAATATCTCTACGAACAATAGAGACTACAAAGCATCCATAGACAACCTTTTTTCGGCTATCTACCATCGTTTTGCCTTTTTGGATTTTAAGATAGATCAGATCGGTATAGGTCTACTGCAAAATTCTACCCAAAGATCAGACATTGCCTATGTCTATAATATGGGGCTGAGTTCGATCAACAGACTGTGTGGAGGAGAGACCTTTCAGGGTCAGGGAAAATACATCTATGGTATCTGTAAAGATAAAAATTACAAAATAAAGGCGAGCCGCTATACAAGTGCCGTCTCTAATGTCGGACTGAGAAATAGAAAAGTCGTTGTCTACCCCTATGACGAGCAGAAAGATGTACCGCCTGCTTTCTTCGACGAGATACCTGATCCACTGCCAAATCACCGTGTAAGCGGCTTTCCTATCAGTGTCAGTTTTAATACGGCTTATTTCAAAAAGATAGAAATTTTATCATTTGAACTTTATGATCAAAAGCGTCAAAAAGTTTCCAACACTTTACTCTTTGACCATACCAGTGATCCCCACGGAAAATTCAAAAAGTTTGAATATGCACTCTTTCCATTGGAGAGACTTGCGTGGAATAGTAAATATGATGTGAAGTTACGCTATAAGGCAAATGGAAAAAAAGAAGAAAAAAATTGGAGTTTTTATACTACATCATTTGAAGACAAACTGCATACTGTGACACCACAGAACAATACATTTACGATATCCCGAAATATCTCATCGGTTTTTTATCTCAAACCCTCTTCTCGAACTGATATACTTGACAATATACACTTTCCAAGTTATATGTATATCAGCTTTATTGATCTCAATACCATTCGAGTTACAGCGACAAGTGATGCACCGGATCACGTAAATTTAGTATTTGGAGAGCACTCACTCAATCTTACCATAGAGTAAACAAGTGCCAGTGGATACTATCCGTGCAAAAGAGTGATCTGGGATACCCCGGAGGATAAAGAGACTACAGGAAAGCCAGCAGTGAGGCTGTGACCGCTACGTTTAGCGACTCTACACCCCTCTGCATCGGGATAATGATCTGCTCATCACTCAGGTGCTCTACCGCTTTACTTATCCCTTCACTCTCATTCCCCAGTACAAAGATCGTTTTATCTGTATACGCTATGCTTTTATAGCTCTCTTTTGCATGAGATGAGAGTGTATAGACCTTGGCTCCCTGCGTTTGAAAGTTGTTTAACGTTTTGGCAAGGTTGGTTGTTTTGATGATAGGCATTTTAAAGAGCGTACCTACACTCGCTTTGATCACAAGCGGTGAGATCTGTGCAGCCCCTTTGGTCGGGAGGAGTATCGCATCGATATTCCCTGCGGCACAGGAACGGATGATCATCCCAAGGTTTTGCGGATTGGTCACACCATCCAAGGCTATGATACGGTAGTTCTGGTTTGTCTGTAAAAAATGTTCTTCATCACCGAAATGTTCCAAAACGATATCGAGCGCTACTCCCTGATCCTGCTTCGCATTTTTCGAGATGCGTGAGAGTGAGGCTTTATCATGATATCTGACCTCAATGCCTCTTGCCTCAGCAATCCTCTTCATCTTATGAAGCTGTTCATTGGGTTTGTTGGATTGGGAGAGATGAAGTTTGTGAAGAGTGATCGTATCATCTTCCAGTGCCTCCATCACGGCATTACGCCCGTAGATGGTCAGCACCTTGTCAAAAAAGGCTTTCTTTGCCAGATACTCTTTCGAGTCCTCGGAGTGTTGAGCGTTAAGTGTTGAGCGTTTAGAGCTTTGTGGCATAATTTTTCTTCAATCCTATGAGCATTTTTGAGATTTCATTGATCTCTTCTACCCAAGATAGACCAATCTCTTTTTTAATATAGTTAATTTCTATACCCCTCTAAACGCTAAGCACTAAACGCTGAACGCTAGCTAAGCTATGCTCAGCTATTTCCGTCCCAAGCGATCTTAGGTTTTCCGTTTTCATCAAACTCAACAGCAGGCATTCCCATGATATTGAACCCGGCATCAACATAGTGGATCTCACCTGTCACACCAGAGCTAAGATCTGAGAGCATATACATCCCTGAGTTTCCTACCTGGTTGATCGTTACATTTTCTTTGAGCGGAGAGTGCGCCTGGTTCCACTTGAGCATAAAGCTAAAGTCACCGATACCGGCTGCAGCCAATGTCTTGATCGGCCCGGCAGAGATCGCATTGACTCTGATACCGTCTTTTCCCAGATCTTCAGCAAGGTATTTTGTCGTCATCTCAAGTGCTGCTTTCGCAACACCCATCAGGTTGTAGTTCGGGATATACTTCACACCGCCATAGTAGCTGAGGGTCAATACAGATGCATTTTCAGAAAGGATCGGCTTCAACTCTCTTACAACCTCGATGAGTGAATAGACCGAAATATCCATTGCGACATCAAACGCCTCTTTTGAGATATCAGAAAAACGTCCGCTGAGCCCCTCTTTTGGAGCAAATGCGATAGAGTGTACGATAAAATCGATCTTACCGAAATCTTTTTCCAAAGACTCTCTAAGCGCAACGATCTCTTCAGGTTTACTGACATCACAAGGATAAAGTCTTCCATCACATCCAAGCTCATCAGCGATAGGAGCAAGCTTTTTCTCAAACCTCTCGTTAAGATATGTGATCGCCATATCAGCACCTTGATCCTGACAAGCTTTTGCAATACCAAATGCGATAGACTTCTTGTTTGCGATGCCCAGAACGACACCTTTTTTACCTTTCATTACCATACTAAATCTCCAGATTAAAAATTGTCGTATTTTATCATAGTTGGAGTAAAATGCCGGATATATTGTATGATGAAAGTTATAAAAAATGAAAAAAATAGTGATAATCAACACCGGCGGAACATTTAACAAGGTCTATAACCCCATAAAAGGTACCTTGGAGGTACTTCAGGGCAGTACTGTTTTGGATAAATTAATGAAAAAATGGCTGTGTGAATATCAAGTACTCAATATCATCGGAAAAGACAGCCTGGAGATGACCACACAAGACAGAATGGAGCTGCTGGCGACCATCGACATGAATGAACATGATGACTTCATTGTGATACACGGTACGGATACGATGGAGCTCACTGCTGAGTACATCGCAGATGCAGAGTTGGACAAACGTGTCGTCCTTACCGGTGCAATGGTACCCTACTCGATAGATCCGACTGAAGCGACTGCAAATCTGGCCTCAGCCATCGGATATCTACAGAGACAGGACAGTGATGGAGTCTATATCGCGATGAATGGAGTCTTTGGAAGTTATGATAAAGTAACAAAAGATAGAGAAAAGGGGAGATTTATCTACAACTTCTAAGCTCAAGCACCAAGTGTTTGAGACGTTTATTTATGATTCTCCACCGTAGGTGGTGTTACGTTACCGCTTGCCTGCATATCCAGTGCCTCCGGATACTTTTTATAGTGTTCTCTCACTACATTTGCCAGTTTTTGTTTCACTTCTGCAGTGACAGGTGATGGGGATTCATCCGGCAGTACATCGATGATCGCCTGAAGCAGTTTATCCTGCGGTTTTGGCATTTTACTTACCCAGCTCTGTAGCAGCGCTCTATCCACATGTGAGGGGATCGATCCCATGATGCCGATATCATTTTGATCATGGATCATCAATCCTGCAGTCGTACCTCGGTCCAGTGTAAGGACCTGAAAAAGATACAATGTATGGTACTGAAGCTGTTGCGCCTTCTCTTCTGAATCAAATGTTCTATAGTAACCCAAAGCCTGGAGTACGATACCTATGTAGGTGTCGATCACACTCTCTCCAAATCTTTTCGCGAATGCCATATCCTGATCAAAATGACCGGTATTGAAATTCTCGAGATAAAAGTGGCTCACGCCTCTTGTTCTACCGAGTACAGGGATATCAAAGTACCTGTCTCCCTGTGCAGTACCCTCATCATAGTAGTCACCTGCAGCTCTATCAAGCATCATATCAAACTCTCTTTCTGCAACACGGTCCACCAAAGAGGGGTTGAGATCTGCCATGATACGCCAGTATCCTTTCCCCTCTTTCATCTGAGTCCAGGAGATATGCATATGCATCGAAGGGGCATGGGGGTTTTGAGGATGGATGATCGTAGAGATCGCAGTAGCAGAACCAAGTTTCTTGATCTCATCATCATCGTAGTGTACCTGTGAGATGTTGACCGATCCCCGGTTAAATACCAGTTCATCTCTTGTTTCATAACGTACACCGCCTCCGTGTCTACCTTCATCTCTAAACCACTCGACTGCTTCACAGCCAAGGTCCTGTCCAAAAGTATGACTCAAGTCATCCAACTTTCTTACGAAATAACTCTGAATATCCTCGACTAACTGCTTTGCGATCTTCGCTTCAAGGGAGTGTGCGGGGGTCACCATCCATTTCCTTTTATTTTCATTCTGTCTGTGTGGGAGTATAACACAGACTATGTTATACTAGAGCAGTCTAAGCAGCGAAAAATATACAGGAGTTGATATATGAAACAATACGTACTCTTTGCCGCACTGTGCGGATATCTGCTAACAGGGTGTAGCGTAACGAATGGACCTGCACCTTCTAAGCAGCTCTATCATGTCTCTGAGTCTAAAAAAGTTGGAATATATAGCAGTACAATGAAAAAGCTGGCACTCAGCACGAAAAATGATACGAACTATCAAAGAATCGCACTGGATACGGCAGAAAATAAAGCATGGTTTAAGCACTTAAGCTACAAGCTTTGGGACCGGAAGATCACGAAACAAGAGTTCATATCAGAAGGTCTCAAACAGTACCCTGACCATCAATATGAATTCGAGTTTATCGCCGAAGGGCTCAATCTTCAGCAGTAGACCGATCAGCATACGCGATCGGGTCTTTGGCCCCTGCTTTTGCAAAGCCTTTCAATCTTAATCTACAGCTGTCACATACCCCGCATGCTACCTCTTCATTTTGATAACAGCTCCATGTGTATTGCAGTGGTACATCGCGCTTAAGTGCTTCTGCAACGATCTCTGCTTTGCTCATCGCGACCAACGGCATCTTGATCTCAAGGTTCGTTTCATCTTTTGTACCCAGATTAATCGCATGTTCCATCTGTCGGATATAGCTTTCACGACAGTCAGGGTATCCTGAGCTATCCTCTTCTACCACACCGATATAGAGAGCCTGGGCACCGTGTTTTTCTGCTACAGCAGTCGCGATGGAGAGAAAGATACCGTTTCTAAACGGCACATAGGTTACGGGAACCCCCTCTTCTATCCCTCCTGTAGGCACATCAATGCTCTGATCTGTCAAGGCGGATGCACCGATCTGTTCAAAAAAATCCAGATCGATCTCATAGGACTCTACCGCACCCAATGTCTCAGTGATCTTCCGAAATGACTCCAACTCTTTTTTCTCAGTGCGTTGTCCGTAGTTAAAGTGCAGTGCTATGATCTCATAGCCTTCATCCCTGGCGATCTTTGCACTCAGTGCGCTATCCATTCCACCGGAGATAATACATACTGCTTTGGGGGTGATACTCATATCTTTCCTTCTGCCGAAATAAAAGGGCGCCTCTAAAAACCCTAAAGTATTTTACCAATATTTGGGTAAACTTCGAGCATGATAGCACTAGACAATCAAACAGATTTGGATGTAGATATCGATGCATTGGAGCATATTGCTTCACTGCTTACCGATGCGCCCATCGAACTCATCATCACAGATAATGCAAGCATCCGGGAACTCAATGCGCAGCACAGAGACAAAGACAAACCGACCGATGTCCTGAGCTTTCCTATAGATCAGGCGATACCGGGCATGCCTCTGGGTTCCATAGTGATCTCCGAAACATATGTCAATGAGAAAGCCAAAGCATTCGGTCATCAGCCTAGTGATGAACTCGCACTGCTCTTTATTCATGGTCTGCTGCACCTTATAGGCTACGACCATGAGACCGATAATGGCGAGATGCGCGCAAAGGAAGAAGCACTGATAGAGCAGTTCGGACTTCCAAAGAGTTTGATCGTAAGAACGACAGACCAATAAACAACTAAATCGCAATGCAAGCGGGACTTGAAAGTCGCGTCATAGAATTTGTCTAACGGACTTATACAGGAAATCACTAAATGATTTCTCGTACAATTGCATGGAAAGGGGCTTGTGCAGGTGTGGGTAAAATTTGCTCACAAATTGTACATTCCTTTCCAAATCAACAAAAAAAGTGCGACCAGTCGTACTAGAGCCGTCCGCTGAGGACGACTGCGTGGATCGGGACTTTGTTCCGATCCAAATCAGCATTAAAAAGGAAAACAACCGTGGAATTTTTGATATTTATTATCGCTATGGGTGCACTGATATGGGGTGCTGACAAGATCGTAGAACAGAGTGAAAAGATCGCAATCCGTCTCAATATCTCAGAGTTTGTGATCGGTGCGACACTGGTTGCGCTGGGAACCAGCCTTCCAGAGATGGCGGCCAGTATGGCAGCAAGTGCCAACCATCATCCTGAGATCGCCATCTCAAACGTCATCGGTAGTAATATACTCAATATCACACTGGTCCTGGCAGTGATCTTCCTGGTCGTCAAAGAGCTGAACCCCGATCGCGACTTCTTCTCGAAAGACAGTATCTGGGCCTTGATGCCGATCATGATCTTCCTGCTGATGTCTATAGACGGTGTCATTTCACGTTTTGATGCAGCGCTGCTTCTGCTGCTGATGGTCTCCTATGTGATGTTTCTTCTCAAAGATGCCAAAGGGCTGGGAAGTGAAGAGGTAGATGAGTTGGCAAAAGAGAAGTTTAGCTGGTTCTCCTCTACTTCTGGGATACTTATAGGGTTTGTGCTGGTTGCAGGAGGTGCTCATTTCGCTGTAGACAGTGCTTCCAGTATTGCCAGAAGTTTCGGTGTAAGCGAATGGGTGATCGGTATCGTGATGATCTCATTCGGTACCTCGCTTCCTGAACTGGTCGTCTCTGTCGCTGCAGCGATGAAAAACAAAGTAGAGATGGCGATCGGTAATATCATCGGATCAAACCTTTCCAACACGACTGTCGTCCTCGGTGCAGCAGCACTGATAAGACCTATGGAGTTTGAGATGAGTAACTACGCCTTCGATGTTTCCACAATGGTCGTAGCCACACTCATGCTCGTCTTTATCGCCGCCAACAGACTCTACAGCAAACCGGCCGGCATCAGCCTTGTGATCGTACTGGGGCTCTTCCTGAACAATACTTTACAAAGCATCGCTTGATACCTCTGCTATTCCCAACTTTGAAAAGGTTCCTCGCATTCCACATCCCGAGAGTGTGAAAGAACCTGTAATAACTTGGAAGTGGAGACTTTATCGTAGTGTATCCTGTGGATAGCCCCACCGAAAAGTGATATATTTTCCAGTTTTTATCTCCAAAATTACTCAAAACTCTGAAAAACAACAACTTTTTCATCTTAAAAAAGTTGTTGTGGGACTAAAGTCTCCACTTCCGTGAGTTCTTTCACACTCTCAGGAGATCGGGAACGAGAAAAGGTATCGGTATCTCTATCGCTGCGAATAAGGAACCGGGTGTACGTGCAGGGCTCTGTCATGACACCTATACTGCGAAACTGACACGTATGCACAATGATGCCAATATCCTCTGTTTTGGAGAACGTGTCGTAGGTAAAGGGGTGATCGAAGATATGATCGAAGCCTTTATCAAGACGGATTTCGAGGGCGTAAGAAATGCCGGACGTGTCGGCAAGATCGAAAGTTGTCAGTTCGGTGCAGACCTGGGGTAATCAGGAAATGAACCCTCCGAAAATATCGTCATTCCGGACTTGATCCGGAATCCATAAGTAAGACTACACCTACAACTCAATTTTCTTTCGTTCCCACGATTTTCGTGGGAATGCCTATGACAGTATAGCCATTCACTATATTTTGCATATCGTATGGGAGTATGGATTACCACGTGCAACGTGGGAACCAAATAAAACTTAAAAACATAAACCGTTCACCCTGAGCCTGTCGAAGGGCTTGACAAAGTGTATTTCGACAAGCTCAATACGAACGGTGTTCACACATACATTCCAATAGAGTCTCTCCACCATCCTCTTTTAATAGTTTACATATCCAACGGACTAACCACCCTGCCCTTGTTCATCTCAGCCACGACATGGGTATAGATCATTGTAGTCTCCACACTCTTATGCCCCAGTAATTCCTGTATGCTTCGCAGATCAATCCCGCTTTGCAAAAGATGTGTGGCATAACTATGCCTGAAGATATGTGAAGTCACTCTTTTATTTAGTTTTGCTTTGATTACTGCCTCTTTGATATTTCTTCCTACGGTATAAGGGTGTAAATGGTGTCTTTCTTTCGTTCCCACGATTTTCGTGGGAATGCCTATGACAGTATAGCCATTCACTATATTTTGCATATCGTATGGGAGTATGGATTACCACGTGCAACGTGGGAACCAAATAACTCCACCCAAGAAAATACCGGCACCAAGCATAGCAGCAGCCTGAACCCCACCGATCTCATCGGAAGCATATTGGGATATTGTATCATATGTAG
>JBEWPZ010000007.1:6405-66972 GCA_047689535.1 Candidatus Sulfurovum kebritense | reverse complement strand
TATAGCACCGAATACCTTTGGTGTCAAGGGTTTTTGCAGAAAAAATTTAAAAAAATGCAATTTTATTTCAATCCATTTTTATTCCTTACATAATAATATGCAAACTATCTATTTCATTGTTTTTTTGTTAAGTATACTGATATATAATTGCTATACCTAAATTATTAACCGTGCTTATTGATTTAATCGATGAAAATATAATAGAATTACAACATCAAACTTTATTGAAAGAGGACCTATGCGTTTTTTACTCGTTCTACCTACTCTCTTGTTGCTTACGGCATGTATGCATGAACCTGAACCTCAAGGTTCCGATGCTTCTATCGCCAATACCCAAATCCAGGAAAACCAGACTGAAGCACAATTGGCACAAAAAGAGTATATAGAACTGCAAAGAGAGCGTAGTGCACAATAAGTGGTTGTGATTAATCTTAGATTAAACAAAGAAAATTATACTAGCGTTAAAATTCATTTATAAAAGGAAATATATAAAATGGCTCTATATGATAGAAACTATAGTAACACAGTAGAAACTGGTTATGTTCAAGAGGGTGCTTCAGTTAGTTTTATGAAGCAGACCTATCAGCTTTTGGCAGCCAGTATGGTTGCTGCAGCAGTAGGTGCATATTTGACCATGCCTTATGTTGCCACTATTATGCAATACAAGTGGTTTATATTTGGTGCTGAACTTCTCGTTCTCTTTTTTGGTTTGAGTATGTCTAGAGGAAAACCTGGACTTAACCTTGCAATGCTCTTTCTCTTTACATTTTTGACGGGTGTTTCACTGGTACCGCTTTTGGCAAGTTTCATAATAAGCGGAAACGGTGCAGTCATCGGTAATGCATTTTTGATGACAGCTGTACTTTTCGGTGCACTTAGCCTCTTTGCGATCAACAGCAAGAGTGACTATGCAAGTTGGGGGAAACCACTCTTTATCACACTGATCGTGATCATCGTTGCTTCACTTGTGAACTACTTCCTGCTTCAAAGTCCTATGATGCATATCATTATCACTGCAGGAATTTTGTTGCTTTTTAGTCTCTTTACGATCTACGACACACAAAATATCGCTAACGGTGCTTATGACTCGCCTGTAGATGCTGCGGTCTCTTTATATCTTGACTTCCTCAATATGTTTACTGCACTCTTACAGCTTCTGGGAATTTTTGGAAGTGATGACTAAATCGGAGACTTCGGAGAAGGTTGCGCGTCTTATCGATGCCAACTTGAACCGACTCAAAGAGGGTATCCGAGTCATAGAAGATATTAACCGTTATATCTATGACGATGCCTCTCTTACTTCTCAACTCAAATCACTTCGACACAAACTACAAACCATCTACTCACTGGATCGCCTGCATTTTAGAGATATCGAAAATGATGTACAAAAAAAGAGTATTGCCAGTGAACTGAAACGCAATAGCATCTCTGACCTTGTCATTGCAAACTTCTCCAGAGGGCAGGAGTCAGCCCGCGTGCTTGAAGAGAGTTTAAAGCTGATAGATCCAGCACTGTCCGAGATAGCAAAAGAGGTCAGATATGGTCTATATAGCGTCGAAAAAGAGTTTTTTCTCAAACACTCCGCTAAAGAGGCTTAGCCTCCACAAAGAGTACTTCAAACTCTAAATAGTCCAGAGGATACTCCTCCATCAAACGCTTCATCTTTTTGTATCCCAGCTTTCTCTCTCCACCGCTTACACCGCTTTTTTGGATATAGCGAAACATCTCTTTGGCATTGTCGAATGTTAACTGATAGGACTGAAGCTCAAAACTTGCCTCATAATAGTGTGAAATCACCTTTTTCACATCCTCTGCACTATAGATAGGAGAGGCAATACCCGCGCATTGATGCAGCGTTTTAAATGTCCCGGAAGTGAAGACCGCAAAGTATGCCCGCTCTCCATACTTAGAGAGTTGTGAAAGTGTCTTATCCAGGTTCTCGCTCCACTGAAGTGCAGAGGAAGAGAGTACCAAAGCCCTCTTCTCCCTGCTTAGTTGAGCCAGTGAGTCACCATGGTTGAAATCAATACACTGTTTCACGATTTTTGTCTCAGATGGGTGCAGGGAAAGCATCTCGTCAGAGAGGTCTACTGCAATGAATTGGTCAAAACCGATAGCACGTTTTTTAAGGTTTTTAAGTACGGCACCGCTCCCGCATCCGATATCTATGATGGTGGAGTAGTAGGAGTTCTTCAAGCGGGAGACAAGTTCCTTTGCTACTTCGGCCTGTATCATATTATACTGATCATAGGTATGCGCAAATCTTGAAAATCCTTTTACTGCATTAGATTGTTTCTTGACTTTATCGGACACACCTTCTCCATCTTCATCGCTATTTCATAAATTTTTAGATATAATCGCGCCATTATACCCAAAATACATTTGGGCTACTGATATTTTAGAAAGAGGCATTGATGACATCTACACTTTTAATTATACAAATAGTATTGGCCATTGCAATTACCATTGCTGTTCTTCTCCAAAAAAGTTCAAGTATTGGACTTGGCGCATACAGCGGGAGCAATGAGTCTGTATTTGGAGCAAAAGGTCCAACCGGTTTTCTAACAAAACTGACTTTTACTTTGGCACTTTTGCTGATCATAAATACACTGGCGCTTGGATACCTTTATACCAGTGAAGCAAATCGCTCGGTCGCAGATACTATTGAAACCACATCCACAGAAAACAACACACCTTCAGTTCCTCTCACTCCGGCAGGAACAGATACCCCTTCAGCTCCGCTAGCACCTGCAGAGTAATTGTTCTACGGGAAGATCACTCTTTCCAGAACATCCACTGACACCATTCAAACTTGGTTATAATCCCTTTTCTATCCCTCTCTACGAAGTACTAAAAAAGGTAAAAAAGGGTAAAATTTCTTAATTAATACCAAGGAGCAACGATATGCTAAATGAGATATTTGAACAGACCAAAGCAAATATGGACAAAAGTATTGAAGCGCTTAAGCGTGACTTTGCAACACTGAGAACAGGTAAAGTGACGACCGCAGTCGTGGATAATATCAAGGTGGATTATTACGGTAACCCTACCCCGCTGAACCAGGTAGGGAATGTTATCGCCACTGATGCGACAACGATCTCTATCACACCATGGGAGAAGTCACTTCTGAACGATATCGAAAAAGCGATCCAGGAAGCAAACATCGGTGTAAATCCGAACAATGACGGTGACTTCATCAAACTCTTTTTCCCTCCTATGACAAGTGAACAACGTCAAGAGATCGTCAAGCAGGCGAAAGCGATGACAGAACATGCAAAAGTCTCTGTCAGAAACGTCAGAAAAGACGGGAACGACAAGATCAAAAAACTGGAAAAAGATAAAGAGATCAGTGAAGATGAGTCAAAAAGAGCACAAGAGCAGATCCAGAAGCTTACTGATGAACATGTAGAAAAAATCGATGACGCTTTCAAAATAAAAGAAGCAGATATCCTAAAGGTATAAGATGAACGTAGAGCAAGCCTACAAAGACGCCAATGCATTGCTGGAAGGGCATTTCCTTCTAGCCAGCGGTAACCACTCAAGCAGATACCTGCAAAGTGCCAAAGTACTTGAGTATCCTAAAAAAGCGGCAGCGCTTACGGATGCATTGGCAACTATGATCAACGAGGCAGGTATTGAGGTTGACACCGTATGTGCACCTGCACTGGGTGGTGTACTCGCCGGATATGAACTGGCTAGATCACTTGATGTCCGTTCGATCTTTGTAGAAAAAGATGGTAAAGGCGGTATGGAGCTCAGACGCGGTTTTAGTATCGCTAAAGGTGAAAAGGTGATCATCTGTGAAGATATCATCACTACCGGAGGTTCTGCACTGAAAGCGGCAGAAGCGATCGAGGCACTGGGCGGTAAAGTCATTGCATTTGCTTCACTGGCAAATAGAGGCTTCTGTCATAGAGAAGGCAGCGATATCGAAGCAAAGCCTGAATGTAAACTACCAAGTAATGTACCGCTCTTTTCACTGGGAGATTTCACTTTTGAGATCTATTCACCGGAAGAGTGCCCACTCTGTAAAAGCGGTGAGAGTGAAGCGATAAAACCGGGAAGCAAAGGCTGATTCCGGTTTACCACTCTCCCTATTGATGAAAGTTAAGTTCTCCACAAAACTCGCTGTTACACTCCGGTAAGTTGAGGGATGCGAGTTCCGTATACTCTTTCTGTACTTCCCTTATAATATCTTCTTCAGGTGGTTTTTTTCTGATAATGTATCCATTAATGGACTTATCCATTTCATACTTCGGCTGTACACATATAGCGGTCCAAAAATACTGACCATTACGCGTAATGGACTTTTCATATCCGGACCATACTTTCCCTTCATTTGCGATCTTAAATGCATGCTTATAGAGTCCTTCCGGCATATCCGGATGAAAGCTCACACTGTAGGGAAGTCCTATGATCTCCTCTTTATCATAATCAAGCATATCCCTAAAGGTACGATTGGCGTAGGTGATAATCCCATCCTTATCTATCTCCAGGATCATCATCTTGCCATCATACGCAAGCTTACTCTCCTGAGGAGCATCCCGCATCACCGTTTTACCTGTTTTCATGTTCGTAAAGACTTTCATCTTACTCCCCCTTTTGTTTCTTCCTCATTACGAGAATAAGAAAGTTTTATTTTATTTAAGTGAATATAATATCATAATTAATTTTAATGATAAATGCATTGCTTTCTTTGGGGTATTTAATTGGAAGGTTGTGACGCTTGGGCTTTGGCTTTATTGTTTTTCTTCTTTTTGGGTTCTGACTTTGTGATCCCCTGCATCATAAAGCCCATCGCCTCCTTATTCTGCTCTTTCATCACTACCAATACTTTGTCTTTCTCTTGGTAGGTATCAAAGAGTTCAAGATGTTTGACCAGCACATCTACTTCGACCTGCTCTTCGTAACCGACAGGAAGGTGATAATTGTTTCCCTCGATACGCAGCAGTGTGTTATCCTGCTTCAGAACCACCCAGCACACTTTCGCGGTAGGAAGTTCATAGAGCGAATTGGTCGTCTCCTCGATACAGAGTCTTGAAAACTCATCTTTGGAGATCGTAAGATTTCCGTCTGAGCCTATAATGTCTCGATAGAGTGTATTGAGCACTTTTGTCTCGGTCTTGGCTGTCCTGAGATAATCAAGCAGATGTGAATTGGAGTCACGCAGTATTGCTACGCTTCGATTCAAAGCAAGCATTACCAGCGTGAGCAATGCGATAGAGATCAATACCTCCAACAGTGTAAAAGCCTTACGTTTCAACACAGTACTCTATCCATCCATCAGCCCGACACGAAGGGCTTCTTCATAACTTGTTTCACCGGATACGAGCATATTTCTGAGTTTATCAGCGATCGTTTGCATCCCTCTCTCTTTCATTGATTCACGAATCTCATGGTCATTCGCCCCCTCTTTCATCATCTCCTTAACATGATCATCGATGATAAAAAGTTCACCGATCACCTGTCTCCCCTTATAGCCGGTAAAATCACACGCTTTACAGCCTACGGCATGAAAATAGAGTTTCTCGTGATCGATATCGAGTTCATCGGTGATATGTCTGGCCAGAGGCTTCGCCTCTTTACACTCAGGACAGAGTTTTCTTGTCAGTCTCTGGGCCAGGACACCAAGCAGCGTGGAAGAGATCAGAAAGCTCTCGATATCCATATCTATCAAACGGCTCAGCGCTGATGTCGCATCATTGGTATGCAGGGTAGAGAGCAGCAGGTGCCCGGTAAGTGCGGATCGCAGTGCGATCTCTGCTGTCTCGGAGTCACGGATCTCACCCACCATGATAATATCCGGATCCTGTCTCAAAATCGATCGTAATCCCGAAGCAAACGTCAATCCCACTTTGCTGTTGACCTGGATCTGGGAGATATTCTCTGCATTGTACTCTACCGGGTCTTCGACGGTAATAATATTCTTATCCGGAGTCGCGATATGCTGCAGGCAGGCATGCAGGGTAGTGGACTTACCAGAACCCGTCGGTCCGGTCACCAGTATCATACCGTGTGCATGATTGAGCAGTCTATGAAGATCTGTTGTGATATCAGACTGAAATCCCAACGCTTCAAGCGTGGGGATATGCTCACTCTGTGAAAGGATCCTCATCACCACCCTCTCACCGTAATAGGTAGGCAGGATGGAGACCCTGACATCGATGGTTTTTCCCGAGATCATGATCTGGGTACGACCATCCTGCGGTACACGCTTCTCTGAGATATCAAGACTTGAGATGACCTTGATACGGTTGATCACAAGCCCTGCGATACTTTTCTCAAGATCGATATGTTTCTTCAGTGCCCCGTCGATACGTAGGCGTACCTCTCCTTTGCGTTCACCGCTCTCGATATGGATGTCACTGGAACCCTTTTGGATCGCCTGGAAAAAGAGTGAATTGACCAGCTTGATGATCGGTGCCGACTCTTCGCTGGCAAGCAGGTCCTGAGAGTTCCGTATAAACTCCAAAAGGTCTGCTTCAACCTCAATGAGTTCTTCAGAGGTCGTCGACATCTCTTCAAAATCACTACCTGTCTGGATCTCCAAAAATTTGTTTTTGAGCCGTACAAAACTCTCTCTGTCGACCAGATAGATCGGATACTCCACATCAAGCTTGGAGAGATAGTTGAGTGCATCTGCGAGTGTCTCCTCCTCTACGATACAGACCTTTTCCTCTTCAACGGTACTGAAAAGCAATGAGTGTTTGATCGCCAGCTTATGGTTGATCCCCTCTTCCCACAGGGCTTCGAGGTCTACATCCTGCAGACGTGAAAAATGCATCATCTACTCCTCATCCAGGATCGCCAGATTGCTTTTAGGCTTCTGTTTGATCCTTTGGCTGGCAGGGTTGCCCCTACTCTCAACAGAACCCAAAGCACCGCTTTCAAGTCCCTCATAGACTAAGGTATTGTATCTTTGCTGCACCTCTTCAAGCTCTGCCAGCACTGCTCTGAGTTTCTGAAGATCCCCGCTCTTTCTTACGATATACGGTGTCAGATAGATCACTACATTCTCTTCACTCTCGACATCGGAGTTAGTGCTGAAGAGGTACTCCCCTATAATAGGGATATCTCCAAGCAGCGGTACCTGTGACTTGCCCTCTCCATTGGATCTTTTGATCAGCCCACCGAGAATGATAGTCTCACCGTTGTTGACGATCGCATTGGTCGTGACTTTTCTCTTGGTCGTGGTCGGTCTGTCCGCCGAAGAAGATGATCCGGGCAGAACATCCTCTATCTCCGTTACGACTTCCAGTGTCACCTGATTGTTGCTGGAGAGTCTCGGCTTGACCTTCAGGGTGATCCCGATATCTTCTCTGGAGTAGTTGTTGATAATGTTCCCCTGCCCCTGTGTTGACTGCTGAGCCTGAGTGAGGATCGACTGTGTCTGCCCCACGTAGATCTCCGCCTCTTTGTTGTTCGTACAGAGGATGGAGGGTTCACTCAGGATATGTGCCGCGCCGTTCTGTTCAAGCAGGTCCACCTGTGCTCCCAGGGCAAAGACCTTTGAGATGTTGCTATCAAACTGAAATGGTTTATCTGTTGATGTGTATGGGTTCCCATTGGTATCATATCTTGTTTGTTGTGTATTTAGAAAACCGAGAAGTGTCGGAGAGACCAGCAGTGACGAGGCCCCCATATTGGCTGCTGCGGAGAAGAGTCCCTGAGAGGTGATCGCTCCCCCTTCAAACCCGTAGCGCATCCCGATCTGTGCAGCGAGGTTTTTATTGACCTCGACAATACGTGCTTTGACATAGACCTGTACTTTCGGGATATCGATCTTACTTACCGTTTCCCTGATATTTTTCATCTGTTCAGAAGTGGCAAGGATGATCAGTGCATTTCTCTCTACATCAGAAACCACCATTGCCTTTTTAGGTTTCTCCCCTTTTTTGGCAGGTTTATCCGGTGTCATGTTATTCATCTGCGAGATGAGCTGGCTCAGGATCTTTTCCATCTCCTCGACGTTGGAGTTTTTCAGCCTGACAACGTACATCTTTTGGGTGACACTTTCTCCTTTGATATCGAGCTGTTTGATATACTTGATCATACGTCTGGTGTTTTCCGGTTTCCCCACAAGGATGATAGAGTTTGTCGCACCGTCCTCAAAGATATCGACCTTCTCGCTCTCGATCGTATGCGGGAACAACTTTTTGGCCATATTGCTGGCATTGGAGAAGATATCTTTGACGCTGGAGTTCTGCAACCTCACCACAACAGAGGTTTTCTCTCCCCGCTCCTCCACTGCTTTGATCACCTTGGAGATGGAAGCGAGTGTCCTTGGTTGTGCTGTCACCGCCAGTACATTGTTCTCCTTAAATGAGATCACCTTATCGCTTCTGTTCAAGAGCGGCTTGATCTTGGCACGCACGACCGCAGCATTGCTGTTTTGCAGCGGGAACATCACGGTTCTCATCGTATCACCCTTGATACTTCCGCTGACAGGCACCCCTTCACTGGCAGCATCGTTACTCTTGACCACCCGATAAAACTCACCCTGGTCTATCAGTGTCAATCCTTTACTGCTCAGTATCACATTGGTCAAGGTAAAGAGAGAGCTCTTTTTGATGGGTTTGGTAGAGACAAAATTGACCTTCCCCTTCAACTGCTCTTCGATAAGAATATTTTTCTGCATAATTTTGGACACCATCTCCACAAAATCTCTGACACTCAGATCACGGAAATTGACCTCAACTGTCTCCTCTTCTGCATGTAATCCCACGGAAAGGATCAACAGCATCCCTAAAATCATCTTAGTTAACTTCATACTCTAACTCCATCTCTTGATTGTCTCTGACGATGACCAGTGTCAGATTTTCTATATTTTGAATCTCTTTATAGATACCAAAGGCAGCATTGTAGCTGTTGATCTCCTGTCCATTGACAGACTTGATGATATCCCCTCTTTTTAGACCCAGTTTGGAAAAGTGGCTTCCTCTGCGTACAAAGCTTACCTGAAAACCTTTGACAGCATCACCCTCTTTGATATCCTTGATCCCGATATCCTTAAAGATATCTCCCATGTTCGAAGCATAATGCGTGATCAGTGACCGGTCAATGATCCTTCTATCTCCTGCATCAACGATTTCTCCGGAAACTGCTTGCTCCTTTTCTTCAGCCTTTTTTCGGCTGACCTTCTTGTCACTTTTTACGGTCGTAATACTACCACTGCCCTGGTTACGCTTCTTGGGTTTCAGCAGTGTCACCTTATAGAGCTTGTCGTTCTTGCTGAATGTCGCATAGTCGCTTCCCGCTCCTTCCAGTACAAAACCATTGACCGTTTCACCCCGGGAGAGTACTTTGGTTTTTCTTTTGTACCTTACGGTCACGACCGTAATATCCGAAGCGCTGTAGATCCCCAAAAGATCGATATCTTTGATACTTGCCTGGGGTATCACCTTCTTCTTTACCACCTTTTTGGGTTGCCTGTCTGCAGTTAACCTGACTCTATAGTAGAGGTTTTTCACCCCCTTATCTTCACTATACTCTACGCCTTTGGTAGGCAGCCAGATCAAAGAGACTACGACCCATGCCAACTTCACAAAAAGCAGTACGGCCACAACAAGTAAGACCTGCTTCACTCTCTCGGACTTAAAAAGATGTTTCATATAGCCAACCTTCACCATCTTTTTTCAGTTTTGAGCTCAACATTCCAAGATTTTTACGCTGAGAAAACTTCATCCTGATCCCTCTCTCCATCACATTCACGCTTCCTGCAGCTTCTCCAAACAGACCATTCGCATCGATGATCATATTCATCGGGTTCACTACACTGTGTGTCACTACGGCGTGATCGATCTCTCTTGGGGCGAAGCGTTCCAGAGAAGGGTCAAGCTGCAGACCTTCGAGTGTCCCCCTGGTATAAAAGAGCAGAGTGAAAAGCTCTATCTCTTTTACTGTGGCAACCTTGATCCCTTTCACATAGATAGAAGGCTCTTTGAGAGTGAAAGTGAACCAGCCCTCGCCGATCTTTTCAGAACTGATTTTGATATCGTTTTTTGCCAACTCCTGTTCAAGAAGATAGTAGATCTCCTGCTTGGGCATCATCACGATCACGGCCAGCCACAACACAACAATGACCGTCACTATCTTTTTTACCATTTGCATCTTAGCTCCACATCATAAAGTGCATTCACTTTTTTCACATCAAACAGCTGTATCTCCACTCCCATATTGAGTAGTTTTTTCATGAGGCTGTTGAGCTCGTTGACACTGAGCCCCTGATAACTTGCGATCACTTTTTTGTTTCTTTGCTGCCATTTTACTTTTTCGGAGGGTACGACGCTCTGCAGTGCTGTCACTTTTTTGTCGAGCGCTTTGGATCCCCATATCTCTTTCAGTGCAACCACCTCTTTCATCTCCGAGACAGCACCCTGCAGTTTCTCCATGCGCTCCTCCTGTCCACTGATCTGCCCCTGCTTGAAAAGAAGCGCACCAAGCATCATCACAAGGGACAAACCTGCAATCAGTTCATTTTGATATCGTCTGAAATTCATAGTCTTCCCTCTACTTTTATGCCATCGGAGGTTTTCTGGACGGTAAAGTTCGCTTTTTTGGCATCACGCTCCATTCGTTTGATCGTTCTACTCTCTTTGACCGCATAATCTGCGTAAAAGCCTTTGTCATCTATATGGAGCCCCTTTAACTCTACCCCCTGGTAGACGATGCCTATGGCGCTCTTCACCGCTTCCCTTTTTTTCCGTTCTATCTGGTCTATCTTCTGATACTTTGTTGTGATATTTTTTCTTGTATACTGACTCGACAGTGAGGGGTTCGCTTCGATCAAACTTTCAAGCTCCTTTCTCTCCGCTTCTGTATCTCCTCCATACCGTACCCCTTCTACGATGAAGAGTACTGCAAAGAGTATAAATACAGCGGCGAACCCTAAAGACTGTCTAAAACTCAGCAGTGACGCATAGCTACTCTGCAGTGCAATACTTTTCGAAGGATTCGGGATATCCAGCTTCCTCTTCACTGCTTCATCTTCTGCCGCAGATCTCGGCATGACCACCACCGTATCATCCAGTACCGTCAGTACCTCCCTGTCACTTAAAAGATAGGGCTGTGTGAAAGCAGAGAGAGCCTGCTGTGCAAAAAAAAGCTTTGAGACAGATTCGGGAGAGAGACCCTTGCTTTTAAAAAATGCCGTGATCTCTTCCAGGCTATAGGCGATAAATACCCACTGCTCTCCCTCTTTAAAAACAAAATACTCATAGTTTTTTCCCTCTTCCAGCATACCTTCAAAGAGAGACGCTGCGATCTTTTTTGCCTGATAGGCAAACTTAACAGGAAGGATCTCTTTTTTCAGCGTATAAAACTGCGGAGTCAGTATCACATTGACCGGTTGTTCTGTCTCCATCTTCGGCATTGATCGGTGAACCAATACGAGCTTTTTATTGTCTTCCAAAAAATTCAAAATGTTTTACCTCTCCTTGACTATATACGAATGTAAATTTATAAGGCTCATCCGCATACGTATATATCACCTCACACACTGCTTGCTCTACAAATTTTTGTGCAAAAATCTTCTTATCATACTTCAGATTATAGCTCTGTGTAAACGCTTTTAACGCGCCGCTGCCCGGTACCCACTCCTCTTCGACTGCAGAGAGTTCCATGTCAAACAGTACCGATACGGCTTCTGCAGACATGTAATCCCCGTCTGTCACATTTGCTTCTTTAGTAAAAGAGAAGAGCTTCTCCCAAGGTACAGTTGTCACGATCGCATCATCAGCTTCGAGTTGATACCTCTCTATGATCTGTGCAAATTGCTGATAGTTGATTATACCGCTTTTTTGCAGGAGTCTACTATGAAACTTCTGTTGAAATTTGCCATCGCTGCGTATCGCCTCAAGCAGCATCTCTTCCAACATTATCGGATCTGAAAGATTGTACGTAGCGGCGATCGCATCAAAAAGTTTTTGGGTTATAGCATAGTTTGGATACATTTTGGTATCATTCTCCAACCCCAGCCAGTTGATATTGATCCCATTGGCAAGAGGACGGCACCCCACTGTCATAAAAAAGTTCTCCTCCTCTGTCGCAAAAGGAACAGGTGTCTGGTAGAGCGTAGAGAGGAGTGTCTCTTTTTCCTTGATCTTTTTAAAGATATTCACGATATTTGTATAGTAGACATTGGCCTGAAGCAGTGAAGCGGTATCCCTGGAGTCTTTTTGGACACTTCCCAAGGCACTGACCAGTGTACCTACCAGCACCATCATAACAGCTATCGTGATCAGAGTGATTAAAAGGGCGATACCTTTCCTCTGCCGGTAAAACCAGGGTTTATCCATATAAAAGCTCTGTTGAAGTAGAATTTGTTCACAATTTTAGTTATTATAACAAAAGAAATAATGCAAGGACTTAATAATTATGAATCAACAACCAAATCTCAGAAAGGCATTTTCATTGATCGAACTGCTGATAGTTATCGCTATTTTGGGGCTGCTTGTCAGTATGGTCGCACCTTCACTGATGGATTCGGCGGATAAAGCAAAAAGAGACCAGGTCTGTATCCAGATGGCAGAGATCGAAAAAGCCCTGGATATGTTCAGACTGGACAACGGTAGCTTTCCTGAGACAGAAGAGGGGATCGAAGCACTTCTCTCCAACCCGGATGCGGACAAGTATCCGAACTATCGTCCGAAACCTTATATGGAGCGCCTTCCAAAAGATGCATGGCAGACACCTTTTGTCTATATCAATGAAGGCGGCAACGTAGAACTTATCAGCTTCGGGACCGACAGAAAAGAGGGCGGAGAAGAGTACGCCAGTGATATCTTCTACACCAAAGAGTGTCAGAAGTAGTACCGGATAGTATGCAGACGTTTCGGAAAGGATTTACACTTCTTGAACTGATGATCGTAATCTTTCTGATCGTGATGATCTATGCACTGGTCTTTACCTACTTCAGTGAAGCGGAGGAGAAACCGGAGGCCTTGACCCCGCTTACACTCAAATCTTCACTCTCTGATGCCGGGATGCTGAACGGGAAGAGCACATTTTTATGTATCGATAAATGTAAAAGCTGTTATCTCAAACAGGGTATGCAGGGCGATTTTGAGCCTTATGAGAACGGTGTCAACCTTCAAGATACTGAGGTCTATCTGCTCGATGCCTACAATCAACTCTCTCTTGCCGAATATGGCAGATATAACGACAAAAAGGTCTGCCTGAAACTCGACTTCTATCCAAACGGCAGCAGTACCAAAGCGGTGCTTGATACGCCTGGGGGTGTCTTCTATCTCCCTTCCTATTTTGGAAAGCCGCAAAAGGTCGATTCTCTTGATGCAGCCAAAACGCTCTGGCTGAAAGATACCCAACTGGTATCAGGTACGGGGGATTTTTACTAATGGCGAGCACACCACTCAAACAGCAACGTGCCGGTTTCACTCTGATCGAGGTCATTGTCTCGGTAATGATTATCTCGTTTGTCGTACTCTCGCTCATGGAGATCTCTTCAAGGACTGAAGAGAATGCCGTCTATCTCTCCCAGCGGAACAAAGCTGCTTTTCTTGACTCCTTTTATCTGCTCGAAGAGAGTGCAAAATACGACAAAAAAGAGAAAAATGCATACGAACTGCTTCGTCCCCACTTTAAGGGTATGGATGATGAAAGCAAAACGATCCTCAAAAAGATCACCAGGGAGATCATCGTACCTGAGCCTCTCACACTCCCCTCTCCCGAGGGGAGTACCCTGAATGCCGAAGTGACCCGGGTGATCCTTAAAGATCAATACTCTTCCAGTTATTTTCATTTTAAACTGAATTCATTTTAGAATTCATCATCTTGAAAACCTGCTCTGAAAACGCTTATTCCTCTTAGATAAACAAGCTATAATGCTAACAAGAACTCACTACTCCAAGGATGCTCAAACAAATGCTTTTTAAATATAAAGGCTTTGATAATACCGGTAAAAAAGTCAAAGGTACAGTGACAGCCGCATCGCATGACGAGGCAGCACAGAAGCTCCGTTCACTAAATATCTATTATGAGAGTTTGGCGCCGACAAAACAGCTCTCCATGGAGTCTCTCTCCAAAAGAGTGATGCCCGGTGAACTTCTCAGTACCTTTGCCAAGGAGCTCTCCTCCTACCTCAACTCCGGGATGACAGTACTGACTGCGATCAAGCTCTTGGAGAACCAGCATGAGGGGGAGAAGAAGTATGTCTCCTTTCTCAACTCTATCAAAACCATGATCGATGAGGGGAAATCGCTCTACAATGCACTCCAAACCCAAAAGGTCTATACCCTTCCTGAGTTTTTCCTGCAGAGTCTCAATGTTGCAGGACAGAGCGGAAAAATGGTGGAGGTGCTTGTCAATATGGGAAACTTCTTCTCCGCACAGAACAAGATCAAAAAACAGGTGGGGAATGCCATGGTCTACCCGCTTTTTATCTTTATCGTAGCGATAGGGATGACCGGCTTTCTGATCTCTTTTGTCGTACCCAAGATCGTCGGTATCTTTGAGGACAATAACCAGGAGCTTCCCGGTATCACCCAGTTTGTACTCGGGATCAGCAACTTTTTGACACAGCACTATATCGCCATTCTAGTCAGCTTTCTTCTGGCAGTGATCGGCTATAAACTTGCCTATAAGTACTTTCAACCCTTCCACCGGCTGGTGGATAGAGTATGGCTGCATGTTCCCGTCATAGGCACACTGATACAGAACCATGAGCTCGGACGCTTCTCCTATATCCTCTCACTAATGCTGGATTCCGGGGTCTCCTATGCACATGCAGTAAAACTCTCTACGGCAACATTTGGCAACAGTGTCCTGAAAGAACTCTTTGAAACCGCAGCCGTGAAGGTGATGGAGGGGAACAAACTCTCCAATGCTCTGCAGATGACCAGAGGGTTCAGACCCAAACGCAACTTTATGCAGTCATTGGCACTTGGTGAAGAGTCCAGTGAGGTTGCACATATCTTAAATAATATTTCAAAACTCTATACTGAAGAAAATGAAGAGAGGCTCAAACTGCTGCTAAGCTTGCTTGAACCGGCGATGATGCTCTTTATCGGGCTTGTTGTCGGGGTCATCGTAGCTGCGATGCTATTACCTATCTTCAGTATGAGCCTAGGAGGAGCCTAATAATGATTCGAACTCTTGTAAAAACAGTTTTTTCAACCCTGCTTATTTCTATTCCGATCAACGCAGACACTATCGGTGGAGAACTCTCTCTGGGGGGATACAGCCATACACCCAAAGGGTTTGCAACCTATGATTTCTACGATTCAGAGGCCAGAACTTCTGTTGAAGATACGCTTCACTGGGAAGAGTCCAAAGATCTCTTCTTCAAAGCCTATTTTGAGCATCCTGTCTTCTTTCTCCCCAATGTCAAACTGGAGTACAGCGATCTCTCGCATGAAGGTTCGGGACAGGTCAGTAACTTCACCTGGGGAGGCATCAGCGGCTTTTCGGGAGATATCTACAACAAAATGGATATGCAGGCTTTCGATGTCACACTCTACTACGAACTGCTCGACAACTGGGTCAGCCTTGATACAGGAATAACCCTGCGTCATGTCTACGGAGATATCACGGTAGAAACCAGAACTACAATGATGATGCAGCAATATGAGTATGAACCGGAGAAAGCAGAGTATGACGAATGGATCCCGATGGTCTATCTGAAAACACGTTTTGAGCTACCGACCACAGACCTTATGCTTCAGGCCGAACTCAATGCGATCAGCTATGAAGGTGCTGCCATGTATGATGCACTCTTCACACTGCGCTATACCTTTGGTATGGGACTGGGGATAGAAGGGGGGTATCGTATCATCCACCTGGAAGATAATGACCTGGGTGCCAACCTCGCCATCGATGTAGATTTCAAAGGGCCTTACGCTGCTCTCGTATGGGACTTTTAATGGCTAATAAACAGAAAAAGCGTTTCAGGGATATCAAACAGAAAAAAGGGGAGAAGCAGACACTGCAGAGAGACTCCTCTTTTGCCTATCCCTATGCTTCTCGGGGAGAGAAAGTCAAAGCATTTATCACCGACAGCTTTATGCTTTTGATGCCTATTATGTATATTGTCTTCTATCTGGTGATGGGAGGCAGAGAGGCGTTTGGAGAAGAGAAGATGCTGGGGTGGGTCTATATTCTTCTGCCGCTGGTGATCGTACAGACACTCTTTCTTTCCAAGAGCGCACAAACCCCGGGGTATCGTGCCTATGATCTTATGCTGATCGATGAGGGAACAGGAGAAAAGCCTTCACTGTTCATCATTCTGTTTCGAAACCTCTGTGCCCTGCTCTCCTTTTTCTCGGTCATCGGATGGGTAATGATGTTCTTTAGAAAAGATGCGAAAACCCTGCATGATCTACTCAGCCATACTGCCGTGATCCGTAAATCATGACACAGACCTATCCGATCAGAAGCCTCTTTGCACTCCTGATGAGTGCCTACTACTTCTTCTACTTTGCAGGTGTAGGCGTCTATGTCATCTTCATGCCAAAAGTGCTTACGGAGCTTGGATATACAACCTTTGAAGTGGGTATCATCTATATGGCGGCCCCCTTTATGCGCTTTTTGCTTCCTTTTGCTTTCCGCCACTTTTTGACTTTGACACCGAGGGTCTATATCCTCTCGCTC
Source organism: Candidatus Sulfurovum kebritense (assembly GCA_047689535.1). Taxonomy (GTDB): domain Bacteria; phylum Campylobacterota; class Campylobacteria; order Campylobacterales; family Sulfurovaceae; genus Sulfurovum; species Sulfurovum kebritense. The sequence goes on along the minus strand of JBEWPZ010000007.1, from coordinate 50,367 downwards.
TTTTTTACCCTGATCGCCACACTGCTTTTTATTACCACTGCACACACTTTTTGGCTCTATCTGCTTGCCAATCTCTTTTTTGGTGCAGCTGTAGGGGTCTCCCTGCCCTATGTCGAGACGATCGCACTCTCCTCACTGAAGAAAAGCGACTATGGTAAAGTACGTCTATGGGGGTCGCTCGGCTTTACCGGGATCGCACTCTGGCTCGGCCGTGTACTGGAAACCCCGGAAGCGGCATTTTACTATCTCAGTTCGGTGACTTTCATCACCCTGCTTTGTGGTGCTATGCTGGTACGTTACGACCAGGCACCGCACACTGCAAGTAAATCTGACAAAAGTTTTTCACTCTCAACCTACTGGGCATTCTGGGTTTCAGCCTTCTTGATGCAGGTAGGATTTGGAGGCTTTTACAACTTCTTTACCATCTATGAGACTGCACATGGTGTTTCACTGGAGGTGACCAGCTGGATGTGGAGCTTTGGTGTAGTGTGTGAGATCCTGATGCTCTACTTTCAGGGACCGTTGCTTCAACGCAATCTACTGCGTATTTTACAGTTTGCTATGCTGGTCACTGCATTGCGATGGACGATCCTTTGGCTCTATCCCGATTCACTGCCATTGACATTTGCTTCACAGTCACTGCATGCAGTGAGCTTTGCGCTCTACCATACCGCTGCTATCACCTATGTCTACTCCCTCTATACGCAAAAGAAGCTTGCGCAGCAGTTTTTCCTGGGGATCGCTTTTGGTCTTGGTGGTTCAGTGGGGGCCTTCCTCTCAGGAAAGCTCTACGGAGAGAACCTCTTTCTCTATGAAGCGATCATTACGCTCATGGGTGCAGGAGCACTCTATCTCCATCAGAAACGCAGAGAGAGGATAGAAGCCGATGTATAGAATGCCTGCTGTGATCTTTGCCGGAGGGAAAAGCTCTCGCATGGGAGAGGATAAATCACTGCTTACCTTTGCCGGGTACGCTTCACTCAGCGAGTATCAGTACCGTCGTCTTGGCCGGTTGTTTGAAAGGGTCTACCTCTCGGCAAAGTCAGACAAGTTTGACTTCGAATGCCCAATAGTTCCGGACAACTATACTGTCCATTCACCCCTTGCCGCACTGATATCGGTCTTTGAGAACCTCGATGCTTCCGAGGTATTTATCCTCAGTGTCGATGCACCGTTTGTCGACAAGGATGTGATTGGGCGCTTAATGAAGGAGGAGAGAGAAAACTATGACAGTATCGTGGCGGAAACGCCAAACGGCGTCGAACCGCTATGCGGGATCTACAGACGTTCTATACTGCCGGAAGCAAAGAAGATGCTTAAGAAGGAGCAGCACCGTCTCACTACTCTGCTTGAGCATGTGAATACAAAAAAGGTAAGATTTGAGAGTAGCGTGCCGTTTTTGAACCTCAATCACCCAGAAGAGTACGAAGAGGCCCTACAACGACTTCTTTAGCTCTTTTGCCAGGTCAATGGCGCATCTCTGCTCCTCGATCATCTGTACCATCAATTTACGGGAGAAGAAAACAAACTTTTCAAATAGGGAACTCTGATACTTGTCTTTGTGGTGTATCATCAAAAAGTCTCTTTTACAATCAAAGTTTTTCACAGGTACCTCAAAAAGCCTACCGCTTTTAAGCTCTTCCTCTACTGAGATTTTGGAGAGGCAGGTAAGGCAGGAACGGTTGTTAAGAATACTCTTGATCGATTCGGTATGCCCAAGCTCCAAAAAGATGTTGAGACCGTCAACCTTCTCTTTGATATAGTCAAGGAACACTTCTCTTGTTCCCGACCCCGGCTCTCTCAATACCCAGCGCTGATTGGCGATCTCATCGATAAAGACAGGTTTTTGGGCAAGTGTTTTATCTGCCGTGACCACGATCAGTTCATCCACACCGATCTTCTCTTTCACGATATCCGATCCCTGCACAAATCCCTCCACAAAACCGATATCGATCGTTCCCTCCTCGATCATGTGTGCGATCTCTTTGGTATTCCCCTCTTTAAGTGTGATCTTTACATCAGGGTAGGCACTCATATAACTACAGATGATGGAGGGCATCAGATAGTCCACGATCGTGGTACTTGCCCCCACACGGATCACTCCCTTGTTTTCTGAATTCTTGAACTCAAATTCTATATCGGAAAGCTTACGATAGATCGGTTCGACCTCTTTATAAAAGGCTCTTCCCACTTCATTGAGCACCAGTTTTTTATTGATACGATCAAACACCGGCCGTCCCAGAATATTCTCCAGCTCCTTGATAGACATAGAAATGGCCGACTGGCTCAGATTCATCTCCTTGGCTACATTGGTCAGGTGACCTGAAGCAACCACATTGATAAAGATCTCCATCTGTCTCAGTGTTAATTTCATAATAAACTTCCCTTATAATATTTATAATTGATAATATTTAAATTTTTGTTCAATTTAATTGATTTTGAAAGTATACCTAAAAATCAGTATAATTCCAATAATTAAATATTATAAAGGAAACATATGCCATTTTCACCTGAAAAACGAAAAGATACTATGAGCGGTATCCTCTTTGTAGCGATATTTGCTGCAGCGGCGACATTCATCTCCACATTCCCTGCGGTACAGGCACTGGGTATCTCTCCTCTGGTCATCGGTATCGTTATCGGTATCTTCTATGCCAATACCCTGCATAACCAGACACCTGAAGCATGGCAGGGAGGGATCACCTTCTCAGCGAAGAAGATCCTCCGTTTTGCGATCGTCTTCTACGGGTTTAGACTCACCTTCCAGGAGATCATCGATGTAGGGATGGCCGGATTCCTTGTCTCACTGATCATGCTGGCTTCTACCTTTATCCTCGGTACATGGCTGGGACACAAGATCTTCGGTATGGAGAAAGACACCTCGATGCTCACCGCTTCAGGTGCCTCTGTATGTGGTGCTGCTGCCGTACTGGCAACAGAACCTGTACTCAAGTCTGAAGAGTACAAAGCAGCGATCGCTGTCTCAATGGTTGTCCTCTTCGGTACGATCGCAATGTTCCTCTATCCCGTACTCTACACGGCGATCATCGAGCCGGCTGCAGGGTTCCTCCACATGACGGCCAAAGAGTTCGGTATCTATGTAGGTGGTACGATCCACGAAGTGGCACAGGTCGTTGCCGTACCTGCCTCGGTCCCAGGTTCACCAAAAGAGATGGCCGATGCAGCTGTGATCGTGAAGATGACAAGAGTGATCATGATCGCACCGATGCTGATCATCCTCGGTATCTACCTCAGCTACAGTGCCAAAAAAGAGGGCGGTGCTGGAGAGAAAGTGAAACTTGTGATCCCCTGGTTCGCCGTCTACTTTATCGGTGTGGCAGGGTTCAACTCACTGCACCTTGTTCCCGAAAACATCGTTGGTGTGATCAATGAGATCGATACCTTCCTTCTGACAATGGCGATGACGGCCCTCGGTATGGGAACACGCTTCGCGAAGTTCAAAGGACTCGGACTCGCACCGATCTATACAGCCTCAGCGATGTTCGCATGGCTGCTTATCGGCGGATTTATCGTGACCAAAGCGGTCTGTTCGGTATTTTAATATCTCAGCAGCCATTCCGGACTTGGTCCGGAATCTCACCCCTCCCCGTTCACCCTGTGCTTGTCGAAGGATGAGAAGCGTTAAGCAAAGTCCAACTGCTTTGACTTTGTAGCTTCGGAACCGGAACGGTCAGAACGAAGTGTAGCCGTAGAGGCAGGAAAACATACTTCGGCAGGCTCAGCACGAACGGAATTATCATATTCCGTACCAGAACGTATTCATTCCGAACCTAAAATTTCACCGTTCGCCCTGAGCTTGTCGAAGGGCAACAACTTCAATCTCATGGTTCGACAGGCTCACCACGAGCGGAATTAATTATTTTTGGATTTGGCAAGTCTTGATACCTCCTGCCAGTCATCTCTCATCATCGCTTCTTTCTTCTTGCGACTCCATCCTTGGATCTGTCTCTCCGATGCCAATGCTTCCTCTCTTGTAGTAAATTCCTGAGAGAAAACCAATTGAACCGGACGACGCTTAAAAGTGTAGCTACTTTTTATCTCTCCATTTTGATGCTGTAAAAATCTTATTTCAAGGTCATCTGTATGTCCGGTATAATAACTGCCGTCTGCACACTCAAGTATATAAACCCAAAACATATATTTACCTCATCAATTATCTATTCCGTTTGTTCCGATGCTTCGACAGGCTCAGCACGAACGGAATTATCATATTCCGTACCAGTTTATCCCTATTTCTTTTCCAAATCTACCAGACTTACAACATCCCCTCTTCATCAAAACTGTAATACCCCTCTTTGGAGAGGATCACATGGTCCAGCAGTTCGATCCCGACCATCTCTGCCACCTCTTTAAGGCGCCGGGTGATCCTCCTGTCTGCATCACTCGGAAAAAGCTGGCCGCTGGGGTGATTATGTGCGATAATGATGGAGGCGGCACGGTCGCAGATCGCATCGGCGAATACCTCTCTGGGGTGGACGAGTGACTGGTTGAGCGTGCCGACGAAGACCACGCGCTTATCGATGATATGGTTCGCACCGTCAAGGGTCACAACGATAAAGTGTTCCTGTTTTTTATTCACATAGGCAGCAAGCTCCCTGTGAACATCTTCTGCCGAGGTGATCTTGATGTTCTGCTTGATCAGGTAGCGGCGGCTCAGTTCTATGGCAGAGAGTATCTGCATCGCCTTGGCGTCACCCAGGCCGTGGATCGACGTAAGCCTCTCCAGGTTCAGCCCTTCAAAATCACTCTCGAAGATCTTTTCGATCTCTTTGGAGAGTTTGATCACATCTTTACCCTGTGTGCCGCTTCCTAGAAGCACAGCGAGCAACTCATATGATCTGAGTGACTGAGCCCCTTTCGCAAGGAGCTTCTCTCTGGGTTTGTCATGCTTATGCAGTGTATGGATACGTGACATCTAGCGCCTCCTTCGATAACTGAGTGCTTCAAGCATATCCGCTCTCTCTATCCTCTCATGGCTGTTCAGGTCTGCGATGGTGCGCCCCACTTTTTTGATCGAGGCAATGGAGCGGTGTGAGAGCGCGAACTTCTGTATCGCACCGTCAAGTATCTTTTCTGCTTCGCTATCCAGGATACAGTACGTCTCTATTTCTTCTTCGCTCAGCTTTCCGTTCAGTCGCTCCTGCCCGCGTACTTTCTGACTTTTGAATGCATCAAGGACGGATCGGTGCATCTGCGCAGAGGTGACATCACCCCTGTCCTCGCTGCTCACCTCCTGCATGACGACAAAAAGATCGATCCTGTCCAAGAATGGGTCGGAAAGCTTGTTCTGATACCGCTTGATCTCCATTTCACTGCAACGGCAGGCCTTGGTCTTGGAGAGCAGATTCCCGCATGGACAGGGGTTTTGCGCCGCGACGAACATGATATCTGCCTCATACTCGATCTTCGCATTCACCCTGGCGATATGCACCCTCCTATCCTGCAGCGGCTCCCTGAGTGCTTCAAGTACCTGCTTACTAAAGTGCGGCAGTTCATCAAAAAAGAGGATCCCCTTGTGCGCCAGGGCCACCTCACCGATCTTTGCCTGTGTTGAACCGCCGCCGAATACCGAAGCGGAAGTTGCGGTATGGTGCGGCGCCCTGATCGGTCTAACTGCTGAGAAATGGGGTGTCATCCCATCTAGAAACTGATGTTTGGCAATAGAGAGGATCTCCTCTTCTATCAGGGGAGGAAGAATATCTTTGAGTCGTTTGGCGATCATACTCTTCCCGCATCCCGGACTCCCCTCCATCAGAAAGTTATGCATCCCTGCTGCTGCGATCAGTGAAGCACGTTTGGCGATACGCTGCCCTTTTACATCACTAAAGTCACTCTCATACTTTTTTTCATAATAGTAGGGTATATTCCCCAATGTAAAAGTCTCACTTCTATAGTCAAACCGCTGTGTATTGGCAGCAAATGCACCTTCATTAAAGATCGTGATCGCTTCGTTCAGTGTCTCTACTGTAATAAACTCCACACCGGAGATATGTGAAAGGTAACCGATCGCCTCTTTGGGAACGATCGCCCGCCTGATCAATCCCTGCTCTTTGAGCGAAAGGATGAGCGGAAAGAGCATGGAACTTGTTTTCACCCTTCCGTCCAAACCGAGCTCACCGAAGACATAGAGCCCCTCCTCCTGGATATCGGTTTTGTGCAGTGCGATCAGCAGTGCTATGGCAAGATCGATATGAGTGCCTTTCTTGGAGATATCCGAAGGACTGAGATTTACCGTCACTTTCAACGGAGGAAAGGTGAACCCGTTCGTCAGAAGTGCCGACTTGCAGCGCTCTTTTGCCTCCTGGATATCACTTGATGCTAAGCCAACCACTGAAAATCCCGGCAGTCCCTTGGTAAAGGTTGCTTCTACCTCTATCACCTGTGCATTCACCCCCTCTAATGTCGCACAGGTCAGTCGGTTGACGATCACATCTTTTCTTGCGTCTGCTTTTGGTGGAGTACCACTATCTGCTTTTGCATTCATACATTTAGTGTGGCACATTCTGGTAAGAAGATTGAAAAATATGTCATATTGTAATATTTTTAGAAAAGCGGAGGATGTCATTATCAATCCGTTGTAAACTTTTACTATAATATCACCCTATAGACTCTAAGTAAAAGGATGAAACTTGAAATATATTGAAAAGGCGATGAAGCTTGCCAGACAGAGTAACTGTCAGTCAGATACTACATTTTTTCAAGCGATCGAAGAGGTGCTCACTGCTATCAAACCTTTTATGAAGGAAAACCCCCAGTATCTTGAACACAATATCATTGATAGAATGATCTATCCAAACAGAGAGATCCGTTTTAAGATCGAGTGGTTGGATGACAATAACCATATCCAAGTAAACAACGGTTACCGTATACAGTTCAATAATGCTCTGGGACCCTACAAAGGCGGTGTACGGTTTCATCCCTCGGTCAATCCCGATATCCTTAAGTTCCTTGCGTTTGAACAGATCTTCAAAAATGCGATTACCGGGCTGCATATCGGAGGGGCAAAAGGAGGCGCAGACTTCGACCCCAAAGGAAAAAGTGATCAGGAGATCATGAAGTTCTGTCAGGCATTTATGACTGCCTTTTACAATAGTATCGGGGAAGATATCGATATACTCGGAGGAGATATCGGCGTAGGAGAGCGTGAAGTCGGTTATCTCTTTGGCCAGTATAAAATGCTTACCAACAGCTATAACAGTATCATTACCTCAAAGCCTATAGCACTGGGAGGGAGTGAAGGGAGGATCTCCGCTACCGGATATGGCCTGATCTACTTTACACAGACACTCCTTGAAGATATGGATGAGACACTGAAAGGGAAGATCTGCACGATCAGCGGAAGCGGTAATGTAGCGATCCATGCGATAGAAAAACTTTACGATATCGGTGCCATCCCTGTAACCTGTTCGGACTCTACAGGAACGATCCATGACCCTAACGGTATCGACCTGGCCCTGCTCAAAGAGGTCAAACTCGAAAAACGTGCTTCCCTGGCTACCTATGCCAAAAAGAAGAAAACCGCCAACTATGTCGCAAGAGAAGCGTACGAAGAAGGAAGCTATGTATGGGATATTCCCTGTTTTGCCGCCTTTCCCTGTGCCACACAAAATGAGCTGGGAGAGGAGAGTGCACAGAAACTGATCGATAATGATGTAAAGATCGTTGCGGAAGGGGCCAATATGCCTACCACATCGAAAGGTATCGAACGTTTTATGAAAAATAACATTATGTTTGCTCCCGCAAAAGCTGCCAATGCGGGAGGCGTAGCAGTCTCTGTTCTCGAGATGAGCCAAAACAGTGCACTCCACTACTGGAATAAGGAAATAGTCGATGAAAAACTCAAGGAGATCATGTCAAAGATCTACAAAGACATCAAAAAAACCTGTGATGAGTATAACCTCGATATGGATCTTTCTGCCGGAGCCAATATCCTCGGTTTTAAACGTGTAGCCAATGCGATGATCGCGCAGGGAGTATAAATTGCAGTAGTAAGTAGCAGGGAGAAGCTTCTCGAATGCTACTCTTACTTTCCATCATTTGTTCTATCGCTCTCTAGAAAAGTTGCTGCACGACGGATGCAGCAACTGCACACCGGAGTCTCTCAGTGTGCAAACTTATCTCATCACCTCATAGACAACGGTGGAACCGCTTACCTCATAAGAGACCAGCAGAAGGTTTTTGCCGTTTGGAGACTCGGATGCAGGAATAAACTTCATCCCTTCAGCCGAGATATCACCCTCATCTTCCGTGATGACATAATCGACAAATGCCGCTTCAGTCGGTACCGTGATATCAAATACCATAATCGCATTTTGTCTCTCAAGTCCTACAAATGCATAGCTCCTGCCGTTGATCGTACCTACGGTCAATGCTTCAGGCTCAGCACCTTTATTCCCGCTTCTTCCGTCCATCTCACCCTCATCCTGGTTAAAGAGTCCTAGCTGGTAAAGTGCTACGGTTTTACTGATCGTATCTCCGCTGTCGAATACAATATCACCGTTGGTATCCCAGATAGAGAAACTTCTGGCACCGTAAGAATAAAGTTTGTCATAATCACCGTCATGATCCGTGTCACCGAGGTCAGTCATCACCTTAAGGTCATTTTCATCCGTATACGCATCTGCGATCAAAGGATCCAGATCGAGTTTTTTGATCTTCTTTTCATCTACATGGCTCTCCATCAGGCACTCACCGTCATCCCAGTCACCACCTTGGTTGTCACACGCTGCTTCATCTTCTGCATCTACAGCATAAAGATACTCTCTGCCGTCACCTTCATTTGCTGTGACCAGATAAGAGGTTCCGTTTATCTCATACGCGGCGATAGAGTCCGGCTGATAGAGACCGAAAAGTCCGGCATAGGACTTCATCTTGATCTCACCCTCCTCTTCGATATCGATCCTGTTTCCGGAGTCAGCTTCCCAGCTCTTTGCACCGAAAGACTTTACAAACTCTATCGAGTTGTCATTCAGGTTGATCTTTGCCAAAGCATTGTTTTCCTGAAGTGTCACATAGGCATAGCTGCCGTTTACGGCAATATACTCCGGCTCGATATCTTTTGCCTGATCGTTGCTTGGTGTATCTCCGAGTCTTACTGCGGTACCATCTGAGGCATCAGAAAGTACCACACCTGAAAAATTGATATCTGCATAGGTGTAGTCAGGCAGTGTAATCACACCTACTGAACCTACCGGGTCCACCTCATAGGTACCGTTCGGCTCACCCTCATTGGCTACAACAATCCTGCTGCCATCTTCATTGAATGTCACCATATCCGGTAGGTATCCGACAGTGACACTCTTTTGGTGCACACCATCAACATTAAAGATCTCAATGGAACCTTTCAGTTGCTTCTTCCCCACGATATCATCACCGTTCTCAACTGCTGCTGCAACCACGCCGTTTTTCACCGCTACCGAGTTTACTCCCGTGCCGTAAGGAGAGAGATCTATGGAACTCACTTTTAACGGTGATGAGAGAGTGTAGATATCGATGATATCGATAGCATTCTTCTCTCCGTTTGTCGTAAACATTCTTTTGGAACCGGCATCATATGCTACGATCTCGCTTCCCCCTTCAAGAGCTGTTTCAAAAGCACCGAGTTTTACCAGCGTCGCATTGAAACTCTTGATCGGGTGGTCTTCAGTAGGAAGTTTGGTCACTTTTTCTCCGTTTTCCACTTTTGCTTCCACATATCTTACAAAGCTCATCGCATAGTCGAGGTAGGTATCCACGCCTGCACCTCTTTCATCCTGTACCGTTTTGAATGTCGTATACCCGTCTCTTCCTGCAGCGATATAGTCATTGGTTACGATCACATACATAGCATCACCATCGATTGCAGACCAGAGACCCGTTTCCCTGTTTTTTATCTCGAGGTTGGAGATACGGCTCTTTGGAGCTGCATCCGTATGAATATCATATCTCAAACCGTAGGCATACGGGAAAGAACCCGTCGAACCGCCATTATCAAGATAGTTTGTCAGCGCATCCTCTAGTACCTGCTTGATCTCGCTACCCTTCATATCGATCTCATAAAGCGTATTGGCAAACGGGAGCAATGTATAGGCCGTATCCATAGTGATATTGCCCTCTTCTATCGCCACTCTGACCCCACCGGCGTTCTGGATACACGCATCGGCACGGTAACTTAGGTCGTAAAATGACTTTGCGACGATCGGAGCGATATCCGAACCTAGAGGAAGGAAACTTATACCGTCTTTTTTATCCCCAGGGATCCTGTTGTGACCAAGGAACTCTCCGGCCTCACCGATCACAGTGGCTTTCTGCTCATCAACCTTATCAGAGTATGCCGAGAGCGCTGCAGCTGCAGCACTCTCCTCAGCGATGATCTCCAGGTTTGCATCCCTGTCGATCGTTTCTGTGACAAGCGTCTGCATCGTAGCATTCAGCTCTGCCCCGCCTACGGTAAAGTTGTCACCCATGACCAGTGTCGGCGTTCCGGTACATCGCTCTACCACACCTTCAGTGTCAAAGGAGACATCTACATTGCCTACGATATAGTTGTATTGCCATGCGTGGGCGATACATACTTTATCCCCTGCTTTGTCCGTTGTTTCGAACGGGTAGCTCTCTTCAATACTGTCAAAACCTACTGCACTGAAATCACCCATCAATGAGTGTGAGTCGCCCCCGATGATAACATCCACACCGTCAAGTTTCGATGCATAATCCTTATCGTTGCTCAGGCCGACATGTGAAAGCAGTACGATCTTGTTGATCCCCATCCCTTCAAGTTCATCGATATATTTCTGTGCGGTTGCTATTTCATCTTTAAAGATAATCGCATCACTAGGACTGGAAGAGACTTTTGTCTTCTGCGAGATATCAATGCCGATGATTCCCACTTTTTCACCGTTCCGAAATGTTTTGATCGTATAGGGGCTCCAGCTGTTCTCCAGTACGTTTCCTTCAGGTGCCTCGATATTTGCAGCCAGGATCTGAGAACTGTTAAGGTCCAGCTTGTTAAGATAGTCGGAAAGGAACGCATCACCCTCGTCAAACTCATGGTTACCGAGTACCATGGCATCCCATGCCACACTGTTCAGCATGGCAATATCCGCATCACCCTTGAAAAGGGAATAGTAGAGTGTTCCCTGGAAAGTATCCCCTGCATTGAGTGTCAGTGTATTGTTTTTTTCACCCTGAAGCTGCTTGATCTTTGCTGTAGTTCTCGGTGCACCCCCCACATCCACTTTGACCTTTTTCCCATCAAAGTAGAGACTCATATTCTCTGCAGCCACGTGAGAGTGTTGGTCATTCATATGAATAATAGAGATCTCAAGCGTTTGAGATTCAGGCTTGGGAATCGATATAATTTCTTCATTCTCTTTGTCTGAATTATTTGAGCTGTTCTCTCCACACCCTGAAAAAACCACAGCCGAGCTGACCAAAACACCATAAAGTACATTTTTATACATAATACTCTCCACTCCTTCTTTTTTTGTTTTACCGTTAGTCTAAATTGATTTGATTACAGGAAGGGAACTTTTTAATTACATTCTGGTTGCTTTTTTGAAGCTATTGAAAAGAGTGGGTGTCAGATATTGATCCAAGGGAGGGGAAGAGCAGTAAAACCGGGAACAGAGAGCAGCCGTGCTGCTAGTGAGGAGGTAGGAATTATCATTTTTACTTTTTCCCGTTCACCCTGAGCTTGTCAAAGGGAGGCGGAGACGCTATCGCATAGGGTGTCTAATCACGCACCGACAATCATGCAAACAAAATTTTGAAATAAAGCAATCCATAAAATCTGCTCCCTGCTACCTCATCAGGAGGCTTTTTGGCGTTTTTTCCACTCTTTTTCGAAACGTTTACGTTTTGTAAATGAGAGTTTCTCTACAAAGACTTTTCCATCCAGGTGGTCCATCTCATGTTGGATCGCAATCGCCAAGAAACCATCATCTTCGATCGTATGGGAGTTACCGTTTCTGTCCATGTACTCTACTTTGACCGATTTGTACCGCTCTACATCCTCATAGTATCCGGGAACGGAGAGACACCCTTCCTGGTATTTGGTAGAGCCGTTCTTTTCCAGGATCACCGGGTTGATCATCTCAAGGGTATTCTCTTTGAGCTGTGCATCATTTTCATCAGGTTCATTGATCACCAATACTCTCTGGTCAATACCTATCTGTATCGCTGCAAGCCCCACACCGTTACTCTCTACCATGGTATCAAACATATCATCGAGCAACTCATGCAATGCACCGTTGAATGTCTCTACCTCTTTGGATACAAGCTTCAGTCTCTTGTCCGGGTATACAACTATCTCTCTTACCATATTACCTACTTATGAAAAACTTTTTTCCAATACTTTATCGATGATACCGTACTCTACCGCTTCCTCTGAAGACATAAAGAAGTCCCTGTCAGTATCTTTTTCGATCTTTTTCAGTGTTTTGCCTGTCTGTTTTGACAATATCTCATTGAGCGTGTCTTTCAGTCTCTGTATCTCTTTTGCCTGGATCTGAATATCTGTAGACTGTCCCTGGGCTCCACCAAGCGGTTGATGGATCATGATACGTGCATGAGGCAATGCATAACGTTTACCCGGTGTCCCTGAAGAGAGCAGGAAAGCACCCATAGAAGCTGCTTGCCCCATACAGATCGTCACGACATCAGGCTTGATATAGTTCATCGTATCGAACATCGACATTCCCGCCGTGATCACACCGCCCGGAGAATTGATATAAAAATAGATATCCTTGTCAGGATCCTGTGCTTCAAGAAACAGCATCTGTGCGACGATCGTAGATGCTACCTGATCGTTCACCTCTCCGCTTAACATAATGATACGGTCTTTCAGCAGACGTGAATAGATATCGTATGATCTTTCACCTCTACCGGTTTGCTCTACTACGTATGGGATATAACTCATTTGGTCACCTTTGTTAAGTATATAGTTAAATAGATTACTAAAAAACTGGTTAAATATACACTAAATTTGTTAATAGATAGGAGGTAGGAAATAGTAGATAGGAGATTTGGCAAGCATGTAAAAAATGCTTTTATTTGGTAGAAGCTACCTTTGGCAACCCTACCTTATCTACTACCTACTCCCCACTATTTACTATTTAAGTTAGTCATCTAGTCCAAGAAGTTTACCAAAGAGTTTATCTTCGATCATTCCCATTTTCACTGCAGGGAGAAGATTGTTCTCTTCGTAATACTTGATGATCTGCTGTGGATCCTGACCTGACATCATCGCTTCATAGTAGAGTGCTTGAGATACTTCCTGATCCTCTACCGTTACACCCTCTTTTTTCGCGATCTCATCTACGATGAACGTTGCTTTTACACTTGCTTCAGCATCCGCTCTTACTTCATCACGGAGTGCTTCCACCTTTTCAGGGTTCTCTTTATATTCGTTAAGCTCTTCTTCGCTCATCTCTTGCGCTTTTTGGTTGATCTTTGCATCGATCTCCTGCTCAACAATATTGTTCGGCAATGCAAAGTCGAACTTCTCTACCAATGCCTCAACGATCTTAGGCTTAAGCTCAGACTGGTAGATCTTAGAGATCTCTTCTCTTTCGAGTTGAGACTTGATTCTCTCTTTGAGTGTTTCAACCGTTGCACCCTCTTCTCCACCAAGGATCTTCTGTGCCAATTCATCCGTAAGCTCTTCAGGTACCTGCTCCTGTATCTCATGAAGTTTTACTTTGAATTCAGCCTCTTTTCCTGCAAGGTCAGCTGACTGGTACTCTTCAGGGAAAGTCACTTTTACTGTTCTTTCTTCCTCATACTTCATACCAACGATCTGGTCTTCGAATCCAGGGATGAACTGGCCTGAACCGATCTGAAGGTTGAACTTCTCAGCTTTACCGCCCTCGAATGCTTCACCATCGATGAAACCTTCAAAGTCGATCAGTGTCATGTCACCTTCTCTCACCATTCTTTTTCTCTTTATCTTTACCCATGGTGCCTGCTGCGTAAGGATCTCTTCGATCTTCTCATCGATCGCTTTCTCTTCAGCTTCCGGTTTCTCGAACTCAGGCATCACCTCTTGGTAACCTTCCGCTTTAAATGTAGGTCTTAGTGACACTTCGATCTCAACATCGATCTCGTTCTCGCCTTTTTCATACTTCTTGAAACCAGGCTGACCGATCATATCTGCTGCAGCGATCTCTGCTTCTTTAAGCCCAGCATCGATAAACTCTTTCAGTGCTTCACCCTCAGCATCTTGCTGAAGTTTCTCTCCATGAAGATTTTTTACTACTGATACAGGTACTTTACCCGGTCTGAAACCGTCTACTTTTACCTGTTTTGCTGCCTCTTGAGCCAGCTTATCAACATTCTTTTCAACCACTTCGTTATCGATCTTACCCGATACGATCGTGTTTGCATCATCAACTTTTTTCACTGTAACGTTCATTACATTCCTTTACAATACTAAAATTCCGTGATTTTATCTAAAAAACGATAAAAACTGAATATATCACACAAAAAAGGCTTTTTTCAATCCCCTTTTACCGCACACCCAGAGGGATTTCAGCCCCTAACCCTCCAGGGGTATAGTCTTTGCCGAAATGCTCTGCAAACATCGCTATGGCCCTATCACCGCTACAGTGTGTAGGTGCAACGGAGGTGAGACCGTTCTTTTCAAGAGCAGAAACGGTCTCCTCTATCTCTTTTTTGCTGCTGTGCATCATGTGAAAACCTCCGACAGCCTGGTAGATAGGCTTTCCTACGACCTCTGAAGCTCTCTGGACGATATTCGCGATGCCGAAGTGTCCGCACCCGGTGATAAGGACAGGTTTTTCACTGTCGATGATCAGTGACTGTTCGGGAACCTCTTCTCCCAATAGTCCGGTGCTGTAGAGCCGGTCAAAAAGTTTTTGGGGTTTCTCTCCGATCACGATCACCTCATTGGCCAGTGTGCGAAGGTCATGGATGAGATGCTTCGAGAGACTCTGCGGTACGAAGAGCGTAAGACCGGGGTTCAGCTCCAGGACGGAATCTATACCCCCGATATGATCCCAGTGCGCATGTGAGATAAAGAGATACCGGATCTCCTTGATATCGATATCAAGAGCCTTCATGTTCTCAAGCAGTACCCTTCCGTTGCTTCCTGTATCAAAGAGCATCCGGTACTCCTCCAGATAGAGACTGAATCCCCAAAGAGATCTGAGATCCCCATAGTACTCATTGTAGTTGTCAAATATAATCTTCATAGATTCTCCTCAATAGATCGCAGTAATAGAAAAGAGCACCTCTGCTACTCCTCTTTTTCTTTCAGTTTCAGACTCAGGTAGATCGCTACCAGCAGTAGGGATATCGTGATCAGATAGATCCAGGTATAGCTCTCCAGCAGGCTCAGCAGCAGCCCTCCCAGAATAGGGAAAAAGAGCCCCAGTGATGTGATATTGACCTGTAGGGCGGCATAGATAGGTCTTTTATCTTCAGGAGCGATCTCGATCACAAGATTCATATCACTGATCTTAAATCCGTCAAAAGCGATACCGAAGAGGAAAAAGATCATCATATAGCTCGCCAAAGACTCTGCAAAGAGTGCGATAAGAAATGCCAAAAGCATGAGAAGGAGACTTAGCGTGAGCATCAATTCATAGTGATGCACCTTTCTCCACAAAAACATACTGCCGATAATACTGCCCAGCATCTGAAGTGTAATAAAACCACCCAGCATCCATCCTGTCAACTCATGTGTGGCATTGGCATTCAGGATCACGAAAGGCATAGCCAGAAAATAACTGTATCCCAGAAGGATCACAAAGATCTGATCTCTCAGCCGTTTATCGCTTTTCAGTATCTTCCCTGCATTACCGATAAAGGATTTGAAGTGCTTCTCTTTGACAGAAACATTCTCTTTCACAGGTTCGCTGACCGTTCCGAAAGCGACAAAACCGATCGCCATAAGCAGACTGCTGACGATAAAAAGCAGAGCATAGTTGAGCGGTGCTTCATACCAGCTGAGCACATACCCTGCCACACCACCGCTGATGATCGAGGCTACCGCACCTGCGATCTGGCGGTTTGCCATTGTCTTACCGCGGTATTTCTTCGTAAAGAGTTTTGCTTGCAGCTCTTTGAAGTAGATCGTACCGAACCCCGCACTGAAAGAGAAGAAAAAGAGTCCAAGCCCTATAAAAAAGAGCGTCAGCGCAGGGTTTTTATCCCCCAGAACGAGGATACTCAAACCGATCATCAGCCAACTGAGAAAACGGAAGAAGAAGACCTTTCGAAGATAGGGCAACACGCGCACATAGGCCTGGGCATGAAATGCCGCATAGAGCTGCACAACCACCGCTCCACCACGAAGCAGTGAGGCAAAGATACCTACGATCAATGCACTGTCGCTAAAGTGATGCACCATCAAAGGAAGAATGGTCGAGGGCTCGGCAATCGTTACTCCCAGTGCCAGAAAAAAGGCATGAAGCACATTCCTGGTATTATTTTTGGGGTCGTCACGTCTAAACATTATTGTTGTACAAACCGATCATCTGATTTTTTCTTCCTTACTTCCTCTTCTGAGGATTTCATCCATCCTGACTTGACCTCTCCCTCTACCTTGTCAAAATTCTCGATATAGGGTTTGATATCCAGAAGCGGTGTACCATCCAGCACATCCACCCCTTTGATGGTGACAATATTCTTCTCTACGTTCACAAGTTCTACTACGGAGAGCCCCAGACTGTTGGGGTGCATCGGTGTTCTTGTAGAAAAAACCCCTCGTGGCGTATGGGTTTTGTCATTGAACGGAACCACACTGAGTTTGGGAGCTTTCACTTTATGAAAGTAGTAGATCAGATAGAGATGTGAGAAGCCGTCAAGATCTTTCAATCCCGCTTCATACTCTTTGTCGAACGCTATCGTCGCATAGACATCTTTTGCCCCTTTTGGCTGTACCGGCATATCTACCAGTTCACAAAAAGGGGAACATATCGCTGCAATGGGTTTGAGTTCAAACATTATGAGGTAGCCGTCATGATGGATCTGATGGCACACGCAACCTTGCTTGGGATATCTTTGCCCTTCAGATCCATAAAGTCGATCTGGATCACATAGATCCTTTCTCCCTCAACCATCACCTTGAAATGCAGATACCCCGCATAGAGTTTACTCTTTGGCGTTTTTTTACCCGGATCGCCCTTGTCATTTTCATACACAAAGTAGTCGATCGTAACCGGGGTATCGCTTTTCGCTTCGCTATCCCTGTAGGCAGCTATGTTCTCGTTGACCATTCGGTCCACCGCTTTCATATCCACATACTCGAAGAGTTTGCTCTCCATATAGTGTGCTTTTTTGACACGGGAGAGAAGTTCGTAATTCCCCTGCTGCAATGCATGCTGCGCCTTTTTCATCAATGCCTCATCATAGACACGTTCAAAAACTGTGCTCTTCTTGTGGCACTCAAGCCGTGCGCTCTTTGCACTGCTTTTCGCGGTATTCTCAAAACCCACTTTCACCAAAAAAGCAAGAAATAGAAATGCGAGAACCGCTCCAATATACTTCATCATGAAATACCTCCGTTTATCAATGTACCGAACAGGTCCCGTTGCCGCTGCTCTTCTCCAGTTTTCCTGCAAGCAACAGCGCAATAGATTTTCCTACGGTAGGACTCTCCTGGTCAAAATAGAGATCCAGTCCCGCTTTGGCAAAGCCCTCTGCAGGTGATCCTCCGATACCGCTGACCACCATAGCATCAGGATTGAGTGCCATGATGTTCGTCACGGCGTTGCCGCAGGCTCCACCGCTGTGGCCGGGATTTGGGACAGATTCTACATCTGCGATCTTTCCCTCCTCCAGTTTAATTATAGTATAGTATTTCGCTTTTCCGAAATGCGCGCCTCTTTTGCTCAAATAACCCATGTTCTCATCTGTTGGGAATACTACTCTCATCTTTTCTCCTTCTATATGATTATTTTATCCGATCCTGCCGACTTGCCTAGTGGTGATGGCCATGGCCGTGGTGCCCCTCTCCATGGTGATGGTCATGGGAGTGTCTCCCTTCATGATGCTTGATGATCTCCTGCATTTTTGCATCATCGAGCATTTCCAGTTCGCCGTCTGCGAACTTTTTAATGAGGTCATTAAGCAGGATCCTCTCGAAACCGCTGTGATAGAGTTTCATACCACCATGTTCCTGTATCATCTGGTAGGGAGAGATTCCCATCTCCTGCATAATGACCGTATCGACACCTTCATCGGCAAACCACTGTATCACAGCCTGTCCTCCCTGCCCGGGATTGGCTTTGATCTCAACTTTCCCGTTCTCTATAAAGGCAAACCATTTCGCTTTTCCGAAAAGCGGCGCCACTGCTGGATTTTCTCTTTTCATTTTTACCGGTATTGCTATTTTCATTTTTAATCCTTTCTATTTTAAAACAGTGTATATCTAAAGTGAATAAAGCCCAGGATCTTTTCCATATCCTGAACCACCTGTTCCATGATCACTGCCTCATCGCTCCCGCTGAAGAGACGTGCCATAAAGTAGCCGTTCATCAGGCCTATCGTGACCCTTCCGTCACTCTTTTCATAGACCGCAATGCTGAGCGGCATTTTGGCAGCCATAAACTTGCTCTTGTCCCTGCTCAGCATCTCTCCGGAGAGTTTTCCGTTACAGAACTTGATGATCTTGACCTTTCCGACATCCTCTCCGCCATGTTCAAGTATCTCTTTTTGCTGATCGACCACACCTGTGACATGCCACCCTTCCTGTCTGTTGATACGATCCTGAATCATCCGTACCGTTTTATCAAAACTGTACGGTACGTTCACCTCGTTGAAAAACATTGTAGGGGCTGCTGTCTTAAACGCCAACCCGGTCACAAAGATACTCAATACCATCCCCAGGATCACTCCTATCAATAGTGTTCTTTTATTCATTATGCTTCCTCTGAAATACAAATTTTTTCTGCTCTGCACGCTTCAACGGTTTTGAAGGTAACAAACCCGACAACCAAAGTTGTCAGGGTGATTAAAATGACCGAACCTATATAGGTCACACTGCTGTGAAATACCATATGCATCATCAATGTTGCGATCGTCATCGCCGCAAGCGGGAAGGTATAGGCCCACCAGGAGATGAAGAACTCTTTGGTATCAAACATCCTTATCATAAACAGCAGCAGCAACAGTGTAAAGAGTGCCACCGCATAGAGAAAGAGACTGAACATATCGATACTCCCGTTTGTGATACGGAAGTAGCTGATCAGCCCTACCGCAGGCGGTGCGATAAAGATAAAAAAGGTAGGTATCAGCTTCTTTGCCAACGGATGGTGAAACACAATACGGTAGAGCATAATGGTAAAAAGCACGATCCAAAAGAACATTCCCACTGCAAAGAAGAAGAGGGAGACAAAGATCGGTGCTGCCTCTACACCCACCACGGGAACCAGTACATTACCAACAATGGGGATAAACCATGCCGGATTACTGTGTACCACTTTGAGTTCATTGTCTATCCAATAACGGATGACAATCATCGTAAAGATCAGCTGCAGCGGTGCCCCGATGTACCAAAGCAGTATCGAAAGCGTCGGTGCATAGTCATAATAAGCGATAGAGAGCAGTAAAAAACTGATCGAGATCGCTGCCATGAACGAACTTTTGATAGGGTGGTTAAACTCTTTTTTGACCGCTTCGGGATAGATCATCCACTTCAACATATAGGTACCGAAAATCCCCAGGAACAGCACGGTATCTATCACCAGGAGTGTCATATAGATCCCATAGGGCATATCTATAAGGTGATACGCCTTTGCAAACACGATCGCCAATCCGGAAACCCCCATGATCACAGCAAAGAGCTGTACCGGGAAGTGTTCCAACGATCTTTTACTGATTTCCATTCTCTTCTCCTTGATAGATTTCTTTTGTGATAGAGAGCGCCTTTTTATGCAGAAGTGCATCTGCGATCTTTTTATGGGCACGCTCGATCATTCTTGAGAAGGTCGTACGTGAAATCCCCATACGATCTGCACACTCCTGCTGATACAGCCCTTCAAAGTCACTGAGACGGATCGCTTCCATCTCATCCTCATCCAATGCTACTCTCTCAAGCAGTTTTCTCTCTATCCCACACGGTTTAAAGCAAACTTTTGAGTGGTCCTGAGCGATCCTGCGCGCTACTCTTTTCTTTCTCATCATAAACCTTATTTATAATTTTAATAATTATTATTAATAGTATATTAGCGAACATATGTGCATTTGTCAAGTCTTTTGGATAAAAATTATTCATGATATAATCGCACATGCAAAAATTCCACGCCAAAATCCATACCTGGTATCAGAGCTACGGCCGTCAAGAGCTTCCGTGGAGAAATACCGATGAGTCCTACTATATCTATCTGAGTGAAGTGATGCTGCAGCAGACACAGGTAAAAACCGTGCTTGAACGGTACTATTTTCCTTTTATAGAGCGTTTTCCCACACTGAAAGCGCTTGGGGAAGCAAAACTGGATGAGGTACTCAAGATGTGGGAGGGGCTTGGCTACTACAACCGTGCCAGAAACCTCCACAAAACGGCAACACTTGTCAGCAAACTCCCCTGCGATATCGACGCACTGATCCGGCTTCCGGGTATTGGCAAGAACACCGCCCATGCTGTCGCTGCTTTTGCGTTCCGTCAACCCGTACCGATCATGGAAGCCAATGTAAAACGAATCTTGTGCCGTCTTCATAGACTTGAAACCCCTAAGGAGAAAGAACTTTGGGAACTCGCCTACAGCCTTGTAGACAGAGACAACCCTTTTGACTATAACCAGGCGATGATGGATATCGGTGCGACGATCTGTCTGCCTAAAAATACACAGTGTGATCTCTGTCCGTTGGAGAGCATCTGTCAGGGAAAAGAGGCACCTCAACACTATCCCATAAAGAAAAAACGCCATGTACCGACACGGGAAGCGCATATCGTGATCCACAGTTATGATGATCGTCTTGCACTTTTTCAGAGAAGTGGAAAGTTTCTACATGGGCTTTGGGGGTTTGAGAGTATGGAGGTTCCGCCGTGCGCTTCGGAGTATCTGGGTGAGGTATCTCACACCTACACGCACTTCAAGCTCCACTGCAAAGTCTACCTTTACCATGAGAGCAGTCCCGAACAGACAGACTACTTTACTCCGGATGAGATCAGGGACCTGGCGATCTCCAAAGTGGATGAAAAGATACTGAAACTTTTTGAAAGCATGAGAGAGACACTCTAAAGAGTATCTCAACCTTGAAGCATCAGTGCCTTGCCCCTTGGGCGATGGACATCTCCAGCATAGGAAGGATCTGCTGAGTTTTATCCTGACCATTGATCTTGAGTGTTTTGGGTCTGTATTCCAGTTTCGTCGAATAGATGCCGTTATCCAGGCTCATCATCCCTTGCATCACAGCCATATCAAATCCCATTTTGGCCTGCTGTTGCTCTTGAGGTGATTGGATCAGTGCAAAATGTTTTTCATTGATATCCATAGCTATATCCAAAGTCAGATACTCTAAAGGTTTTGTTTGAAGATAAGCCATCATCTCTTCCAGGTTTCCTTGAAGTGCTTCTCCCACATATCCTGAAGAGAAACTCAAACTAGACTTGATACTCTCTTTGGTTGTAAAGTCCATAGCCACACCCACTTTTGTTCTATCTTTTACCAATAGTGCTTTCACTGCTTCAGTGACTGTGCTCAAAAAAGCCTCTTGCGCAACGGCTGCACGTTTTTGCGCTGCTTCTGCTTTAGCCTGATCTCTCTCATTCATCATCTCATAGAGAGTGTCTGTCATCTCTACCTGTTTCTGATTTATCTCTTCAAGTTTCTGCAGTGCTTCTACACTCACTCCATTCAACCGGATTGAAAGATTCATCTGTTTCACAAGCTCCTGAGCTGCAGGTTCCAACTGTGCAAGTCCCTCTTGATTAAATCTCATATCAATGGCCAACATCATATACTCACCCTCTTCACGCTCAGTTTTGAAATCCACAGTGAAATCCATCTCTACCGGTTGGGATAGCCCCTCTTGTTCTATGCTTATTTTCGCTACATTTAACTGCCCCTCGCCCAGAAGGTATTTCCCTTCCAGGATATCGTTCATCTCGACATGCATCGTCGTATCTTTGGCCATCGCAGTGACGCCATTCCCCTCTACTGACACCTTCGGAAATCTGATATCAAAAGAACCTAGCAGTGTATGAGTGTCGATCACACCACTACCGACAAGCGGTGCTATCTCGACTTTTTCTCCACTCTCCTCCATAGCGATTGCACTGGAGTGCATCTCTATTTTTAGCGTCCTGTCAAAGCAAAGCACCTCTGTCAGATAGAGTGTGATATCCTGGGGCGCCGTCTTCAATAGATTCTCTTTGAGCTTTCCTGCCAATACCTCACTCGCTTTCATCTCGGCATTAAACTTTGCAAACCCGATACCAAATCCGTTTCTATAGAAGATAGGTCCGTGCTCTACGTTATACTCTACCTTGACAGGCAGGGCGATAAACTCTGCATAGGTATCTGTGACAGCTTTCCCCAAACGCTCCTCGTCAAAATGAATTTCAAGCTTCACATCAGAAGTGAAAAAACTACTTTCCACCTCTGCTTTATATGCTATCCCCTGTGATGCATAGAGTCTATTCACCCTCTCTATATATTGTTCAAATTCACCTTTAAACGTATTGGAGATATATCCAGTCATACCCAACCATCCCAATACCATAACACCTAAAATTGTAATCATTTTTTTCATTAAAAATCCCTTTTTATAGATAGCGTATATTCTACCGAAAGGATGCCTATAGCTAGTTAAATGCGATTTTGGATACAATACGCCTACACGAATTCATAGAAAAGAAGAAGAGTATGAACAGACAAGAAGAATTTGAACAGGCGATTACCAAAGTACTTGAACTGATAGGGGAAGATCCACAAAGAGAGGGGCTGATCAAGACCCCTTCACGTGTCGCAAAGGCTTTTGATTTTCTAACAGAGGGGTATCATCAGGATCCCAAAGAGATACTCTCCCAAGCGCTTTTTACGACAAGCAACGACGAGATGGTACTGGTTCGAGATATCGAGTTTTATTCGATGTGCGAACACCATATACTCCCGATCATTGGGCGTGCCCACGTAGCTTATATCCCTGACGGAAAAGTCGTGGGACTTTCCAAGATCCCCCGTATCGTAAATGTCTTTGCAAGGCGTCTACAGATACAGGAGCAGATGACCGAACAGATCGCCGATGCGATCAGCGAAACGATCAATCCCAAAGGTGTCGCTGTCGTGCTGCATGCCAGACATATGTGTATGGAGATGAGAGGCGTGGAAAAGATCAACTCTACCACCGTCTCTTCGGCACTCAGAGGGCTCTTCAAGAGTGATGAACGTACACGAAACGAGTTTTATAACCTGATCAACACCCCTACGCCGTCAAATTTTTAATCAACGTTCGACACGGCTGCTGCACTTCATCTCAAGCATGGTGCAGCTACAGGCTTTGGCCTCTCCCTTATCTCTCTAACCCATGCTGTCAAATATTCACATCTATAAAAAACATTATATAGATTTACTTTACATTAAGTGAAACTAATCATCTTCGGAGTATAATTGTCTCTTTTATGATTCAGTTTTATGTTACTTTAAGAAAAAGTGCGTATTATTCAGGAAATCAATTAGGACAAATTTAGTCCGAATTAAAATTGAATATCGTTTTCAAGAGAAAAGCATTTTAAAAGGCTCTTGAATACGGAGGAGAAAACTATGAGAGTCTACCTAGACAACAATGCTACAACCATCGTTGATCCGCATGTATTTGCAGAGATGGAACCTTACTTCGTACAAAAGTACGGAAACCCGAACTCCCTTCACTCATTTGCAAGTGAAACCCATCCTGGTCTCAAAGATGGGATGGAGAAGATCTATGCGGGTATCCACGCACCTAAGGAGGACAGCGTTGTCATCACTTCATGTGCGACAGAGAGCAACAACTGGGTACTCAAAAGTATCTATTTTGAGTATATTCTTACAGGAAGAAAAAACCATATCATTGTCTCTGAAGTGGAACACCCTTCAGTGATCGCAACGGCAAAGTTCATCGAGAGTATGGGATGTAAGGTCACCTATCTTCCGATCAACCATGAAGGCCTTATCGAACCTAAACTGGTAAAAGAGAACATTACCGATAAAACGGCACTGGTCTCTATCATGTGGGCAAACAATGAAACAGGCGCGATCTTCCCTGTGGAAGAGATCGGTGAGATCTGTGCAGAGCATAATGTTCTTTTCCATACAGATGCGGTACAGGCGATCGGTAAGACTCCTGTGGATGTACAGAGTTTCAATGTAGACTACCTGACATTCTCTGCACATAAATTCCATGGACCGAAGGGTGTCGGCGCACTCTATATGAAAAAAGGAAGAGAGCTTTCTCCACTCCTTCATGGCGGTTCACAAATGGGTGGATACCGTTCAGGTACACTGAATGTAGCCGGTATCGTAGGTATGGGAAAAGCGATGGAACAGGCGGTTGATGCGCTTGACTTTGAGATGAGTGATGTCAGAGAGATGAGAGATGCATTTGAAGATGAACTTCTCAAGATATCTGATACGTTCGTTGTCACACCAAGAGAGAAGAGAACACCCAATACAACCCTTATCTCATTCAGAGGGATCGAAGGTGAGTCAATGCTTTGGGACCTTAACCGTGCCGGTATCGGTGCGAGTACAGGAAGTGCCTGTGCAAGTGAGGACCTCGAATCAAACCCGGTGATGGAAGCGATAGGTGCTGAGGCAGACCTGGCACACACCGCGGTAAGATTTTCACTCAGTAGATATACCACACAGGAAGAGCTTGACTATACATTGGATGTAGTGAAAAGAGCTGTCGAAAGACTAAGAGGTATCTCAAGTTCATATGCGTATGCACCTGAAGGTCACGAAAGCGGCCTTGATGCACACGATCACTGATAGAACGGAAAATGGGCAAAGCCCCTCTTTCCTACGCTAACGCTGAGTTCACTTCAGCAGCGGGCTCATCGCACTTGTGCGATTTTGTCCTAAGAATTTAAGAAATTTAATAAAGGATATAAAATGGGTATGGATGGTTTGATAGGCGGTACTATCTGGGATGAGTACAGCCAAAAAGTAACTGATTTGATGAATAACCCACAAAATATGGGTGAGATCACCAAGGAACAAGCTGAAGAGATGGGTGCAGAACTTATCGTAGCTGACTTTGGTGCAGAGAGTTGTGGTGATGCTGTGCGTCTCTACTGGGCAGTGGACCCGAAAACAGATGTCATTCTTGAATCCAAATTTAAGAGTTTTGGATGTGGTACGGCAATTGCAAGTTCAGATACCATGGCAGAACTCTGTAAAGGAAAGACAGTAGATGAAGCGGTAAAGATCACGAACATTGATGTAGAAAAATCGATGCGTGACACGCCTGATGTACCGGCTGTTCCGCCTCAAAAGATGCACTGTTCGGTAATGGCATACGATGTGATCAAGAAAGCTGCAGCACAATACAAAGGTGTAGACATCGAGAGTTTTGAGGAAGAGATCATTGTATGTGAATGTGCACGTGTCACCCTCTCTACACTGAAAGAGGTGATCAGATTGAATGACCTGACAACGGTAGAAGAGATCACAGACTACACAAAAGCGGGTGCATTCTGTAAGTCATGTATCAAACCTGGTGGACACGAAGAGAAAGATATCTACCTAGTAGACCTACTTGCCGAGTATGAGAAAGAGAAACTTTCACAGGCATCAGCACCTGGTGCAGATATAAGCTTTGCTGAGATGACAGTGGTACAGCGCCTGAAAGCCGTAGAGAAGGTGATCGATGAGAATATCCGTCAGATGCTTGTCATGGACGGTGGTGACATGGAGATCCTTGATATAAAGGAGAACGGCGCACACTTCGACATCTATATCAGATACCTCGGTGCATGTAGCGGATGTGCAAGTTCAAGTACCGGTACACTCTTTGCTATCGAAAACATTCTCAAAGAGAAAGTCGATGAGAATATCAGGGTATTGCCTATCTAAGAGATGGCATGCCTCTTACAGGGGTGAAGCCAATGCTTCATCCCCCCACACTACACACTCTATTTTCCCCTTCCAAACACTCTGATACTCCCTATAAATACCGCGACAGCAAGAGAGATATCACATAAAAACAGCACATCTTTATCGATCACTATTCTCATGGTAAGTATTTGAAATATTTGAGGATTTTCCAGAGGAGATATCGGTGTAACTTCGTTTCTCTTTGATAAGTTTGGTAGAGGTTCCATATCCGAAGATATGGAACGAAAAATTATACCAATCCTTGTTCGATCATCGCATCGGCTACTTTTTTGAAGCCCGCAATATTTGCACCTAAAACTAAGTTTGTAGGTTCACCAAATTCAGCTGCAGTAGTACTAGCACTTGTATATATGTCTTTCATAATTTGAGCCAGTTTTGCATCAACCTCTTCAAAAGTCCATTTCAGTTTAGAAGCATTTTGTGCCATCTCAAGTTGGCTTGTCGCAACACCACCGGCATTTGCCGCTTTTCCCGGTCCATAACAGATCTTAGCATCAATAAAAAGATCAACCGCATCTGGTGTTGATGGCATATTTGCACCCTCACTTACACATACACAACCATTATCTAGCAGTATCTTTGCATCTTCAAGATTTAGCTCATTTTGTGTTGCACTAGGGAATGCTGCATAACAAGGTACGCCATAGACTCCGTTAGTTCCAGCAGGATAATCCTCTTTTGGAGTATATTTTGCATTTGGTCTGGATTTAACATATTCAGTCAATCTTGCTCTTTTGACCTCTTTTAAATCTTTTAACAGTTCAAGATCTATACCATCCGGGTCATGAATCATCCCAGCCGAATCACTACATGTAACAGGCTTCGCCCCTAGATGATAGAGCTTCTCTATCGTATAGATCGCAACATTTCCAGACCCTGATACTACACATGTTTTACCTTCAAGAGTTTCACCTCTATCTTCAAGCATATATTTCGCAAAATAAACTGTACCGTATCCAGTAGCTTCTGTTCTAGCTAAAGATCCACCCCAGTTCAGTGATTTACCTGTCAATACACCCTCGTATTTGTTTGCAAGTTTTTTATACATACCAAACATATATCCAATCTCTCTGCCACCAACTCCTATATCACCTGCGGGTACATCTGTATTTGGACCGATATGTCTATAGAGCTCGCTCATAAAGGCTTGGCAGAATCTCATAACTTCATTATCAGATTTACCTTTAGGATCGAAGTCGCTCCCCCCTTTACCACCACCAATCTCTAGTCCAGTCAAAGCATTTTTGAAAATCTGCTCAAATCCCAGGAACTTGATCACCCCTGCATTGACACTCGGGTGAAACCGTAAACCACCTTTATACGGCCCAAGTGCAGAGTTGAACTCGATTCTGAACCCTTTGTTCACCTGGATCTCGCCGTTGTCATCCACCCAGTTGACTCTAAACAGAATCTGTCTTTCAGGCTCTACGATTCTTTCAATAATCTTATGGTCTCTATATTTAGGATATTTCTCCATCAGTGGACGCAATGACTCCAGGACCTCCTCGGAAGCCTGATAGAATTCTGTCTGGGAAGGACTGGTCCTTTTTAGGTATTTAAACACATCGTTTACGTATGGCATATAGTCTCCTTATTCAAATAATATCAAATATTCTATCTTAACTTTGCTATAATTCATAAATTTTATTTCATTTTTAGATAAATATTTTTGTAAATATAATGCGCTAAAATGATCAGAGGATCAGCTTATTTTTATAGATATCAGACCATTATGTTCAGTCATAATTTTTTGGACCATATCATGGAATCTATCACTGTCAATAGGTAGGAAAGAAAGTTTTATAGAAAGAATCGGGTGTGAATAATAACCTCTTTTTTACTTTATAGTATTATGAGGCAGCAGTCTGTTGGCAGTGCCTGCTTCTATACTGAGTACATCAATGAGAGTACCAGAGTAAACTCTATCCGAAAGGGAATGAAGCCTCTGGCTTCATCCGCACTAAACACCTATTTTTTTCTTCGAAAGAGTTTGATGATCCCCCGAAACAGCGCAATCACAAGATAAAGAATCGCTGTGAATACCAATGGATGGGCCGCACCGATACCGTATGCTCCTGCATGAGGAAGGGCCATAAGATGCTCTACAGGGTAGCTTGTCCACTCTTTAAAGTG
Source organism: Candidatus Sulfurovum kebritense (assembly GCA_047689535.1). GTDB lineage: Bacteria > Campylobacterota > Campylobacteria > Campylobacterales > Sulfurovaceae > Sulfurovum > Sulfurovum kebritense. The sequence goes on along the minus strand of JBEWPZ010000007.1, from coordinate 22,171 downwards.
CATCCCGATCGCGAGGAACAGGAAAAGACCGATAAAGATAATTAGCTCTTTTTTCATATATTTACTTCCTTAATCAAGATGCGATATCATACCAAAAGTTCTTTGTAGTATGCAGAAAATTTTACATTTGTAAAATTTTTTATACTTTTATTCCAATTTCTACACCTATAATCGATATAATGTACCAAAATATAAGGTCTACACTATGATAGAAAAACAACAAATTATAGAAAAACTCGAAAAGGTTATCTACCCCGGTTTTACCAAGAGTGTGATTGAGTTCGGTTTTGTCAAAACGGTAGAGGTTACTGAAGATACGATCGCTATCCTGCTGGATATTCCCTCCCCGGCTAGAGAGATAGAAGTTCAGCTTAGAGAGGAGATCGTCAAAAGACTCTCTTTCCTAGGAGATTTTCAGATCGATCTCAAGATCACCAAACCTGCAATGCCCAGAGAGACGAGTTCCAAAGGGAAGAATCTCCTGCCGGAAATCCAGAACTTTGTCATGGTCAGCAGCGGAAAAGGTGGGGTTGGGAAATCAACCACCACGGTCAATCTGGCCATTGCACTGGCACAGCAGGGAAAAAGGGTCGGACTACTGGATGCGGATATCTATGGACCCAATATCCCCAGAATGATGGGGATAGAAGCGGAACAACCCGTCTTCCTCGGCCGCAATATCAAACCTATTATGGCCCATGGTGTACAGGTAATGTCGATCGGTTCTCTGGTAGAGAGAGGAGCTTCGCTGATATGGAAAGGGGCAATGGTCACCCAGGCCATAGAGCAGATGCTTGAGGATATTCTCTGGAACAAGCTGGATATCCTTCTCTTTGATATGCCTCCGGGTACGGGGGATGCACAGCTCGCCCTTGCACAAAACCTTCCGGTCACTGCTGGAGTCTGTGTGACGACGCCGCAGAAAGTGGCACTGGATGACACGATACGCAGTATGGATATGTTTACCCAGCTCCATATCCCGATCGCGGGTATCGTAGAGAACATGAGCGGCTTTATCTGTCCCGACAACGGCAAAGAGTATGATATCTTCGGCAAAGGTACGACGCAGCCTCTTGCCGACGCCTACCATACGGAGATCCTGGGAGAGATACCTATCGAACCTGCGATCAGGGAAGGGGGAGACAGCGGTCTTCCTATCACAGTCCTTGCACCCGAATGTGAAACATCCAAACGCTACCAGCAGGCAGCCACTAAGCTTTGGGAAAAAGTTCTGGAGATCAATAAAGAGGGTGGTGTGAGTAATGAAGAGATACAGCCTACGATATTTTAGCCCGGACAGAGCATAGATCTTCTCATCATTTTAACATCAAAGAAAAGATACGCCCTGCTCTTTCACTGTCTCACAGAGTTTCGTGGAGAACGTATCTATAGCACTCTAAATAACAGTTTTGTACATATGTTATAGAAGTGGAAAAGATAAAGCTTAGTGTACCTCCTCTTCATCAAGATTAAATAATTTTGTCCCGACATAATACATCAGAAGACAGAGACCAAGCCCTCCCAGGCTGATCATGATCTCCGCTGCTGAAGGAACGTAGTGGACCCATTCAGGTGCAAGCTGATACTCGGTCTTCTTCAACATCTGCAGCGGCTTGAGCTGCGTATCATGTACCAGGTTGTAGCGCATAAAGAACACACCGACCATACCGCTTAGAGAAGCCCAGAAAAGCACTACAGGATTCTTACCCATATCTTTCAGGATCAACACAAGCGGGATCAGCATCACCAGGACCACTTCAGCCCAGAACGTCCATGAACCCAGGATATGGATCGCCACCTCTGCACGGTTCGGCATACCGCCGTAGATATCCGTAAGGAATTTCCAGGTGACAAAGAAGATCAAGATCGAGACCAGAAGCGCCTGGATCTTCGCCAGCCCCGCCAGAGCATTTTTCGCTTTCTCAGGAAAATTCAATCTGTATCTGAAACCGAGCATAATAAAGGTGATAAAGACCCCTGTGATAAATGCCGTCAAGATAAAGTAGGTAGGATAGAAGACACCGTTGGAGATCGTTCTTGCATTCAGAAATCCAAAAACCCCTCCAAGATTCGAGTGTGCCGCAAGTCCTACCAAAAGCCCTGTCATACCGAAGATCTTTGCCCTTCTCATATCGTGGTGAAGCAAAAAGTAGAACTCAATGATCATAAAGGTCAGGTAGAGCCCGTAGAGTGTCCCCATCCACCAGATCGCAGAGGTCAGCCCCGGAGAGACAACATTGTAGATCAGCATCGTGACAGGGTGCCCGATCTCGAATGCGATCACCGCAAAGCCGGCAAGGATCGTCACGATAGAACCGAAGATCGCACGTTTGCTCACCATCATATAGTCTTTGAAGCCAAAAACATCTCCGAGAGAGCCGATGATACATAACCCTGTTGAGCTGACAACAAAGAAAATATAGACCGCAATCAGCAGTCCCCACGGATGCTCTCTTGTCACATTGTAGGCATGGTGGCCATGCATCAGATAGGTTGCCACACCGACAACGAACATTGCCAAAAATGCCAAAGTAATGAGTGCTACAAGCACATTGGCAGGTGTTTTTTCAAAATTCAAAAGTGATTTAATCGAAAAATCTTCTCTGATCGGAATCAATTTACTTATATTCATCTGGGACTCCTTATGTCAAATAAAACAGTTTCGGCTTGGTACCGAGATGTGATTTCAAACTGAAGTGTTCACGCGTTCTCAACAGTTCACTGATTTCACTGTTCGGATCATCCAGGTCACCAAACGTTCTTACTTTTGTCGGACAGGTATTTTGACAGGCCGTTGTTGTCTCACCTCTCGCCAGCCTTGTATCTGAACAGAAGTTACACTTGTCTACCGTCATTGTTCTGTCATCGACATACCGTGCATCATACGGACATGCATTCATACAGTAGCTGCAGAGGATACACTTATCCGGATCTACGCGTACCACGCCGTTTTCGTCATAGTAGGTTGCATGGGTCGGACAGACCTCCTCGCAGGGTGCCTCTTCACAGTGTTGACACTGGCTCGGTTCAAAGGAGCCTGAGACGATGTCCAACAACGGATACTCACCTTTCACCTCACCGGTACCTACCCATATACGATGCTTGTCTGCACCCATAAGAACCCCGTTCTCCTCTTTACAGGCCACCTCACACGCTTTACAGTTGATACAGTTCTTATAATCTAAAGCCATTCCATATCTTGCCATGACTATACCTTTCTTATCTCTACATTTGTTTCATGCATCGCTGCCGCACCGTAGACGGGCTCCAATACATCTTCTATGATCGCATTGTCATTTCCGCCGTTTTTATAGGCCCAGGTCAATGCACTGCTCTCTTCACCGAAACCGTGGATAAAGAAGACCTGATCAGGGGCGATCTTCTCTGTAGGATATGCCCGGATGATCGTTGCACCCACGCTGCTTTTTACCTCCAGTTTGTCCCCAAACGCGATCCCACGCTCTGCCGCAACACGTTTGTTGATCCAGATATAGTTTTCAGGCATCAGGTCTCTCAGGACGATATTGTTGGAGGTTCCGCTCTGCGTATATTGTGCGTGACGTCCTGTCATCAGTCTGAACTTTCCTTTCGGTACAGAGAAGGTGTACTCATCTCTCCAAGTAGGCATCGCATCGACTCCCTTCTTGGAGAGGTTCGTCAGATTACACTCGATCTTGCCTGACGGTGTTTTGGGTTTCCCCTCTCCAACACTGTAAAATTTCTCTTTTTCAGGGTAGTACTGGCGTTCATTGGCTGAGAGTTTTTTATAGTACTGCTGCATTTTAGGATAGAAGACCCCGTACTTTTTCAATGCTTCGGCTGCACCTTCATACCCCTTGACCGCATCCGCATTCAGCTCCTCCTGATCATGCTGATACATTTTGGTCATATCAAACTCTTCCTGGTAGTACGCCTCTTCCTCCTCCTCTTCAAGTGCATACTGCACCTCCTCATCATACTTTTTGGTAATCTCAAAAAGCGGTCTGGAGAGTTGTGCCGTCAATCCTCTGAGGATCTCATTGACAGGTTTTGATTCAAACATAGGCTCTACGACTTTGTTACGCTGTGCAATAGAAGGCTCTACACCTCCAAATGTTTTCACAGGGTCGGTCCGTTCCAGGTAGGTACACTCCGGAAGTACCACATCCGCGTACATTGCCGTATCACTCGGCATGGTATCGATACAGACGACAAGTTCCATTTTTTTGAGCATCTCGGCGGTTTTTGCAGTGTTCGGCATGTTTTGCATCGGATTATGTTTATAGCAGAACATCCCTCTGACATTGTAAGGCATCTCACCCTCTAAAAAGCGGTTTCTCCATCCGAGCCATGAACCGCCTCCACTGACTACAGCACAGTCATCATACCCGGCTTCGGTCTTGACAACCCCTCTTCCTTTAGCCCTGTCATAGAGTGGCATGAGTGATTCATGCCCTTCGATATCTATCTTTTCACCGAATACCAATCCTCCTTTGGTATCGATCCCACCGCTCAGTGCCTGGAAAATCGCCATGGCACGACGCAGCTGAAAGTCATTTTTTGCAAAGGTGCTTCTTCTTCCCGGATAGTAGATCGCTTTGGGGGCATGTGCCATAAACTCTCTGGCGATCTGGTAGATCTCTTTTGCCTGGATATTCGTAAGAGGCTCTGCCCATTCTGGGGTATATCCGCTGGAAAGGATATGAGACTTGTATGCCTCAAAATCTTTAAAGTGATCAGCCACATAGGCTTTGTCATAGAGTTCCTCATCCAGTACTACATAGGTGAGCGCCAATACAAAGGCAAGATCAGTCCCCGGTTTGATCGCAAGCCACTTATCCGCTTTTGCTGCAGTATTGGTAAACCTCGGATCTATACAGACCAGTTTGGCCCCTCTCCCTTTGGTCCGCTTGAACATATCCATCGTATCAGGTGTCACAATCGCTTCTGCCCTGTTCGCCCCGGCCATGACAATATACTCTGCATTGTCAAGGTCAGCCTGCGGATATGCCCCAAGTGTCACACCGTAAGCAGAGGCCACGGTCTGCAGACAGATAGATGAGTGGTTCAACCAGTTTGCCGAACCAAAGGCCTGATAGAAGGTCTTGAAGGTATGCTCTGCCATTCCCTCTCCTGCACAGAACAGGAATGAAGAGCGGTTGTCCTCCTCTTCATCCAATATCTTTATGGTCTTTTCAGTGATATATTTAAACGCTTCATCCCAGGTCACTCTTTTGAATTTTCCCTCACCCTTTTCTCCAGTGCGGATCATAGGGTACTTTAACCTGTCAGGATCGTAAAGTGCCTGTATACCGGCATTTCCCCTCGGGCATAACATATTTTTTGATTTTGGGAACATCGGGTTGGGATCGAGCTTTGTCACAATACCGTCTTCCACTCTGGCAACCGCTGCACATTTGTTGACACACATCTCACAGAGTGTTGGCACGAGCTTTACCTCTCTGGCCGCACCTGTTTTTGTCGTAATAGTTAATGCTTTTTCAGAAGTAACACTGTTTGCCAAAAGGTTCGTTGCACTGATTGCAGATCCTCCAGCGACACTGAGTGCCACACTTCCCTGCAGAAATTTTCGTCGAGAGAGCTCTACTTGCATTTACATGTCTCCTTTCATACAATATAAACTTTATAATAAAAAGGAGTAATTGACTCCTTTTATAAGTACATATTATATTCTAGAGAAGTAATTCTTATAACATTCTTTTTTGAGTGAAATTTAATAAAAATTTATAATCTAAATAATAAATATTATTGATACTGCCTATTTTTTATCATCTGTACGTTGCTACTTATGAAAAATTATATTCATATCATCCAGGTTTCCTCTATCGATATCTTTATGACAGGCAATACAGTTGGATCTATCCTTTATCTTTTTATCTTTAAATCGTGACCTTGGGATACCTTGATGTGTCTCTCTCCAATAGGGTGTTTTGGTGACTGCCTTTGGATACCACTTCTCCAATGAATCCATCACCTTCACTGCCGCTTCTCTCTTACTCGTATCTGCAGCATGTTCCGTTAAAAATGCCAAGATGGAAGCCTGTTGTGACGCAGTGATATTGGCTTCGGTGATCTCTTCTCCAAAATGATTACTCAATCCTCCCATCACACGTTTCCAGGATTTTACAGGAAGTGTATAGGGAGGATAGATGTTGTGACACTCCCCGCACTTTTCATAAAAGACCGGATGCACTTGCTCATAATCGATATCCGTATACTTTTGTAACGTCAAAAAATTATAGTTGCTGCTGACGATAAAAAAATAGGTCGCAATAGCCATAAAGATCATCATATAGGCAAAAAAACTCAACACCGGTTTCACCTCGGTATCCTCTCCTTCGGTTTTCTTGTACCCTGAGATCATGGCAAATACCATACCGGTTCTATGCCAAAACTGTTCTATCAGTACACCGGTGATATGTATCACCACCCAGGCAAAAAAGAGATAGGAGGCATAGGTGTGTACCCCGTCCAACAGATAGATATAGTCGGTATAGTCATCATTTAAAAAACGAAACACTCCTTTTGCCTCCTGTACACCGTACAGCAGCAGACCACTCACTACAATGACCGTACCGACAAGGATCGCCCACACCGTATACCAGCTTGATGCCGGGTTGTGTCCGGCAGGTATCTTTCGCCAGCGGTTATGTATCTTCTCTACAAAATAGTGTTTCAGTTCTGAAGGTTTCAGTTTGAAGGTATTGAATGTGGCATAGCGGGGACCGATAATCCCCCATATAACCCGATATAGAATGATCACTAGAAAGATAAATCCAAGCGCCACATGATCATGCAACAGATCTTCATAAAAAGAGGTAACAAACGCTGCAGTAAAAGAGAAAGCCATCATCCAGTGGATCAGCCTCGTACTGATAGGCCAAACAAATACAAATCCCGGCTTTTTATTCATCAGTGTACCTTTATTCATAATTATTAATTATGTAAATAATAAGTATATCATATATAAATATGACTTAAATATAATGGATAGACCAATAAAAAAGAAGATAAAGTACTTAACAGTGTCAAATATTGAGGATAAAAAAAGAGAGAATCAGCCACACAAAAGTACTTTTGTGTGACTCATAGATAAAGAAATGTGATAGATAAAACTACTATTCTGCTGCTGGTGTTTCTTCAGCTGCAGGTGCTTCTTCTGCCGCTGCTTCTGTTGCAGTAGCATTATCTTCTGTCGGTGCTTCGGCCACAGGTGTCTCTACCGGCGCTTCTGCTGTTGGTGTTTCTTCAGCTGCAGGTGCTTCTTCTACTGCAGGCGACTCTTCAGCTTCCGGCATTTTAAAGAAACTCTTCTCTATGTATTCAGCCATAGCCTTAGGATCATAATCATATCCTTTCTCAGAAAGCTTCTTCATATTGTGTGCCATGATCTCGTGCTGCGTACCTGAAGACTGGTTCGTCCCTTCATTTTTCACATCATAGAGATCAAGCTCCAACTCTCCTGCCTGTCTGTCATTCAGTGCAGGTCCTTTTTTGGCAGGGTTACCTTCTGCATTCTTACCATGACATTTTACACAAGACTGCGCATAAACTTCTGCCGGTGTTTTACTGTAAGTTTTCGCTTCAGGTGAACTCTCCGGAGCATTGCCGCATCCGTTCATCCCAAGCATTGCAATCGCTGATACGAGGACCAAACTTGTTTTTTTCATAAATATACTCCTTTTCTCTCTAAACTTATGCTCTACCTGATAGCATACCGTATTGTGTCATTGGTTTCAGTGCATAGACTTTAAGCAGCCACCAGATCCATCTCTCTTGTGTCGGGTCAAGCGGGAAGGAAGGCGTAGGTTTCTTAGACCAGTCAAACTCTGCAAGCATCACTGTACTGAGACTTGTCACAAGCGGACACACCGTATATCCGCCATACTTCGCTGTCGGCTCTTTTCCTTCCATCACAGAGATAAGGTTATCCACGACTACTTTGTACTGCTTTCTCGCTGATCCGCCTGTTTTACCCATCGGTACTGCAGCGATATCACCCAAGGCAAATACATTAGGAAATTTTACGTGCTGGAGTGTCTCCTGTTTTACAGGTACCCATCCTTTAGATGAACCTACCGGTGAGTTTGCGATCTCTTCTGGAGCGATCTGCGGAGGTGTAATGTGCATAAAGTCATACGGTACTTCTACTTTTTTGCTTTTTGGTACGATAGAGTACTCTTCAAGATCCTCATCCCATTCACCTTTTTCCTGCCAGTGTCTATCGAATGTCGCGATCTTCTTCTCAGGATCTACTGCAACAAGGTTATGTCTGTAGTTCCACTTCATATCTCTGGCTTCAAACTGGTTGACGATCGCATCATGGTACTCTTTGACACCGAACATTTTACTACCGTTCGGATAGAAAGTCAGCTCTGCATTCTCTCTGGCACCTGCTTCACGCAATCTTGCATCGGTAAGATACATGATCTTTTTCGGTGCACCACCACATTTGATCGCTGTATTCGGGTGTGTAAATACCCCTTTTACCTTCTTACCGCTCTTCGCTTCAGCGATGAACTTCTGCATCTCTTTCCATGTATCTTCCGAACCCTGTTGGAAATAGATCGATGCCAAACCGTTTTTACCGATGATCTTGCTTACCGGTGAATGGTCACCTGTTGATGTGATCGATTGATCGATACCAAGACCTTCGATCTTGGAAAAATCAAGTTTAAGCCCTGCCGCAATGATCATATAGTCATATTTGATCGTCTTACCACCGCTTGTCTTTACCGTGTTGTTATCCGGATCGAACTCAACCGCTTTCTCTTTAATGAGTTTTACACCATTCGGCACATAATCATCTCTTTTGTATACAAGTTCATCTTTCGCCCAGACACCACCACCTACGAGTGTCTGACCAGGCTGGTAGGATGTAGAAAGATCATTTGGTTCCAATACTGTAATATCCGGATTGCTCAGTGTATTTGTCAATCTGGCAGCTGTAGACATACCTGCAAGTCCACCACCTACGATGAGGATCTTACCTTTAGCATTGGAACTTCCACCGGTACAACCTGTTGTACCGGTTGCCATGAGTGCCGCTGCACCACCTGTTCCGAAGAGTTTCAGTGCATCTCTTCTAGAGATCCCCTCTCCTTTAAAGTGCGCATCGATGAGCTCCATGCCCTCTTTCATCATTTTATTATCCAAAATTATCTCCTTCTTACATATGTACGATTCTTTATTTTACTACAAAAAACTATAAATTAATATTAATAAAATAATAAAAATTTTTGTATATAATTATCTATAAATTTCTATAATTTAATAATATTATCAATAAATAACTGCAAACTTTTTCTTCCGTTAAAATGATTTTCATTCACCATATAGGTGATATCAACGAATGTATCCGGTTCAAAGTTTTCTGTTGTTTTAAACTTTACCCCTTTCAAAAAACAACCGTTCTGCTCAAAAGTGAACCTTAGGTGATTGTGATCCTTACCCATTGTTGCAGTTTCAACGATACGTACATTTTGGGTAATGAACTTCGGTTTTGTATTGCCTTCACCAAAAGGTTCATACTGTTTGATCATCTCGGTCAGATCGAAACTGATAGAGGTAAAGTCAAGTATACCCAAAACTTCGGGATCAATGGTAGGTATCGTATAGTTTTTCTCTGCATACGCTTCTTGTAGTCTCTGTTTGAAAGGGCCTAAATGCTCTTCTGAGATAGAGAGGCCGATGGCAGCTTTATGACCACCGAACTTTTCCAGGTATTCCCTGCATCTATCGGTGATCTCAAAAAGATCACAGGTATGGACACTTCTTCCACTCCCCTTTAATACCCCTTCACCGTTATCTGAAAGTACGATCGTCGGTTTTTGATGCACCCTGGCTACTCTTGCAGCAACGATCCCTACAACGCCTTCATGCCACTCCTCTCCCCAGACAACGATCACCTGATCCTCCGGATTCACCTGCTTTAACGCTTCAGTAGTGATCTGCTCTTCTGTCTCTTTACGTAACGTATTAAACCCCTGAAGCCTCTCCAGTCTCACTCTCGCATCATAGATATTCTTTGAAGAGAGAAACTCCACCGCATGCAGCGCATCTTCCATACGCCCTGCACTATTGAGCAGTGGCGCAAGAAAAAAAGCGATATCTTCACTGCTGTATTCACTCTTTTGATTAAGCTCTCCAAATGCCCTTATGGCTGGAAGACTGCTTTTTGACAATGCTTTCAGCCCACTGTTCACCATTGCACGGTTGATATGCTGAAGTGGCATCACATCGGCAATGATCGCAATCGCTGTCAACTCCATATAACGGATCATATCTAGCTTGACATCCAGGGCATTTTTGAGTGAAGCGACCAGATACCATACGATCTGTGCGCCACACACCTCGTGATATGGAAAAGTACAATCCCCCTGCTTTTGGTCGACGATCGCATAGGCTTGAGGCAGATGCTCTCCCGGGATGTGGTGATCGGTAATGATCAACTCTATCCCCTCTTTTTTGCAGAGTTTGGCAGCTTCTACCGCGGAGATACCGTTATCTACTGTAATCGCAAGATCTGTACCGATAATACGTGGAATGATATTAGATGAGAGTCCATACCCGTCCCTGAAACGGTTGGGGATGATCCACTCTATAGGATAGTCTATCTCTTCAAAAAAACGTTTCATCAGTGTTGTAGAGACCACGCCGTCCACATCGTAATCACCGATGATCGTAATTTTTTCACGGTTTTTTATCGCTTCAACGATACGGGAAGTCGCTCTTTCCATATCTTTAAATGCAGAAGGGTGAGGAAGGTCTTTGAGGGTTAAAAAACCCTCACTGAAGCGTTCAGTCAAGAGTTTTTCGAGGCTCTCAACTGTAAGTTTAGGGTACTCCCCCATTAGTTCGATTTGTTATCGATACTAGCCTTTACAAAAGCCAAGATCGACGGATTCGGGTTTTGCAGCCTGGAAGTAAACTCCGGGTGAAACTGGACACCAAGGAACCATGGATGATCCTTTACCTCGATCGCATCGATCAGTCCATGAGACTCACCTGTGATCATCATACCGTGTGACTCAAGCAGATCACGGTATTTCGGATTGGCTTCATAACGGTGTCTGTGCCTCTCATAGATCACCGATGAACCATCATAGGCTTCTCTAAGGTGTGACCCCTCTTTTGTTTCACATTCATATTCACCGAGTCTGAGTGTACCTCCAAGCGGTGAAGTGCTTGTACGCACCTGCTTGGAACCACTTGCATCGATAAACTCATCGATCAGATAGATCATAGGATTTTTTGGTTTTTCACTAAACTCTATTGAGTTCACGTCTTCAAGTCCGAGTACGTTACGTCCGAACTCGATCATTGATAGCTGCATTCCCAGGCAGATACCGAGGAATGGTATTTTCTCTTCTCTTGCGTACTGGATCGCCTTGATCTTACCTTCTATCCCACGCTCTCCGAATCCGCCCGGGACCAAGACACCGTCACACTCTTTGATATACTTTGCAGCACCGTCCTCTTCGACTTTTTCACTATCGACCCATTTGATATTGACCCTGTAGTCAAGGTGCGCACCTGCATGGATCAATGCTTCGGTCAATGACTTGTAAGACTCTTTGAGGTCAAGGTATTTACCGACAAATGCGATCTTGATCTCATCATTCGGCATAATGATCTTATGCACAAGATCTGCCCACTCATCCATTTTTGGCTGGCAGGCGTTTAGGTCAAGCTGTTTGCAGATAGGCGTGAGAATGTCCTGGCTGAGGAAACTCAACGGTACCTGATAGATCGTTGCTGCATCTTCAGCGACAATGACAGAGTCCTCCTCTACATCACAACTGTAAGCAATTTTTTTCTTGATATCTGTAGGTACAGGCTGTTCTGCCCGCAAAATGATCATATGCGGGGAGATACCGATACGTCTCAGCTCCTGGATAGAGTGCTGAGTCGGCTTCGTTTTTAGCTCTCCTGCCACTTTGATATAGGGAAGCAGCGTCACATGGATATTCATGACCATGGAACGGCCCAACTCATGTTTCATCTGACGAATTGTTTCGAGATACGGCAATCCTTCGATATCACCGGTTGTACCTCCCAATTCTACGATCAGGATATCTTTCCCCTCTCCAGCTCTGAGTATGCGCTCTTTGATCTCATTGACGATATGAGGAACTACCTGGATCGTCTTTCCAAGGTATTTACCTTTTCTCTCATTTTCAATGACTGTCTTATACACCTGACCGGTAGTAAAGTTGTTTTTTTGGGTTAAAGAGGTATCCAAAAAACGTTCATAGTGTCCCAGGTCAAGGTCGGTTTCCGCACCATCTTTTGTGACAAATACTTCTCCGTGTTCAAGCGGAGACATTGTACCCGGGTCAACGTTGATATAAGGATCGAGCTTCAGTACAGCTACTCTCTGTCCTGTATGTTTAAGCAGTGTTCCAATACTCGCAGCGGTAATACCTTTTCCTAGAGAACTCAGTACACCACCTGTAACAAAAATATATTTTGTTCCGTTTTCACTCATATAAAATAATCCTTTAAAGTTATGCTACGATCGGCATAATGATCGTGATAAAATTTTCATCTCTGACAACAAACGGCAGACTCGGTTCATTGAACTGAATGAGAAATTCATTTGAATCAATTTGTGAAATAAAATCCAGAAGATATCGACTGTTTAGAGAGAGTTCGAATTTATCTGCAAGTCCTGTTTGAAGTTCCATTTCTGTTTTTGCTTCTACATTATCTGCTGAAAGCGAATTGAAAAGAATAGTGTCAGAGAGGAATGTCATTTTGATCTCTTGAGAGATCGTAGTGATCATTTTAATCGCTTCGATCATCTCTTTTTTAGGGAGCGTGATCGAATGTTTTACCGAATTAGGCACAATTCTTTCATAGTCCGGGAATTTTCCATTGATCAAACGTGTGTAGAAGAAGTAGTTATCGTTGGTGATGATAAGATTGGTTTCATCAAAAAAGATATTGATTTGGTCAAGGAAGAGTTTTTGTATCTCAAGGATCGCTTTCTTTGGTACGATAAGTGAAAGTGCTTCACTATTGGAACTCTCAATAGAAGTAATGGCTAACCGTCTTGTATCTGTTCCTACCAGATCAGTAGAATCATTTTTGATATTGATCAATGCACCGTTAAGTTCAAATTTCGGGTTATTTGTATCAATAGCCGGAGAGATCTTTTTAAGGTTTTTGATCAAGCTGAGGGAATCAAGTGTAATCTGAGGTTTATCATTGATTGTCGGGAAATCAGGATAAAGATCGGGGTCAAAGGTTGGGAGTTTGAACTTTGACTGTTTTTGTTTGATAACCAGTGTATCATTGAGAAGTTCAAGTGTGATCTCATCATCTTTCAATATACGTACGATATCCAACAGTTTTTTACCGTGGGCTGTAAATGCACCCGGGTGATCAACTGTGATTTGATCTGTAACGATCTTTAAACCAATTTCTGAATCCGTTGATTTTATCTCACATTTATCCTCTTCTGTTTTAAAAAGGACATGTGAAGTGATCTGGCTTGCATCCTTTTTCTCTAAGAAAGGTTGGAGATTAATGAGTATAGATTCAATAATTTGTTTTTGTGCTTTGATCTTCATTGACTTTCCCTTATTTAATTTAATAAATTTAGTACTTAATAGTAATACGATTTGAATATGTGAAAAACTCTTTACACAACGATTTACCCGAACTTTGATAGATGTTCATAATTTTATTACGTTTCACATCTATTCACTTTTAAAATTATATCTTTTTTTTATTATAGTAGTATAACGCACTTAAAGGAGGGGTACTATACGTTGAGTGCGTTGGTTTTGATTTTGTTTGAGAGTTCCTCCAGGAGGATTTTGAAATTTTCGTCACTCTCGAGGATCTCATTGATCTTTTTCATCGCATGAGATATCGCTGTGTGGTCTTTCATCCCGAAATACATCGCGATCTGAGGCATGGAGTTGGGTGTAAGTTCTCTGGCAAGATAGATTGCCGTTCTTCGGGCATTGACGACATTTTTGGTACGTTTTTTTGATTTGATATCTGAAGGTTTTACGTTCAGCTCGGTAGAGACGGTCTTCACGATATCATCGATGGTGATATTTTCTTTCTCTTCTTTCAGCTGGTCTTTGATCGCACTCTGTGCAAAATCCAAAGTGATCTCCTGGTTGAGCATAGATGAAAGCGCGTTGAGTTTGATGATCGTTCCCTCTATCTCACGTATGTTGTCGCCCATGTGGGTTGCAATGAAGTTGATGATCTCATTATCGAGGGTAATACCGTCGAGTTCACACTTTTTCTGGATGATGGCGATCTTTGTTTCAAGTCCAGGTGGTTGGATATCTGCCATCAAGCCCCACTCAAATCGGCTTTTTAGCCGGTCGACAAGACCCGAAATCTTATTGGGTTGTCTGTCTGATGTGATGACGATCTGTTTGTTGGCACCATGAAGTTCATTGAAGGTGTGAAAAAACTCATCCTGGGTTTTCTCTTTATCAGAGATGAACTGTATATCATCGATCAGCAGTGTATCACACTCCCTGAATTTGTCTCTAAAGCGGTCCATGGTCTGTGAACGGAGATGGGTCAAAAAGGAGTTCAGGAACTGTTCAGCCGTGGTATAGATGACGGTTTTACCCAGAGAGATATGGTAGTTACCGATAGCCTGCAGCAGGTGTGTTTTCCCTAAACCCACACCACCGTAAAGAAATAGCGGGTTGTATTGTCTACCCGGTTTTTCGGCGACGGATTTTGCCGTGGTATAAGCGAACTGGTTGGAGTCCCCCACAATAAAACTGTCAAAAGTGAGCGAAGGGTTGAGATAGGTACTCTTTCCACTGCTTTTTTCGATAGGTGCAGCAGCTTTCGCGCTTGCAGTCACACTTTTTTGTTTTCCTACCTGTATCTCTACTTTGGGTTTTATTTCATTATAGAGTTCAAAAAGGTGTTCAAGTTTGTCTTTATATTTGGTCTTGACCCATTTTGCGATGATCATATTGGGGGCATAAAAATAGACGATATTGCTTCTTGAACGTTTGGTGTCATAGACAAGATTTTTGATATAGCGTTCATACTCTGTTTGAGAGATCTCTTTTTTGAGTTCAAGAATGACTTTTTGACCTATGTTCATCGGGTAGGGTTTCCTTATGTGAATAACTTTTCGTATTTTAACCAAACTTGGCTAAAATAGCGTCATTAAACAGTAGTGAATAAAGATTTTCACAGTGTGAACAAAGGTGTGAATGAATATATTAGGTATTGACCCCGGAAGCCGTAATTTAGGGTATTGCATACTAAATTGGGATGGGAAAAAGTTTTCACTCCTTGAGGCCGGTTTGTTGAAAATAAAATCCAGTGAGCTCCAGGAGCAGATCATCGAGCTGGTGGAGGGATTTGATGTGATTTTAAAGTCGCATCAGATCGATGAAGTGGCGATAGAGGATATCTTCTTTGCCTATAACCCGAAAACCGTATTGAAACTGGCACAGTTCAGAGGTGCACTGTCACTGAAAATTCTTCAGGAAGTCGGTTACTTCTATGAGTATACTCCCCTTCAGGTGAAAAAAGCCGTCACAGGTAACGGAAAAGCGGCAAAAGAGCAGGTTGCCTTTATGGTGAAAAGATTGTTCGGTATCAAAAAAGAGATCAAACCCCTCGATATCACCGATGCGATGGCCATAGCCTGGACCCACCTCCAACGCGTAAAGATGAGACCCGTAAAGAAAACGTGAATAGTTTCACGTTTTTAGGGTCGAAACCGGAACGGTGGAGCAAAGCGACCCGTGAAGGCAAAAGC
>JBEWPZ010000007.1:0-6305 GCA_047689535.1 Candidatus Sulfurovum kebritense | reverse complement strand
AAAAGCGTAAAGAAAACGTGAATAGTGAGAGTCGTGAAAAAAATGACAAGAGTTTGTCATTTTTAGACTCGAAACCGAAGTGGTCGTAACGAAGTGAAGCCACGAAGGAAGTTTTTAGGGTCGAAACCGGAACGGTGGAGCAAAGCGACCCGTGAAGGCAAAAGCGTAAAGAAAACGTGAATAGTGAGAGTCGTGAAAAAAATGACAAGAGTTTCTCACAGAGAGTGCAAGCACAAGGTCATTTTTAGACTCGAAACCATGAGACCCGTTAAATAAACATGAGTGAACCTCACGTTTATAGGGGCGGAACCGAGCGTGTCGAACGCAGTGAGCTGCGAAGGCAGATCGTGCACTTGTGCACCGCTGTAGGCTAAGTCGCAACAAAGTGAAGCCACGAAGATGACGAGAGAAGTTCGCAATTGATTACTATACAAAGGTTTGCTTTTGAACCCACACTGTGATCAAGTTAGTTTATAGAACACAATTTTTCCGTTCGCCCTGAGCTTGTCGAAGGGTCACACATGGTTCGACAGGCTCACCATGAACGGAGTTGAAAATTAAAAGTGATGTGCAGAGATGTATTACTGTGGGCAAGGCGACCCGATTACTCAATGTGAATAACGGGAAGCGCTTTGAAGAGAGCGTTTAGCTTTAGTTTGAGATCCCCTGAGATTGTTTCTTTACAGAAATGACACGCTGATGAGGCACAGTGAACGTCTTTTTTGATCTCCCGATGATCGATTCACTGATAATCTGATCATAGAGATAGATATCATTTTTGAAGTGTGCCTTGCCATGCTCTTTAAACACAGTGAAGTAGGTGATATGCACAGGGATATGTGAAGTAAGTCTGATCGTGGTTGGTTTGTTACTTTCGAGTATTTCGTCAATCTTCTCTTCTGTATAACGGCCTCGGGTATGTGCCAAGAGTGTATGCATCAGTTCAAATGGTTTTTGTACCCGCATACATCCGGAACTATAGATTCTATAACGTCTTGATAGAAGTGATTTATTATCGGTATCATGAAGATAAACGGCATATTTGTTCGGGAACATGAATTTGACTCGTCCCAGCGCATTGTCGGGGCCGGGTTGCTGAACAAAACGGTAGGGTACACGCACAGTACTGTTTTGATACGGTGCGATCATTTCATACGTTACATCAACCTCTTGACGGCCGCTGTATGCCTTGATATTATTGTCGACCAGATAAGAGGGGTACTCTTTCAATACCGGAATCAGGTCCCGTTTGACAAGATTGTCCGTGATGGTCCAGGTAGGATTGAGTACCATATACTCTATCTTATCATCAAAAAGCGGTGTAGGGCGGTCTATACGACCTACCACTGCCCCCATACTCATGATCAAACGGTGGTTTTTGTAGTAACGCAGTTTGAAGTCTGGAATATTTACTTCGACATACTCCTCTTCAAATGCTTTGGGGTAGAGTTTGGTTTTATCCAGGTTGGTAATGATGCTTTGGATATGGGTACTGACCGGTTGATTGAGATAGTAGGTCATGACCTTATCCACTTCTCCGGTGACTTTCAGGTTGTAGCGTTTTTGATAGGAGATCACCGCTTGTTGGAGTGTTTTGTCAAATGTGGTATTGATCGGTGCATTTTTGGGATAATCCCCTGTGATCTGCAGACGCTTCTTGATCTCTTCTATACTCTTGTTTCTGCGATTTCCCATTTTACGAGGTTCATTGGCGTAGGTGATTTTAGGAAATTTTTCCATGGTCCGGTAGTCTTGTAGCAATTGAACCAGTGTTCTGTAACGTCTCTCCATGGGAATCAATGAGGAGAGGTAAGCGTAGATTTTTCCGCTCTCTACCGCACCAATGAGTTCCTTATTGTCAGGGAAAGGTTTGAGTTTCATCTCCCATACTGCATGGATATCATCGCTCTTGGCAAGGGCAGCAAGTTTTTTTTGTACCAGGTTCCAGTCTACATCACCCTGTACGATGAAGCGGACAAGTCGGACAAAAGAGTTCGTCAACATCAGATCCAGCCGTGCATAGATCTGTGCTTTTTGTGAATCGGATATGGTGTTGTTATCGAGCATATAATAGAGTCTGCCGATAGAGGGTTGATCGAAAGGTTTGTCCTTATAGTTAAAGAGCGGGTCTTTCAGTGCCCTGATCAGTGCATTCCTCTTTTTTTCATTTTTATTCCCGAGCCATAAGGGTTGGTTCCCAGAATTCGCATAGAGCGACTCTATGATCTCTTTGTTGGGGCCTTTGATATGCGTCTGTACTGTCTGTTGTAAATGCGATTGGATCGCACCAATACTTACTTGTCCATATGCGAGTGATTGGAGGAGTAGTCCAATCCAGAATAGTTTTATCAGTTTCACCTAACTCTCTTTATATTTTTTATCGATCAATTTAAGATATTTTTTGGGCGTGACCTCTTTCATCGCCTGGGCCAACCATTGTATCTGAAACCATGCAGCACCGGAATCACGCAGATCAAAATAGTTTTTAAGACTTCGTATGTTGAAAGTAACGACCATATCGACCTTCCAGTTATCCGAGACGATATGCTTGAAGCCATCGCCTACATTTCTTTTCTTCTTTCCACTCTCAAGTGCAGCGTAGAGCGCTTCAGCATCCCCTTGACAGGCTTCGATAAACGGGAGTGAAGATTTCGCCACCGCATTTTGGATAAATGTTTCATCTCTCCGGTACTGGAAATTCAGCTTCTCATAGATGGCGCGTATCTCGATTTTCAGATAGGCTTCATCACTGATGACAAAGAGCTTGAGTGCCAGCAGTTTTTCCAGGAAAAATGCAAATCCCTCTTCGACCTGCAGAGATGCCACATAGGCATTGATCACGGAGGACATCGTATAGCGTGTACTACGTACCGAGATCGCCTGTAGTCTGTGTCGGGCATGTTCCTGCAGTACGCCTCTGCTGGTCCCCTGGATCAAAAAGCTGAGCGTTGCATGTTCGATGATAGAGTGATGGTGGTGTACCCATGCGAGGTTGGTCAGTAGGTCCGAGTTGTCGATCTCGTTGATGGCATCTCTGTCGAGCCTCTGCATCGCATTTTTTACACATTCGTTTTCAGAATTTTCAAAACTGTCATAGCAGGTACGTGCAGCGATCTCTGCCACACCCAGGCCCGACTCCTGAAGGAGTGTGACAGTGGGTTTTTCATACTCTATCTGATACATCTGCATAGCAATACCCTATTATTGATTTTTGGCTACAATTATATCGAATTTATATTAGTCGAAAATATTTAAAAATTACTTTTTTACATGAGGAGAAGAGGATGCAGCCCAGCCAGCGTTTTCACCGTTTTGAAGAAGATTTTAGAGATCCCTACTCCAGAGACAGGGACAGAGTCATCCACTGTAGCTCCTTCAGGCGTTTGGAGTACAAAACACAGGTCTTTTTGAACCATGAGGGAGACTATTTCCGCACCCGGTTAACCCACTCGCTGGAAGTAAGCCAGATCGCACGTACCCTCTCCCGCATGCTTGATCTGAATGAAACACTGGCTGAAGTGATCGCCCTTTCCCATGACCTGGGACATACGCCGTTCGGACATGTCGGAGGTGATGAGCTGGACAGACTGTTGAAGGCTGACGGCAGACCTCTGGGGTTTGAGCACAACTTTCAATCCTTCAGGGTGTTGACAAAATTGGAAAAACGCTACAAAGATTTTGACGGGCTCAACCTCTCTTTTGCCACACTGGAAGGGGTATTGAAACACTCCTACCCCTATAAAAAACCGTTTCTCGAGGGGCTGGATGCGCGGTTTGATCTGGATAAACACCCCTCACTTGAAGCGATGATTGTGGACCATGCCGATGAGATCGCCTACACGTCACACGATATCGATGATGGGGTGAAATACGGACTGATCGGTTTCGAGGATCTTCTGGAAAACGGACTCTGTCAAAAGGTGGACAGGATGGTACTCAATGAAGGGGTGGGGAGAGGTGAAAAACTCTACCGCAACCGTTTTGTGGCAGGTCTGATCAAGGTGCTGGTAGAGGATTTTATAGAAAACTCCAAAGCGGGGGTGAACAGGTATCGCCGGGAGACTCCTCTCACTGCCACTCTGGATGCTTCGCTTCCGTTGCCGGTCGGATTTTCCAAAGAGACCGGAAGAGGATTGAAGGAGTTGAAAAAGATCATGTACCAAAAACTCTATCGGCATGAGAAGATCATCAGTAAAATGTATGCCGGAAAACAGTGTATCCAGGCACTCTACAGAGCGTTTACCGAAGATGAAGGACTGCTTCCCCCGCACCATAGAGAACTGCTGGAAAGGCGTCCAAAACAGCGTGTTGTGGCAGACTATATCGCCTCTATGACAGACAGGTCTGCGATGAAAAGTTACCATGATCTCTATGGTTTGACTCTATAAAGTATAAGAGTGTAATAATTTTTAGATATAATTCGCGAAAAATATAGGCTTTTTGCCTTCAGGAAAACCCATGCAAAAAATTAAAAACATTGCCGTGATCGCTCACGTTGACCACGGAAAGACAACACTCGTAGACCAGCTATTGCAGCAGTCAGGTACCTTTGCAGCGCACCAAGAGGTGCAAGAGCGTGCGATGGACAGCAATGATATCGAAAAAGAGAGAGGGATCACGATCCTCTCAAAAAACACAGCGATCACATACGGTGATCACAAGATCAACATCATCGACACTCCGGGTCACGCCGACTTCGGTGGTGAAGTTGAACGTGTTTTGAAGATGGTAGATGGCGTTTTGATGCTTGTTGATGCACAAGAGGGTGCAATGCCTCAGACCAAATTTGTTCTGAAAAAGGCGATCGAACTTGGTCTGATCCCTGTTGTAGTGATCAACAAGATCGATAAAGACGGTGCTGATGCAGAGCGTGTACTTGATGAGATGTTCGACCTTCTTGTGGCACTCGATGCAAATGAAGAGCAGCTTGAATTCCCGGTACTCTATGCAGCGGCAAGAGATGGGTATGCAAAGTGGGAAATGGAAGATGAGAACAAGGATATGACTCCTCTATTTGAAGCGATCTTGGATAAAGTGCCTTACCCTACAGGTTCTGCAGACAATGATGTGCAGGCACAGGTCTTTACCCTTGCAAGTGACAACTTTGTTGGACGTATCGGTATCTCTCGTATCTTCAACGGTAGATTGAAGAAAGGGGATGAGTGTGTGCTTGTCAAAGCAAGCGGTGAAAAGACAAAAAGCCGTATCTCCAAACTGATCGGTTTCAAAGGTTTGGAGCAGGTCGAGATCCAGGAAGCAGAAGCGGGTGATATCGTAGCGGTTGCCGGATTTGCGGATATTGATGTCGGTGATAGCCTCTGTGATACACAAAACCCTGTAGCACTTGACCCGCTTCATATCGAAGAGCCTACGCTTTCTGTTGTGATGTCGGTCAATGACGGACCGCTTGCAGGTCAGGAAGGTAAGCACGTCACCTCGAACAAGATCAGAGAGAGACTTGAAAAAGAGATGGAGACCAATATCGCAATGCGTATGGAGCCGATGGGTGAAGCATCATTCAAGGTTTCAGGTCGTGGTGAACTTCAGATCGGTGTACTTGCAGAGAATATGAGAAGAGAAGGCTTCGAGTTCCTTCTTGCTCGTCCTGAGGTTGTGGTAAAAGAGGAGAACGGTGTGAAGATGGAACCGTTCGAACACCTTGTAGTAGATGTTCCTGAAGAGTTCCAAGGGGTAGCGATCGAAAAACTCGGTAAGAGAAAAGCAGAGATGACTTCACTGACTCCTATGCCTGACGGTACAGTAAGACTTGAGTTTGAGATCCCTGCACGTGGTCTTATCGGGTTCCGTTCAGAGTTCCTGACAGAGACAAAAGGTGAGGGGATCATGAACCACTCTTTCATCGAGTACAGACCGTATAGCGGTATGGTACAAAGCCGTACCCCGGGAGCACTTGTCTCTATGGATGACGGTGAAGCGGTAGCCTTCTCAATCTTTAACCTTCAGGCAAGAGGGATCATGTTCATCAAGCCTCAAGACAAGGTTTATAACGGTATGGTGATCGGTGAGAGTGCAAGACCGGGAGATCTTGAAGTGAACCCGCTTAAAGGAAAGCAGCTTACCAACATGAGAACAAGCGGTGCAGATGATGCGATCAAACTCGTTACGCCAAGAGCAATCTCATTGGAGACTGCGATGGAGTGGATCGAAGACGATGAGCTTATCGAAGTCACACCGGAAAATATACGTATCAGAAAAAGATACCTGGATTCGAATATGAGAAAGCGTGTTCAGAGAGACAAAAAGAACGCAGGAAAATAATCCTTCTCTTTTATCTCATCTTCGTT
>JBEWPZ010000070.1:0-3898 GCA_047689535.1 Candidatus Sulfurovum kebritense | reverse complement strand
TGGCTACAGGAACCGGTGATCTTTTGATCTTCTGGAGAGATATAGCCAAACAGCGCGGGGTTGATGTAGAGCGTTTTGTCGGAGTGGACCCTTCTATAGGGATGTTAAAAGTTGCCAAAGAGAAGGTAGACTTTGCTACGTTTATCGAAGGAAAAGCGCAAGCGCTTCCAATAGAAGATGAGCGTACCGATATCATCTCTATCTCCTATGGTATTCGAAATGTTGTAGATAGAGTTGAAGCACTGCAGGAGTTCTATCGTGCCTTAAAACCCGGGGGTATGGTAGTCATACTGGAGTTTACCAAACAGGATAGAAGCGGTATCGTCAATAAGTGTGTTGATTTCGGCATGAAAAAAGTATTGCCAAGAGTAGGGGGGATCATCTCCAGAAACTATGAGGCTTATAAGTATCTTCCTGACTCTATCGAAGAGTTTCTGACAACTGAAATGTTGGAAAATGAGCTTAAAGAAGCCGGCTTTGAGATGAAGTATGTAAAGTCCTTCTCCATGGGTATTTCGACACTTCTGGTCGCACAAAAAGTTTAATCAAATAAAGGAGAGTAGATGTCCCAACCGATGATGAGCGTCTCCTCCCTCAATACCAAGATCAAATCACTTCTTGAAGCAACCTTTATGCATATTCTCGTGGAAGGGGAAGTGGCTTCGGTGACCTATCATACTTCGGGTCATGTCTATTTTTCTATCAAAGACAGCGACTCCTCTCTCAAGTGTGTGATGTGGCGCTCCAATGTGAGCAGGATGAAGTTTCGTCTTGAAAAAGGGATGCATATCGTCATAGAGGGGTCAGTCGGTGTTTATACGCCGCGTGGAGAGTACCAATTTTATGCAGTGAAGATAGAGCCTTACGGGAAAGGGGCACTGGCACTGGCCTATGAGCAGCTCAAAGAGAAACTCAAGGCAAAAGGCTACTTTGAGGCATCACGTAAAAAAAGTATTCCAAAAATCATCCAAAAAATTGCACTGGTGACAGCCAAAGAGAGTGCAGCGTTGCATGATATGGTAAAGATCATTCAAAAGCGCTGGCCTCTGCTGGAGGTCGTCATCGTAGATACACTGGTACAGGGTGAGAGCGCAGCACCGCAGATCGCAAGGGCACTGAGCTATGCCGATAGATTGGATGCTGATGTGGTTGTTGTGGGGCGTGGAGGCGGAAGTACGGAAGACCTGTGGGCATTCAATGAAGAGGTCGTTGCAGATACCATCTATACGATGCAGACCCCGGTGGTGAGTGCCGTAGGGCATGAGGTAGATGTGATGATCTCTGACTTTGTAGCAGATCTGCGTGCACCGACTCCGAGTGCTGCCATGGAGATGATACTTCCTGATATACAGGAAACACTCTATGCACTGGGAGAGATCCAAGAGCGTTTCAGATATCTATGGCAAGAGAAGATTGGACAAAAAGAGAGAGTGTTGGCACACCAAAGTGAGCTGATTTTGAGATCATCCCCGCTGCGTAAACTAGAAGAGACCAACAAGGCATATGAAGCGTTGAAAAGTGAATTTCAAAAAGCGATACATCGTAAATTTGATAAGGAGCTCTCATTACTGCCCAAGATGGAAAAAGAGTATGCACGTGCTATGGAATTCGTTCTACAAAATAAACATGAACTTTTAGGGTATTTGTCGAAAAGGTTTGAAGTAGTTGATCCTAAAAAGCAATATAAAAAAGGTTGGGCACAAGTTTCATTTGAGGGAGGATCTATCTCTTTGGAGATGTTAAGGAAAGATCAAAAATTTATCCTTGAAGATGAGACATCACGAGTTGAAGCACTTTGTTTGAATAAGACAAATCTGAATAGTTGAAATCAGTATCGGTCACATAGAGTTTAAGTAGAAAACTGATAGTATTAAGTTTCATAATTATTAAAATAACATTACATTGTACAAAGTGGGAAGATGCATCAATCGTTAATACACAAGTGTGTAGCTAAAAAGGTCAGGTTTTGAATATAGAAGAGTTAAAAAAAACAATCGCTGATTACTTGATGAATTTTGAACCTCTCTATCTGGTTTGTCTCTCTCTAATACTCTTGGCTCTCTTCTTTCTCATAAACAAACGTTTGAAAAAGAGACTATCTGTTTCAAAATATCATTCAAGAGAGCTATTGGAAAAGGTATTTGATGTTTCGGATGATTCTGTTCTGGTCCTCTCCTCAAACTATCAAATACTTTACACAAATGCTTTGATGGTTAAGTTATCGGGTATAAAACCTGAGGACAGCCATAAAAAGCTCTCAAAATCGATTAAAGTCAAAGTGAAAAAAGATTGGCTGACCTTAGATACACTTATCAAAAATGAAGTGACACAGTCTGTAAATAGTTCATACCATTTGGATAAAACACAACTAAACATCAACAAAGAAAATACAATCCCCGTCAATATACATATCATTCAAAATATAGAAAAAAGTAGTGAATGGAGGTATATTGTCTCTATACAGGATCTGCGTTCTGAAGAGGAGAATAAAGCATTAGAGTATCGTCACCATGTGACAAAACTGCCAAATCAAAATCAAGCGCTCAATGACATTAATCGCTTGTTTGCAAAAACACATTTGATAGAAGGTAAAATGGTCTTTATGGTGTTAGAGGTAGATAACTTTTTAAAGCTTAGATCGTTATTGGGTTATGAACAATCTACCATGATCATTAAAAAACTTGCAAATTATCTGCTTTCTGTATCAGAGAAATATGATTTTAAAGCCTATCATATGTTCCCCAATAATTTTTTACTCATTATGAGTGATGTAGAGGATCCTCAGATTGCATTGAACTTTGTCAAAGAAGTACAAGAAGAGTTAAAAAAGTTTTATAAAATGCAGGATGTCAGAATGCATTTAACCGCCTCTGTAGGTATCAGTATCTATCCAGACAGTGGTAATGCCCGTAACTTACTTGATAATGCCTATAAAGCATTGATCGAAGCCCAGTCCCAGGGACATGGTCAGGCCCATATTTTTATGCCGGAGCAAGCCAGATTTGTTTTTGATGAGTTGACTTTGTATAATGAGATGCACCAGGCACTTGAAAACAATGAGTTTGAGCTTTATTACCAACCTATTATGGATGCGAAGAGACAAGAGATAGTTTCTGCAGAAGCATTGATAAGATGGATCCATCCTGTACATGGTCTGATTCCACCGGATGCATTTATACCGCTTATGGAGAAGACAGGTTTTATCATTGAAGTAGGAAAATATATTTTAAATGAGGTGCTGAAACAACAGAAACGATGGGAAATGTTCAAGTTCAAGCAGGTTCCGGTGTCGATCAATGTTTCGATGATAGAGTTTGAAACCGGTAACTTTTTTAACCAGGTAGAAAAGAAGTTAAAAGAGACACAGATAGATCCAGAGCTTATCACCTTTGAAGTCACAGAGGGGAAAGCAATGGAGAGTGAAAAAAGCACACTTGATGAGTTTCATAAACTTCATAAAATAGGCGTGGGTATTTCTCTGGATGATTTTGGTACAGGGTATACC
This sequence comes from Candidatus Sulfurovum kebritense, assembly GCA_047689535.1. Lineage (GTDB taxonomy): Bacteria > Campylobacterota > Campylobacteria > Campylobacterales > Sulfurovaceae > Sulfurovum > Sulfurovum kebritense. The sequence goes on along the minus strand of JBEWPZ010000070.1, from coordinate 393 downwards.
TCCTTCTCCTATCTTAAAAAGTTTCCTGCAGATGTGTTGAAGATAGACAGATCTTTTATGGAGCATATACTTGTCAAACAAGAAGATCAAAGAATTGTTCAGGGTATCATTGAGTTTGCTCATAACTTAGGGATGAAAATAGTCGTTGAAGGTATTGAGAATCAGCAGGTCGTAGATCTTATGGCTTCCTATGGGGGTGATTATCTACAGGGATACTACTTCTCAAAACCGTTGCCATCTTTTGAATTTCAAAAGCTTTTGCGATAAGTGAGAGGTAGAAGGATAGGTATATGTAGGTCAGGATACCTTTGTCCCTGAACCCACCTCTTATGGAGTGAGCATGAATGGTGTCGGGGTGAGGACACCCCGACCTACACTTCTACTTCATTGAGT
>JBEWPZ010000069.1:0-3942 GCA_047689535.1 Candidatus Sulfurovum kebritense | reverse complement strand
TAATTACTGTAGTAACGACACTTGCAAATAATACACAAGTCAGAGCAATGCTTCAAGAAGCGTTTGGGTTGAGTGATGAAAAGATCGATACGGCTACCCCGGGAGCAGACAAAACGATCGCTGCTATCTCCGATGAAGCCTATGCTTACAGTCTGGAGAATAATCTCTCTACGATGAATCTTTCAGAAGAACAGGCATTGCAGATACAAGAACGTATTCATGCAAGAGTTGCAATGTATGAGGAGAACAACCAAAGTGTCAGCGAACTTGAAAATGCCCTGATGAATCAACTTGGAGTAGAGAGGATCACAGAATCCGAACTCCCAGGCATTCAGTATGCACTTAGAGAGGCGCTCCATACAGATATGAACCATACAGAACACAACCAGACTACAGAAATGCTCCAAGCAATGATTGACTCAATGCCAGAAGAAAATCTGACAGATCTACAAAAAGAGAGCCTGATCTTTATGGTAGAAGAAGAGAAACTGGCTAGAGATGTTTATAAGTACCTTTATGAGCTATGGGATAGGGATATATTTTCCAATATCGCATCCTCTGAGCAACAACACATGAATGCGGTACTCCTACTTCTTGAAAAGTATGAACTGGAGCTTCCTTCAACACTTGACTCCAGAGGAGTATTTGAAAATAGTGAACTGCAGGCCCTCTATGACCAACTTACAGCAAAAGGTGAACTTTCCCTTACCGATGCAATGGAAGTTGGTGTAACGATCGAAGAGACGGATATCGCTGATTTGAACGCACTTTTGGAAACCGAACTGCCGGAAGATCTCGAATTGGTGTATGAGCATTTGCTCAGTGGAAGCTATCACCATCTTGAAGCTTTTAGCGCCCAACTCGCTACAAATTAGTGCTCTCCTTACTCATCTGCAAAGGCATGCTCCCCTTTGCAGATCCTTCACCGGTATATACAATAACACTACAATGAAAATTCATAGGTTTTAAGTTATACTTGTCACACTTATTCACACTTGTGTCATAAAAAATTCATCATAAGAAACAAAGGGTTGCGGTGAAAACCATCTACTTTATTTTAGCGTTTTTGGGAGCATTGCTTATCAATGGATGCACAATGAAGTCTGAACCCTCACCGGCATATCTACAAACACGTTTTCAGAGTGTCCCTGCCTCTCAGGCTATCCTCTTACAAAAAGGGAAACAGAGAGAACATTGTGTTATCTGCGGTATGCATCTTCCGACATTTTACAAAACAAATCATGCCGCTACCACCAAAGATAACCACACAAGACAGTACTGTTCACTGCACTGTGTCGTGCAGGACAATGAGATTAACGGGATTGACCTCTATGATGTTCAAGTGATCGATGTGACGACACTCAAGTTTATCTCTGCCCAGAGTGCCTACTATGTCGTGGGTAGCATGAAGGAAGGCACCATGACCCGTTTCAGTAAATATGCGTTTGCAAAAAGAGAGGATGCAGATGCTTTTGTGGAAAAATACGGGGGCCATGTGATGAACTTCTATGATGCCTACACCATAGCGATGCAGGACTTTATACAAGAGTGAGGAGTGAGGAGTGAGGAGTGAGGAGTGAGGAGTGAGGAGTGAGGAGTGAGGAAATTTAATACGGACTGCTTGAATCCAACCTTAAAATAAAGGCTTTTCCAAGAAAAGCCCACCAAACCTACTCCTTGCTCCCTACTCCTTGCTCCTTCAGTAGTTCACGCACTACTTCCCTGTCATCAAAAGGGTGTTTCACCCCTTTGATCTCCTGATACTCTTCATCCCCTTTTCCAAGGATCAACAGCACTTCATCCTCTTCCAGCTCATCCAGCGCCATCTTGATCGCCAGTCGTCTATCCGGGGTAGCCACAACATGATCTTTCCCGTGCAGTCCCACGAGGATATCTTCAAGTATCTGTTCGGGCAGTTCGTCGCGTGGATTATCGCTGGTGACATAGATCTTCTTGGCAAACTTACCTGCCACAGCGCCCATGCGCGGACGCTTCTCCTTATCCCGGTTGCCTCCTGCTCCAAAGACCACTGAGATATCTCTGTCTTTGATGGAGTCAAGCACCTGATACATCCCGTCATCCGTATGTGCAAAGTCCACGATCACCAATGGATCTTGACTTACCACTTCCATCCGACCTGCCACACCGGCGAAGTGATCTACCACATCACACACCTCTTGAATCGGTTTTTGCGTCAGCATCTGTACGGCACCTACTGCAGCCATCAGATTTGAAAGGTTAAAGAGTCCTACCATGGGTGAGTGGAAAGTTGCTTCATCACGCAGATATTTGATCCCCGCTGTGATACCGTGTAGCAGTGAAAATGCCTGCACTTTGAAGGTAGCCGGTTCATCCACCCCATAACTCTGTGCATTCACAGGATTATAGGTAATAGTTTTGATATCGTCTTTATTGAGCAGTTTTGGTGTTTCATCTGAGAAGAAGAGGCTCTTGACACGACGATACTCCTCTACGGTTCCATGATAGTCCAGGTGATCACTGGTGACATTGGTATGCACTTTCAATGCAAAGGTGATCCCCTCGATCCGCTTTTGGTGGATCGCATGGGAACTTACTTCCATGATAAAATAGTTGCATCCAAGGTCCAGGACCTGTTTCATATTGTGCAGTGTTTCAAAGATCGAAGGGGTTGTCATACTCTTCTCTTCGATACGTCTATCCCCCGCAAAAAGTCCGCGTGTACCCTGTAGTGCAGGTTGCTCACCAAGATCAAGCAGAAACGAATAGATCGCAGCCGTAGTGGTTGTCTTTCCATTTGTCCCGGTGACACCGACTACACGAAGTTTTTCCAGATCCCACAGTTCGATCAGCTCTGCAACACTAATAGATTCCGGTTTTGGGTCCAGTGCCTCATAGTAGGGATGGTTTTGCGCTGTATGTAAAAAGAGTGTATCCCTATCCAGCTTCTTGGTATCATCCGTTAGGGAGCTATATCCCTTTAGATTACATGCTATTTTCACTGCTTATGACCTGCTACCAGTGTGTAAAGTGTCAGAATATCCTGATCATTGCCAAAAAGTGTACTTGACGCATCAAGATAAGAGAGTGCCATCTCGTCAAACCCTTCGACAGTCAACTTTTTCACAAAATCGATAAACTCATCTTTATTCGTAATGATCACCTTTGTAGAGAACATAATATCTTCAAATGTCTCTTTAAAGGATCCTCTACGCTCTACCAGTTCCAAAAAGTCACTGTAGCTTATCCCGTCACTATACTCTACCTGCTCCTCTATAGGATCAACCAGCAGCTCTTTCAGTACATCTTTTGAGTCATCCAGTGAACGAATAAGACTGTCGATGATCTCAACAGCATTCTCTTTCTCATCTTTGATCGCCTGGTAATAGTCAAACAGTGCTTGTGCCTCTTCACCACTCTCTATACCCAGATCACTGAGGAAAACGCCTACTTTCGCCTCATCAAGTGTCGGGTAATCTTTGAGTAAAAGGCCGTAATCTCTTAGTGCACTGCTGAATTCACCGCTAAGGAACTCCCCTTCAGCGCGTTGCAATAATAGATTTTTATTCACTTTAGCCATTTATGACAACTGCTCCAATTTGTCTTCATATCCAGCAGGAACGTTCACAACCGTGATCTCCGGATGGATCAGTGTTCTCATCTGTTTTTCTACACCGAACTTCAGTGTTGTACCGCTGCTTGCACAGCCGACACAGGCGCCCTGAAGCTGTACATAGACCTGTCCGTCTTTAATGGCGATCAGTTTGATATCTCCGCCATCCATCTGAATAGAGGGTCTTACCTTCTCGATCACATTCATTACTGCCGGTTCTAACTCTTCATCTGTAAAAGGGATCAATTTCTTTCCTTTTTATGCGAACTTTCGGAAGCAAAGCTCCTGCATCGAACCATCTCCATCAGAAGGCACGAATTGTTTGCATTTCTTTGTTTTATTTATATTAT
>JBEWPZ010000006.1:0-67794 GCA_047689535.1 Candidatus Sulfurovum kebritense | reverse complement strand
TATCTAAATTTATCTGTGAAGAGTTTTTGAAAAGGCGAAGGGCAATTCCCCTCTGCTATGACTATATATTGGAGGATGCCTTGGTTAGATAAGAAGGAAGACTAAAACCCTGCATTCGGATCGAATCCGAATCCGCCGCCTCCAAAGTCCGGTGTTCCGAAACTCTGCTGTGCAAATGTCGGGTCTTCATACCCCTGTTGTACAGATGTTCCACGCAGCATAGTGATATCCATTTTCGGGTCGATCCCTTTTGGACAGACCGCCGTACATTCACCGCAGAGGGTACAGTCCCATACCCCGTTGGTCTGGATATTGTCTATAATGCCTTTGCTATCCTCTTCCCGTTTGTCAACACTGTAGCGGTAGGCACGGGTGAGGGCAAATGGGCCCAGAAAGTCCGGATTGACAGCCAGTACCGGACAGGCGGAGTAGCAGCTGTCACAGAGGATACAGTCGGTCTGTTTTTCGCTCATCTTCTCATCACTATGGTTCTGTGCAGCTTCCTGAAAACTGTGCAGCCATGCAGTAGATGTAGAGAGTGTCTTCTGGGCAGGCTGCTTGTCAACTTTGAGATCGCGCAGAACAGGGTGGTACTGTAGCGGCTCGATGATATCGCCATCTTTTACCTTGTAAGCGCAGGAGAGCTCTTCTCTTCCGTTCACACGTACCGCACAGGTTCCACAGACCGAGGCACGGCAGCCTGCACTGAATGTGAGTGTAGCATCCTGGTTAGCTTTGATCGCTGTGAGTGCTTTGAGCAGCGTGGTTTCTCTATCGGGGAGAGTGTACTCTTGATGGGTATTGGTTTGGCTTCTTAGGATCTTGATTTTCATTTGATACCCCCGTCCAATAATAAGTTTGTTCTGTTCATTTTTTTTCTTTGTTGATGTGATAAAGCTCCTACTCTCCTTGAGAAAACAAGTAGTATGAAATCGTTTTGTGTATTGATTGGACGTTCATTTTCTTTTTTTATCGATGCAATAAAAAAAGAGAAACGAACCAAAAGAAAAAAAATGCAAACGGCTGCCGCATTAACTAAATCTTCCAATGGATGCCGTCTTGTAAGTGTGAGGAGTGAGATTTGTTCTGTCATTAGTTTTCCCCTTTATTATTCCACTGTAAGACGATATGTTTCTTAAACCGCTCATCATCTTCGGATTCAAATCCCCGTTTGAAGTGTGCCCCGCGGCTCTCATCTCTGGCGATCGCTGAGGAGATCACTGTGGGTGCTAGAAGCAGGGCATTGTTGAACTCCAAAAACTCTATCAGGTTTTGATTGTGTTCTCTGGATTTGTCTCCGATCCCCATTTTTGGCAGGCTGATCTGCATATTGACTACTGTTTGAAGTGTCTCGTTGAGCCTCTCATTCTCTCGTACGATACCGACATGATCATAGAAGAGTTTTCCCAGTGTTTCTCTGGCTTCGTAGAAGTTGAGACTACACTCCTGGTTGTTGTAGATCTCTTCGATATGGGCTTGGTCTTTCTTGAGTTGGGTATCCTCAGCAATTTTACTGCTGGCAAACATGGCATGTTTAGAGGCATTTTGCCCGGCGAACTTTCCAAAGGCGGTGATCTCAAGCAGAGAGTTCCCTCCCAGACGGTTTGCTCCGTGTATCTTTGCATTGGAGCATTCCCCTACGGCAAAACACCCTTTGATACCGTTCACTTCCAGGGCATCATCCACATCGATCCCTCCCATCGTATAGTGGGCAACGGGTTTGATAGGGATAAGTTCGGTTACGGGATCAACCTCTTCATGCAGACGACAGAGCTCTATCTCCTGTGGAAGCAGTTCCATCAGTTTTGCTTCACCCAGGTGACGCAGATCAAGAAAGACCTCCTGTCCGGCTTCGAACTGTTCAAAGATCGCGCGGGCTACGATATCACGCGGTTTGATCTCGTCGACAAATCTTTCACCCTCACTGTTAAGAAGGTAGCCGCCTTCACCACGGGCTGCCTCTGAGATGAGCAGGCTGGAGTGTTTCAGTGCAGTGGGGTGAAACTGTATAAACTCCATATCACTGACCGCTCCGTCTGCACGCAGTACTGCCGCGATGCCGTCGCCGGTAGAGCCGTAGGCATTGGTCGTATATCCATGGTAGAGCGCCCCGTAACCTCCTGTGGCGATCACAACAGATTTTGCATTGATCTGTACGACTTCACCACTGCGTATATCCAGGAAGGTGGCACCTTTGATGGTTCCCTCTTCTGTGATGAGGTTGAGCAGATAGTGCTCTTCCAAAAAGTCTATCTCCTCTTTCAGGCAGGTGTCATAGAGGGTATGCAGGATCTTAAGTCCGGTGTAATCCTGTGCATAGCAGGCACGCTTTGCACTTGCTCCCCCCATTTGTCGCTGTGCGACACTTGCCATACCCATTTCGTTGTTATCCAGGCGTGAGAATGGGACACCCAATTGTTCCAGCCATTCGATTGTCTGAGGCCCGTCCGCACACATCTTTCGTATCATATTCTCATCACAGATACCGTGTGCAGACTTGATCGTATCTGCGATGTGCGATGCAATGTGGTCCTCTTCGACATTCCCCAGTGCGGCATTCATCCCGCCTTGTGCCATGGAGGTTTGGGAAGTGGTCGGATAACTCTTCCCGACTACGAGTACCGAAGCTCCTTCACTTTTGGCAGCAAGTGCAGCACTCAGTCCTGCACCGCCGCTACCGATAATGAGTACATCTATCATCGCTTTGCTCCGATAGATGTAAGGTAGTAAGTAGTAGGTAGCAGGTAGCAGGTTTGGTTGGCATTGCTTTGCAATGCTCTTATTTTAAAATAAGAGTTTTTCATAACATCTCCATTGGCTTAAAATATCTGTTGTCACGGAGCATTGGGTGAGCAGTTACGAAAGCGTGCATATTTTGCGAAGCAAACACGCTGTAGTAACGTCCGCTCACTTGCGTAGTGACGCTTTTTGTTTACTTTTTTTAAAAAAGTAAAGAAAGAAAAATATTTATGTCTATCGAGCATTTCCCACTCAAGAGAGTAGAAATGAGAACAACAATACTTTCCCTTGAGTGCAAAGAGTGTTCTTTAACTCTTTTTTAATTCAATCCCTCATTAAAAAAAGTTCTGATATTTTCCACTATGCCTTCCAGAAGCTTAACTCTCGCTTCTTTGCTTGTCCAGGCGATATGCGGTGTGATCAGGAGTCTCTCTTGTGCTTCGATGTGTAGCAGGGGATTATCGGTCGGGACAGGCTCTTTTTCTACGACATCCAGACCGGCATAGATGGTTCGGGCATCCAGCTCTTTTGCCAGGTCAGCCTCATTGACGATACCGCCGCGTCCCAGGTTGAGCAGGATACTCTCTTCTTTGAGCAGTGTGAGGTTCTCTGCATGGAGGAGGTTTTGTGTCTGTTCATTCAGCGGTGCATGGATAGAGATGATATCAGAACTGCTTAGCAGCTCTTCGAGACTCTGCTGCGTGTAGTTCGCATCTTTGTTTTTGCCTGAGGTAGAGTAGTAGCTTACATTTGCACCGAAAGCTTCAGCGATTTTGGCTACCCCTTTACCGATCTCTCCAAGGCCTATGATCCCCCAGTTTTTCCCTGCGATCTCAAAGAAAGGTTTGCTTACATCGGTAAAGAGTCCGGAATGGCTCCACGCCTGATTTTTCACACTCTGATCATAGTATGCCATCTTTTCAAGAAGATAAAGTGCCATAGAGAAGGTATGCTGTACCACGGATTGGGTCGAATATCCTGCAACATTTTTGACCTGGATGCCTATCTGTGCCGCTGCATCCAGGTCGACATTGTTCATACCGGTCGCTGCGATACAGATAAGCTTGAGAAGCGGACACCGCTGCATATGGAGCTTGCTGATAACAACCTTGTTGGTGATGACAACGGTAGCGTTGCGGATACGCTCATAGGTTTCCGAGGGGTCGGTAGTTTCATACTTGACCACCTTGCCAAATTGATCCAGCACACTGAGATCGATATCACTTCCGAGTGTTTTTGCATCCAGTATAACGATATTCATCAGGCATCCGTGATCTGGTCTACGATTTCAGTCGCTCTTCTCTTAGCCTCTTCGACTTCATCGAGTACCAGGCTGACTGCCATACGGCGGCCGATATGTGACTCGGGTTTTCCAAAGACTCTGACAAAACTGTCCTTCGTGAAGGCAGTGTCCGGGATCTCCAGTGTCGGTGAATGGCTTTCATTTTCGGCTTTGTAGGCACCGCATGCACCGCTTCCGTACATGGTAAAGTCAAGCGGTAGTCCAAGCACTGCTCTTACATGCAGGGCAAACTCACTCTGGCTTTGTGTAATGAGTGTGACCATCCCTGTATCGTGAGGACGCGGAGAGAGCTCTGAGAAATAGACTTCGTCATCTTTTACGAAGAACTCCACCCCGAAGATTCCGCGACCACCGAGACCGTCTGTGACGGCTTTGGCGATATCTTTGGCTTTTTGCAGTGCGATGTCGCTCATCGGCATAGGCTGCCAGGAGAGAATAAAGTCACCGTCCTGCTGTACATGTCCGATAGGTTCACAGAAGCTTGTACCGGTTTCGTTACGTACAGTAAGCAGTGTGATCTCATAATCAAAGGGAACGAACTCCTCTACGATCAGTTCACTTGCATCTCCGCGTGCCTCTTTGGCGATCTCCCAGGAGTTCTCGATATCATCCGCACTCTTTGCGATACTCTGTCCGTGTCCAGAGCTGCTCATGACCGGTTTGATCACACAGGGAAATCCTATACGTTCACCTGCATCTTTAAGCTCCTGGAGTGTCGTGACGAACTCATACTTACTTGTTTTGAGTCCCAGTGTTTCAGCGGCAAAGACACGAATATTTTTACGGTTCATTGTTTTGTTTACCGCTTCGGCATTCGGTATGACATGAAAACCTTTTGCTTCCGCTTCAAAAAGTGCATCGATACTGATCGCTTCAACCTCAGGAAGGATAAATGTCGGCTGCTCTTTTTCGATGAGTTCGAGTACCGCTTCTTTGTCCTGCATATTGATCGCATAGGCACGGTTGGCAACCAGGTGCGCCGGAGCATTTTCATACTTGTCGACTGCGATCACTTCGACACCGAGTCTTTGTGCTTCGATGGCTACCTCTTTACCGAGTTCACCGGAACCAAGCAGCATGATCTTGAGAGAGTTTTGTTGTAGTGGAGATGTATATGTCATAGGAAAACCTTTGAAAAAATAATTGGATAATTTTACCGAAAAGTTAAATAAGTTGTAATGAGTTTAGATAAAAATTGAATGAGTATAAGTTGAAGTCACAGGGTAAGAACCCTGTGAATAGATGATTAGAGTCTTGACTCGTATCTTCTGAGCATGAAAAGCTTCTTGAGGATCTTCTTTCTGGTAGCGATCTTCTCTTTCTTTCTCTTCTCAGTAGCAGTCTCATAGTGTTTACGAGCTCTTGCTTCAGTTACGATAAGGTTTCTATCACACTGTCTTTTGAACTTTCTGTACGCATCATCAAATGAATCACGTGATGTTAGTTTAATTCCTGGCATTTCAAGCACCCCCTTCCTTATCAAAATTTCCTGCGCTTATTGCGGCAGAAGGGATAAAAGTAAAGCGGATTATATCGGTTTTATTTTAAGATAGGCTAAACCTATGCTTTAGAGAGGTGAATATGTCTCTATTTCTTGAAGTGTCTGTTTTTTTGAATGGAGTAGAGTGTAGTGATATGAAGCGAAAAATATAGGCAACCGGTTCGGTAGCCTATACGTTAAGTTGTTTATAGCTCTTCAAGTGCCGCAGCTTTTTCCATCATGGCATACATACCCGATCTCACTTCATTAGCAAGTTCTAACAGTTCCGGAGATAACGGATATCCACCATTGATCATGAGTTCCATACTCATAGTATAAATCCAGATCTCACCTTTGTCATTTTCAACAAAACCGATTCTACAAGGCATAAATCCAATGAACTCGCCTGAGTGTGTCAGGAATTTATCTGCAATCACTGGAGAACAGTAAGCACGGATATGTGTAAGTTTCCCACCATCTCTAAAAAGTTTACCTTCTCTTGGCATGGTTTTTTGATCTACCATCGCAAGTCCATATTGCGCTGCGACTTCATCCATGATCTCAAGTGATAGCTCAAATGCTTCTTCTTTTGTCATATCCTCTGGAATGACAAGTTGTTTTTTACGGATCATTCCTTTTGCCGGATCACCTGTTTCCAATACCTTATCAAACATTTTCATGTATTCCGGTAATGCTTGAGAATCAAGTTGAGATACCTGACCTATTCTTGTTCCCAGATCAAACTTCACAAATGCAAAGAGGATCGCCGCTACTACGATAAAGCCAATAAGGCTAAAAAGATTTTTTAAAAAATTCATGTTGTCCCTTTCCTTTTGAGGATTAACCTTCCTGGTCAATCTCAGTACGTGCAATCATATAAAAGTATATTTTAAATTATGATTAACTTTATTGATCAATATTAATTATAGATATAAATATAAATTTAGTATATTATTATCTTAAGTGTGAATTATCCAACTACTATTTTGATAGCTTTTATTTATAATTTATGATAAAATTAAAAGATTCTGAGGAGATTAAAGATGCAGAAAGTATTTAAATCGTGTGACAAACTTGATAAAAGGTGTTATGCTTCGTATGCGTTAACAGAAGATATATTGATGGAACATGCCGCCATAGGGATGGAAGAGTATATACGCACGCATTTTACCCAAGGCAGTTCGGTATTGATCCTTGCCGGACCGGGTAATAACGGTGCAGACGGTATCGTACTGGCAAGGCTTCTCTATCGTGACTATGAAGTGAAACTCTGTCTTCCTTTGGGTGTCAAGTCACCGATGGCGGAACAGCAGCTAGCAAGGCTGAAAGCGCTAGGGCTTGAGGAAGCAGGGGAAGCAGAAGATGCTGATGTGATCGTAGATGCACTCTTTGCCGCCGGGCTCAATCGTATTTTGGATGATGAAACGGTACAGCTTCTGCATAAGATGAACAGTTTTGAGGGGTATAAGATCGCATGTGATCTTCCTACTGGCGTAGGAGAGGATGGTACACTGATGCCACTGGCTTTTAATGCGGATATTACATTGACAATGGGGGCGTACAAGGAGGCACTCTATCTGGATGAAAGCAAAGATATCATTGGCAAAATAGCACGCATCAACTTGGGGATCAGCAGCGAACTCTATGAGGATGAAAGTGATACCTTTGTACTGGAGCCGGAAGATATGAAGCTTCCCCTCAGAGAGAAGGAGGTAACACATAAGGGTACTTTCGGACATGCCGCGATCTTTACCGGGGAAAAAGAAGGTGCAGGGATCATAGCAGGGATGGCATCAACACGTTTTGGTGTAGGGCTGACGACATTGGTGATCCATGAGAAGGTCACTGCACCACCTTATCTGATGCATGCGACTACCGTGCCTGACACTGCTTCGGCATTGGCTATCGGTATGGGGCTTGGCGGTCATTTTGAAGAAGCGTTTTTGCAAAGGCATGTGATAGATTCACATCTGCCGATCGTATTGGATGCAGATGCACTCTCTTCTCTCCCCCTGCTTTCTATCGTAGAGCAGAGAGATAGAGAGATTGTACTCACTCCACATCCCAAAGAGTTTGTTGCACTCTGGAAGATCCTTACCGGGGAAATTTTGAACGTCAATGAAGTCCAGGCGAAACGTTTTGATATGGTACGAATGTTCAATCATAAATACCCTCATGTTACGCTCCTTCTTAAAGGAGCCAACACACTGATCATGCAGGAGGAAAAACTCTATATCAATCCCCTGGGGTGTAGCAAGCTCAGTAAGGGCGGCAGCGGTGACGTACTCAGTGGATTGGTCGTCTCTTTGCTTGCTCAAGGATATCCTGCGATCGATGCCGCGATACAAAGCTCACTTGCTTTGGCCAGGGCCGCACAAAATTACCCGGCTTCAAGCTATGCGATGCTTGCTACAGATCTTATCGAGCAAATTGCTTTACTTGAAGGGCATCATTAATAATGAACAGTGGATAGTTTCGGTAATATTTCTTTTAAAATTCAATGTAAGTGAGAGACTATATGTCGAAGCGTAAAAAAATCGCTGTACTTTTTAGCGGGCAGGGGAGCAACTTTGCCCATATCGTCAATACTTTACATAAGCAGGATGTGGAAATTGCCGTTGCGCTGACCAACAATCCCCAGGCCGGCGGGATAGAAATTGCCAGAGAGAATGCCATACCACTGGAGATCATCGACTCAAAAGCCTATCAGAGCCGGGAGGCGTTTGATGCTGCGGTAGTAGAGAGGCTCGCTCCCTACAATGTAGACCTTACTGTACTGGCAGGATTTATGCGTATCCTCACCCCGGTCTTTACAGAACAGGTCAAAAGTATCAACCTGCATCCTTCACTCCTTCCTCGTCATAAAGGGCTTAAAGCGATAGAGCGCAGTTACGAGGACGAGTACCCTACAGGCGGTGTTTCTGTACACTGGGTCACTTCCGAGCTGGATGGCGGTGAGATCATTCTGCAAAAAGAGGTAGCCAAAGAGGGGGTGTGTTTTGAGGCGTATTATGCTGAGGTGCGTGCTATTGAGAAGATAGCGCTGGAAGAGGCGATACGGAAAACTTTGCATTAAATTTATTAAAAAAAAAAGGGGAGGAAGAGCAATGAAACTGCGAAATATAATCTTGATCACAATTACTGGATTGTTTTTATCAGCTTGTACAGAACCAAGCTTGGAAAGTTCATCTGATGGACTGAACTCACAGCCGGCTTTATGGGTAGCAACCAGTAAACAGAGTACAGTTTATTTATTTGGTTCGGTACATGTATTGCCAAAAGAAGTAAAGTGGTATGGACCGAAACTGAGACAAAGTTTTGAAGCATCGGATGAGTTGGTTTTTGAGACACTCTCAAGTGAAAAAAATAAAAATACGTATATTTCATATGGTAAAAAGCATGGCCTGTTACCAGATGGTAAAGTGATTAGCGATTATCTCACGGATACTGAGTATAAGAGATATACAGAGATTGTTGAATTGACCAAAATAGATAAGTATGCTGCCAACAGAATGAAGCCTTGGCTCTTTTATCTTAGTTTGAATGCTGTGGCGACAAAAGAGTTGAGACGTTACGGTGTCGATGGCATATTTGAAAAAGCAGCAAGGAAAAGAGGAAAACGTGTTGCGAGTTTGGAGAGTGTTCACAGTGCTCTTTCAGCGCTCTCTTCTATACCTTTATCTAAAGATATCAAAAATCTAAAAAAGATGCTCAATAAAAAAAAGAGTGAAGAGAAGAGAAAAAAAGAAATACTGAAAAAAATTGAAATACTTGTATCCTGGGCAACAGGCGATACAGAGAGAACAGAACGTTTATTGGCACAAGAGACGCAAAAGGATATGTATAAAAATATCATTACAAAGCGTAATAACCAATGGTATCCAAAGATCAAACAATATCTGAAAAAAGAACAGACAACGATGATCATCGTAGGTCAGGCACATCTTCTCGGACGGGGAAACTTGATCCATAAATTAAAAAGAGATGGGTATAGGGTGGAAAGGGTTCAGTAAAAACTGAATGTTCAATCAACCATCAATACCTTCTTTCTCTACTTCTTTTAGAAAAAAGTAAAGAAAGAAATGGTTTGTACTGTTCATTTTCTTTTTTTCTCACAGAGAGTGCAAGCACAAGGTCGATGCAACAAAGATGAAGTCCGTATAGCAAAGGCAAACTGCTGGCGCTAGCAATTTGTGCCATTTGCTACCAATGTTTTAGTTGTAAAATATTTTATTAGTATCTCATTTGATCTCATAGATACTTTGGTACTCCAACCCTTTGGAGGTCCGTTTACTTTCATAGAGTGCTATCTGTGGGAGAATGTTCCCTAACTTTTTCTCCCGATACTCCTTCATCTTCTCTTTGTAGGCTCTGTAGTTATGAATCGTTTTGATACGGCAGAGTGTGATGTGCGGTTTGAAGCGGTAGAGGTCGAAGCCTGCTTCTTTGAACGCTCTCGCTTTTTCATAGAGCAGTTTCTGTTCCGCCCGGGCAAAGAAGATCTTGGGAGGTCTGCCGAAGTACCCGAGTTCGGCGATCTCTACTTCACTCTCAAGATTGGTCAGTGCTGACATCTTTGCTATGGTGGAGTGCGCTTTAGGCTTCTCCCCCAGAAAGACCCAGGTCATATGGAGGTTTACCTCTTCTACCCAAGTACCTTCGATGATATCTTGGAAATCTTCTTTGATGGCAGTATAGTCATCGAGAATGACGGGGGAGGCGATAAAGAGTCTCATGGCTTTTCTTTTTGGTTTATTATAGCAGATGTGGCAATTTGAGATAATTGTATGGATTTCTTAATATAGTATGGCACAATTAGATCAATAGATACTCTCAGGAGGACAAATCATGAGCAACACAACCATCAAATGCCCCAACTGCGGCACGCAGATCGATATCGATGAGATCTTCTACCACCAGATCGAAGAGAAGTTCAAGCAGCAGCACCTTTTGGAGCAGAAGAAGCTGCGTGAAGAGATAGAGGCAAAGCGAAAAGAGTATAAGACGCATATCGATGCGGTGAAAGCCAGAGAAGAGGCGTTGAGGGAAGAGAAGGAGAAGTTTGATGAGGAGCTTCAGAGGGCAACCAGGGCACAGCTCAAGCAGGAGCGGAACAGACTCTATGACGAGATCAAAAAGGAGCTGACCGAGGAGCAGAGCGAGTCGGTAGCCCTGCTGCAGAAAGAGATCGAGGAGAAGTCCCGCCAGGTGCAGGAGCTCAATGCCGCAAAAGCGCATATCGAACAGCTCAAAAGAGAGAAGGAGGAGGCTGCCTCCCTGGCCAAACTCGAGGCACAAAAGCTGGTCAGTGAAGAGCTTAAAAAAGAGAAAGAGAGACTTGACAAGCTGGCACTTGATGAGAGAGAACGTATCACAAAGCAGGTAGCAGAAGAGAATGAGCTGAAACTTAAAGCCAAAGATGAGCAGATGGAACAGCTCAAACGCAGCCTTGAAGATGCAAAACGCAAAGCCGAACAGGGAAGCATGCAGGTACAGGGCGAGGCCCTGGAGCTTACCATTGAGAGTTGGCTCTCTACACAATTTCCTTTTGACAGTGTCGAAGAGGTGAAAAAGGGAGCGTTCGGAGCCGACTGTATCCAGACAGTACATACCCGGGAAGTGCAAAACTGCGGTTTGATCTGCTATGAGAGCAAGAACACCAAGGCGTGGAGTGACGGATGGATCAGCAAGCTCAAGCAGGATATGCTGAAAGTCAATGCCGATATCGGTGTACTGGTGACCTCTGTCTATCCAAGCGGTATGGATCGCATGGGATTTGTAGAGGGTATCTGGATATGCAGTCTGGAGGAGTTTAAAGGGTCGGCTTCACTGCTTCGTGAAAGTCTGATACGGGTACATGCAACAGTACAGAAAGAGGAGAATAAAAGCGACAAGATGACACTGCTCTACAACTACCTGACAGGTAACGAGTTCAATATGCAGCTCAAGGCCATCGTAGATGGATTTATGCAGATGCAATCGGAACTGGACAAAGAGAAACGTTCCTTGATGGCAAGCTGGAAACGTCGTCAGAAACTTATAGACGGTGTACTGCAAAATACTACCGAGATGTATGGAGCACTGCAGGGGATCGCTGGGCATGCGGCACTGGGGCATATCGATGCACTGGAAATGAATGAGGACGAAAATCTACTTGAAGAGTAAATAAATTTCAAAAAAAGATGATTGGTTACTAAGGGAAGTATAAAATTTTCAAGCAATGTTAGACGTTTATGTGTACCTCTAGGAAAAAAGGGAGGGAGGGACTAAAGGATACTTCATAAACGCCTAATCTTACCTATTAAAAACAAGCGAATTATAAAACTGTGAAAAACTGGTGAAAAGAGGAAATGGATAGATTACTATAGTAGACTATAATATCTGGCAACCCGGCTATCTTCTTGAGACCCGTGGCTTTCCGTCCTTGCTTCACAACAAGTTTGGCACAACAAATAATACTGTATATCTTTAATAGGTGTATTATAATCTAACTAACTTAAACCGAATCTTAAAGAAGATGAAAAATAGATAGTTTTTCATCTCTCTATCATGTTAAATTGCAGATTGGATATAATTCCTGATCATTTTTATGCGGGGGAGAGTGCAAAAAAGGAGTAAAGTAATGCAAAAGTATGATGACGAGATCACAAAAAAAGGGCTCTACCTCTATTTTGTGATCTTTCAGGCAGTGATGTTGTTGATCGTTTATGCCTTTGTCTATACCTCCTTTATGGCTGTACGTCTGGCTGTAGCAAAATACGACCTGACCTTTATGGCCTATCTTCCGGTAGTGTTAGCCCTGGTCGGGTATCCCATCGTACTCTATAAAACAAGAAAACAGTTCCAAAATAGTAAGACGTTGCGTGCAGTGATGTGGGTGATGAGCTCGGCTTCGGTGATCATTGTAGGGCTCTACTGGCATCTCTCCCATATTACGATACTGTAAAGAGACGGTTTGCTTCGTTATTTCCCCGAAAGACACCAAAAGGTTCTTAAACTCTCTATACCCGCTGCGATCAACTCATTGTTGGATATGTTGCAGATCATCACCGATCTGATCATGGTGGGAAGATTGTCGGCGTATGCCGTTGCTTCAGTGGGGCTTGGACTGCAGCTGCTGATGTTTGTTTTTGCTGTGATGACGCTGCTGCATGTGGGGACAACAGCACTTCTTTCCCGTTTTATAGGGGCGGGACAAAGAAAGCGTGCTTCCATCGGACTCTCTACCCTGCTTCAGTTTGCACTGATTCTGAGTATACCGATATCCGGGATGTGGTATCTGATCTCACCCCAGGTCTATCTCTGGTTCGGTACGGCCAAAGAGGTAGCAGCACTGGGAAGTGACTATGTAACGATGCTTACCTGGATGCTCCCTTTTGTATTTGTGAAGCTGGTGTTTGTCTCGGCACTGAACAGCAGCGGGGATACAAAAACACCAATGCTGATAAAGATCGTCTCTATTATTTTAAATGTGCTCTTAAACTATCTGTTTATCTTCGGAGCGTTCGGCTTTCCTGAGCTTGGGGTCATGGGGGCTGCACTTGGTACTGTGATCGTCAATATACTGGAGCTTATGGTGTATGGTTACCTATATATCAGAGAAAAAACATTTTTTACCCCTTTACGGTTCTACTCCAAAAGGCTTCTTTTGAGAGCATTGCAGGTCGGAGTCCCTGCGTCGATCGAGCGTACACTCAGTGCAGGGAGTTTCATACTTTTTACCGCCATCATCGCATACTACGGTACAGAGGTGCTTGCCGGGTACCAGATCGGTCTGCGTGTAGAAGGAGTCGCATTTATGCCCGGTATCGGTTTTACGATCGCGGCCATGACGCTGATGGGACAGGGGCTGGGAGCCAAACGGCCTGAGCAGTCGAGAGAGGATGTGATCCTTGTGCTCAAGTACACGGTGGGACTGATGTTCTTTCTCTCCTTTTTTATGATCTTTATGCCTGAAAAGATCGTATGGCTCTTTACGGATGATGCTGAAACGATCAAAGAAGCAAGTCTCTACCTGAGAATTGTAGGGTTTTCTCAGATACCGCTGGCATTCAACTTTGTATTATCAGGGGCACTCCGGGGTGCAGGGGACACAAAAAGGACGCTGCGTATCAACCTTGTTTCTCTATGGATGGTACGCATCCTCCCTGCTTTTTTACTCAGTTGGTACTTTGAAGAGATACTTTTTGTCTATCTGGCGATGATCTCGGACACCTTTGTCAAAGCAGTGTGGCTCTGGAGGACTTTTGACAAAGGAAAATGGAAAAAGATCAGAGTTTAGTCATTCATTGTCCTGACATCGAGAAAACTTCCGCTCTCATACTCAAAGAGTTTCGGAAAGGTTTGCATAAGCAGGTGTGCCGCTTCTTTGGGTGACTGGATGGTTCCGCTTTTAAGTCTGCTTACTGAGGGATATTTGCGCTCATCGATGTTATGAATAATGTGGCGGACCATCGCAGTATCTATGACACCCGGTGCAAGCGCAGTGAAGTGTATGTCCGGTAACTCTTTGGCATAGATGTTTAATAGCATATTGAGTGAGGATTTGGAGAGGGAGTAGGCACCCCATCCTTTGGAACCGTTCACAGAAGCTCCCGAACTGATACCCACAACCTGCTGGATAAAAGCATATTCGTTCAGAGCATCGATGATCTCTTTATTGGCCCAGACATTGATCTCCATCACCTCTTTTATCTGCATCAGGTTGGTCTGGTCAAGCGGTTTGATATCACCAAGGACACCGGCGTTGAGGATCGCTATTTCAAAAGAACGGTCTTTGATAAAATCATAAAGTGTCTCTTTAAGCATATAGGTCTCAGAGAGATCATAGGGAAAGAAGAAAAAATTGGGGTTTTTATCCAGGATAGAGGGTACCTCTCTGCCTACTGCATAGACTTTGTAACCTTTTTCAAGATAGGCAACTGCCAGGGCATTTCCCAACCCTGTATTGACACCGGTAATGAAGATATTTTTCATCATCTATCCCTTTTGTTTGGTAGCTGTGTTATAATTATAGCAAAACAAAAAGATTACTTGATTGATCGAAACAAGGAGGAGAATGTATGAGTAAAGAGCATAAGAGTATCGAAGGGCGTATCGAACGTATCCATAAAATGGCGAAAGAGCATTTTGGTGAGGTCCGTTTTGTGGGGATCAAACTGCATACCAAGATCGGCTGGGTAGCAAAGATACAGTTTGATGAGTTTGACTCACTGATCGCCGAGGGTGAGAATGCAGAGATGGCACTCAAAAACCTGAGAAAACGTCTTAAAAAGATCATTGATCGTTACAATATGGTGTAAACGTTGAAGAATAACATCATCTTAATCGGATTTATGGGAGTCGGCAAAGGGACGACAGCACGTGCTTTTGCCAAAAAATATGGCGTCTACAACATTGATACGGATGACCTGATCGAGTCCAAAGAGAACAAAGAGGTAAAAAAGATCTTCACAAAAAAAGGTGAAGCCTACTTCAGAGAAGCCGAACAGCAGACGGCTGACTGGATCATCGACTCCGTAAAAGGTACATTGATCAGTTGTGGGGGCGGCTTTTATAAGGTAAAAAACCTCCACAAGATGGGGACGGTGGTACTGCTTGATGCCTCTTTTGACTGGATACTCAATCGTCTGAAAACTGCTAAAAACGCTGAAGCAAAACTTGCCAAAAGACCGCTCTTTGCCAAAGAGAAAGAGGCGAAAAAACTCTATAATGAAAGAGAAAAGGCCTATAAAAAAGTAGCGGATGTCATTGTCAATGTAGAGGGGAAATCCTTAGAAGAGGTCGTCAAAGAGATCGCCAAAAAATGTAAAGTAAAAGTGTAGATTTACTACTTACTGCGTACGACCTGCTCCCAATACTCCAAACCTTTGAATACCGCCGTAAGCACCCCGAAGGTCAGCATCGTACCGGCCATACAGTAGGGAGCCTGTTCCCTGAAGGGTGCGGAGGTCTGCATCACGCTGTAGAGGATAAAGATCCATATGAAAACAGCGGTCACTCCCGAGACTCTTTTTATCCAGAAAATGAGTTTTAGTTGTCTATCTTTTTCCATGAGGGACATTTTATCCAAATTCGATATAATTGCGCAATATTTTAACGTAAGAGTATCCATGCAACGATTTGAGACCTATTTGGCACAACACCTTCCTGAAGTAGCGACTTTTCACCCTGTGTATGAAGATGCACTGGGTGCAATGCTGCTTGCCGGCGGGAAGCGTTTTCGCCCTATGTTGCTGTTAAGTATCGTTGATGCGTATGAACCGATGCTCTATGAAGGTGCACTGCCAGTCGCACTCGCTGTAGAGATGTTTCACACCTACTCTTTGATCCATGATGATCTCCCGGCCATGGATGATGCCGATCTCCGACGCGGGCACAAGACGCTGCACAAACGTTATGATGAGGTGACTGCGATACTTGCCGGAGATGCACTTAATACCGATGCATTCTTGATGATCACTGAGGCACCGCTTCGCGAAGATGTGAAGATCAAGCTTGTGGAACTGCTTGCACGCAACGGCGGTGGTCAGGGTATGGTACTCGGCCAGGCGATCGACTGTTACTTTGAAAACCAACCGCTTGATATCGAACAGGTAAAAGTGCTGCATACCAATAAAACTGCCAAACTGATCGCTGCAAGTCTTGTGATGGGTGCCGTGGTCGTAGGGCTTGATAAAAAAGTGCAGGATGCACTCTATGCGTTCGGTATCGATCTTGGTCTTCTGTTCCAGATCCAGGATGATATCATCGATGAGACGCACAGTGCGGAAGAGGCAGGAAAACCGACAGGCAATGACACGGATAAAAATAGCTTTGTAAATCTTTTGGGATTGGAAGCAAGTATCAATGAAGCCGATACGCTTGCAAAAGATTTGCAAAGACGATTTGAATCGTTTGACGAGAAGCTGCAGACAGCTTTGAACCCCTTGATGGAACAATATCTATACAGACATAAGTAAGAATAATAGAGAGGTCTTGGGTTGATTTTACTAAAATTAAGCCAAGACCTCTTAAGAGCGACAAGTCGCGAGAGCTCTCTGCTGAAGAGAACTTAGCGTTAGCGTAGTTTTTGGAGCTTTGCTCTAAAAGCGTAACTATACAATCAAAACAAGGATTAATACAATGGCTATGACTGAGCAAAATAAAATGCGCAAAAAGATGGCGAACACTATCAGATTTTTGGCAGCTGATATGGTACAAAAAGCAAACTCAGGACACCCGGGTGCACCGATGGGACTTGCTGATATCGCAGTGGTACTCTCTGAACACCTTTCACACAACCCGAAAAACCCGAACTGGCTGAATCGTGACAGACTGGTATTTTCAGGGGGTCATGCCTCTCCGCTGATCTATTCATTGCTTCATCTTTGGGGGTATGATGTAAGTATGGATGATCTCAAAAACTTCCGTCAGCTTGACTCCAAGACTCCGGGACACCCTGAGCATGGGCATACAGCGGGCGTAGAGATCACTACCGGACCGTTGGGGCAAGGTGTAGCCAACGCAGTCGGTTTTGCAATGGCAAGAGCCTATACGGCAAACCAGGTGAACTCTGAGACCTGTGAGCTGATCGACCATAAAGTCTACTGTCTCTGTGGGGACGGGGACCTGCAGGAGGGGATCAGTTATGAAGCATGTGCGCTTGCGGGACACCTGGGGCTCAAAGACCTGGTTCTGATCTATGACAGCAATCATATCACGATCGAGGGTGATACGAGTATCGCATGGAGTGAAGATGTAGAGAAGCGTTTCGAAGCACAAAACTGGAATGTCATCAAGGTCAACGGTCACTGCTATACTGAGATCGATAAAGCACTGAGTGAAGTGAAAAATGCCGACAAACCGACGATCATCATTGCCAACACGATCATCGGTAGATGTGCAGGTGACCTGGAAGGTTCACACCATACGCACGGTGCACCGCTCGGTGAAGAGATCATCTGCGGATCAAAAGAGAGAGAAGGATTTGACCGTGATGAGAAGTTCCATATCCCTGAAGATGTACTGCTGAGATTCAGATGTGCGGTCGAAGAGGGCGAGCTGGCTGAGAAAGAGTGGATCCATAGACAAAAAGAGGCTCCGCTTGTTGAGCAGAATGAAGCATTGACACGTATGCTCAACCCTGACTTCTCAAGCATCGAGTTCCCTGACTTCTCTAATGATACAGAGATGGCGACAAGAGACAGCAACGGTAAGATCCTCAATGCGATTGCAAAAGCCGTGCCAAGCTTTATCGGTGGTTCTGCAGACCTTGCACCGTCTAACAAGACCGAGCTTAAAGATATGGGGAACTTCCCGAAAGGGAAGAACCTCCACTTCGGTATCCGTGAGCACTCTATGGCAGCGATCACAAATGCGATCGCTCTCTACGGTACAACGATCCCGTTCAATGCGACGTTCTTTGTATTCTCTGACTATCTCAAGCCTGCAGCACGTATCGCAGCACTGACAAAGATCCAGAACTTCTTTGTCTGGACACACGACAGTATCGGTGTAGGTGAAGATGGCCCGACGCATGAGCCTATCGAGCACCTTGGCCAGTTTAGAGCACTGCCGGACTTCTATGTATGGAGACCGGCAGATGCGACGGAGAACGTAGAAGCATGGAAGACTGCACTCCAAATGAAAGCACCACACGGTTTCGTACTGAGCCGCCAGAAGCTCAAAACACTGAAGCCTGAAAGAGATTTCGGTGAGGTAAGCAAAGGTGCTTACATCGTGAAGCAGAGAGAAGATGCGAACTTCACATTGATGGCATCTGGTTCTGAGCTTATGCCTTGTCTTCAGGCGGCATGTACGCTGGAAGCACTGGGTATCAGAGCGAACGTGGTTTCCGTACCGTGTTTCGATCTCTTCAACGAGCAGGATGAGGCGTATAAAGCACAGGTAGTCGACCCGAAGACAAAAGTACTTGCAGTTGAAGCGGCTACAGCGACTGAGTACTACAGATACGCGGATGATGTACTCGGTATGGAGACATTCGGGGCATCTGCACCGGCTAACCTGCTCTTTGAAAAATTCGGATTTACCCAGGAGAATATCATGAAGCGTGCATGTTCACTTATGGGTGTTGAGTATAAAGAGGTAAGCAAAGAAGAGTGCTAATCCACCAACTTAACTTTACTTTTCTTGTTACACCTTCCCAGGGTGTAACATTGAATAGCTCCACAATTACACACTAATCTGAATTCTACTCATTTACACTCGTTAAATTATCAAGCGAGCTGTAGGGTGGATGAAATCCACCATAGTGGTGGGATGCTCCCACCCTACGAAAAATCTGTTTGTACAGCATTGCGTAGATTTGGCACTGCCGAACAAATCTTCATCCTTCGTTACACCTTTCCCGAGATTCTGAAAGAACTGCTGTTTTTAAGACTGTCATCCTGAACTTGATTCAGGATCTCATCGAATGACAGCAAGATTGGGGGGGGATTCTGAATCAAGTTCAGAATGACGAATACCCTATTTTCTATATTCTTGTCTCGTTACACCTTTTCCAAGGTGTAATGCAGATGATATTGCTACATACAAACCAGGCCCAAGCCCATCGATAGATGGAAATCAAGTAGATTTACCGGTTTCCAAATGATGCGGATGTGACACATTGGTTTCATATATAAAATAGTTGTGGAACTATCCACAGGATACACTACGATAAAGTTTCCACTTCCGTGCGTTTCCCTCGTTACGTCTCTCTGAGGCGTAATGTATACTTCATTTTAATTACTGAAAAAAGTTATATTCCATCGTTAGATGGCTAGGAAATGTCTGATATGTCACCCATCGGTGAAATTATATTTCCATTTCAGTTTTAAATTAGGGTATGCACCCCAAGGGTACCTCCTCCCTTCATTCAGGGCGCATTTCCACTCGGGAGAGAGTGGGAAAGAGGAAGCTAGAAACCTTATAAAATATATAACTTTATGAGGTTTTATTAGACAATTATTGTATTAATCTTTGAAAAGGAAAAATAGTAAAATTAACAAAAAAAGAATAGTGGAAATACATCCAATAACATTCAATGGATCTTTAACATCTTTTTCCAGTTTATTTAGAGCAAATATATAAGTGATTGTTTTTCCAACAGCTTTACAAATAGTTTCAAATATTAAATCAACAAATACCCATGTTGTGACTCTTGCAAGAAAACCTACTACTTCTTCCATGTTGTCTCTTTATAACAATATTTCACTATGAAGAGTATATCAGAAAAGTCTAGTTTTGAAACCTTATAAAATTTTCTCTTCAATTATACATATGACAATTTGCAATATTTTATTTCGCTTCTTCTTTGATCCGTTATGATAGTAGATATTGACTACAAAGAGGGGAAAAGAGATGAATGAATTAGTCATGCAAAGTGAGATAAAGAGTCGGATATATACGGTTCGTGGTAAAGAGGTGATGTTGGATGAAGATCTGGCAGAGCTTTATGAGGTTGAAACAAGAGTATTTAACCAGGCAGTAAAAAGAAACAAAGAAAGATTTCCAGATGATTTTATGTTTCAGTTGACACAGGTGGAGTATGATGCTTTAAGATCACAAATTGTGACCTTAAAAACAGGAAGAGGACAACATAGAAAATATATTCCCTATGTTTTTACCGAACAGGGTATCTATATGCTCTCGGCAGTACTCAAAAGCAAAGTAGCTATAGAGGTAAGTATAGAGATTATGCGAACATTTGCAAAGATACGGGAGTTTTCACTTCACTATAATGCATTGGCAAAGCAGATCATGGAGTTGGAAAGAAAACATAACAGAAAATTCCAAGAGGTGTTTGCGCAGCTGGATGCCATTGTGTCTCAGACACAAAAGGCTGATGAGAAGGTGATGGGGTTTATCAGAGAATAGGACTAACGTAATAGCCCTCTCACTTCATCCTCATCAATAAGATCTTTCTCATACTTCACCACTGCGATGTTCTCTGTTTCGTTGATATAGCTCTCTACGATCGCTTCGTGCTGGGTGAGCGCATCGACTTTTTCTCTGTCGAAGATATCCAGAGGAAGGTAGACGTTACCACGGTTGTTCGGATTCGGCATGGTAGCGACCCATACGAACCACATCGCACTCAAGATCGCTACGATGAGTGCCAGTGCCCCTCTGTCATAATGATCCATCACATATCCTGCCAGAAGACCACCGAAGAAGATCCCCACATAGGCAAAGGTATTGGCCACACCAAGCGCTGCACCTTTCTGGTGCACTTTGGCAAATTTGCTGACAAAGCTCTGCAGCAACGGCTCAAACATATTAAAGCCGATAAAGAAGAGTACGACACCGACGATAAAGAGCCATGGAGTCGTCGCATAACCCATGGCGATAAAACCCAGGAAGATCGTTGTCACAGAGAACATGAAGACCTGACGCCCTTTCCCATACTTCTCCCCAAATACCGCAGCAGGCCCCATCGCAAGCAGTCCGAAGATCATCGCAGGAAGATAGACCTTCCAGAGTTCGGCTTTTCCCCAGCCAAATCCGCCTTCATCCATACTCTGTGTCATCACGAGCGGGATAATGAAGAAGGCCATCGTCATGATCGAAGAGTGGAAGAGGAAGGTGATATACATACGGGTCAGTGACTTGTCCTTGAATACATCCAGCATCTTCGACTCCTCCTCTGCATAGGAGTGCACGATCTTCGGAGGCTGAGGAACGGCAGTAAAGAGGATACCGATCGCCATAAGAGAGAGTATCGCAGTAAGCCAGAAGAGCTTGTCGATCCCCCAGTTACCCCCTACGATCGGTGCGACGATCATCGCAACGGCAAAACTCATGGCGATCGTAGCACCCATGATCGCCATGGCATGGGCTCTCTGCTCCTCTTTGACCAGGTCAGCGATCATCGCTGAGACAACTGATCCGATCGCCCCCGCACCTTGAAGGAAACGTCCGAGCATCAATGTATAGATGTCGTCACTCAGTGCACAGATGACTGATCCTATGATGAAGA
Source organism: Candidatus Sulfurovum kebritense (assembly GCA_047689535.1). Taxonomy (GTDB): domain Bacteria; phylum Campylobacterota; class Campylobacteria; order Campylobacterales; family Sulfurovaceae; genus Sulfurovum; species Sulfurovum kebritense. The sequence goes on along the minus strand of JBEWPZ010000006.1, from coordinate 46,311 downwards.
TGATCAGTCCGAAGAGGAGGGTCTTCTTTCGTCCCAGCTTGTCACTCATCAACCCGAACGGTACCTGGAACAGTGCCTGGGTGAGTGCATATCCACCTACAACCACACCGGCTAAAAATGCCGTAGCACCCTCCATTTCCAGAGCGTAGACGGAAAGTACGGGAAGGACAATAAAAAGTCCAAAAAAACGCAGGGCAACGATAGAACTAAGCGGGAATATCTGTTTAAACATACAATACCTCGGAAATCCTCTAAATAAGGATAATTTTACTCTTATTATATAATGATATAGTTAAGAAAAGATGATAAAATTTTAATAGATATTGCGTGATGAGGAGTAAGTGTTCAATGAAGCTGGTATTGGCGACGGGAAACAAGGGTAAATTGCGGGAGTTCAAGCAGATGTGTGAGGCAGAGATCACACCGTTTTCCGATCTTTTGGGAGCGTTTGAGATCGAAGAGACAGGAGTGACCTTTGCAGAGAATGCACTGATCAAAGCCCGTACGATCTATGAAAAATTGAAAGATGACTATCTGGTCATCTCTGATGACAGCGGTATCTCTCTGCCGGTACTAAATGGTGCACCGGGTATCTATTCGGCACGCTATGCCCAGGATGATATCAAAGAGAGAGCAGTGACGGATAAGGATAACCTCTACAAGCTGATCGATGCGGTCAAGGCCAAAGGGCTGAAACGCACACCGGCATACTATACGGCTGCGATCGCTATCGTAAGTAAGTACGGAGAGTATGTGGTGCATGGATGGATGCACGGCGAGGTGATCGATGAGGCAAGAGGGGATAAAGGGTTTGGCTATGATCCGATGTTCATCCCGGCAGGTTTTGATAAAACACTGGGTGAGCTGGATGATGAGACCAAGAAGAAGATCTCTCACCGTGGACAGGCTCTTGAGCTTGCAAAACCGATCATTAAAATGTTGAAAGATAAGTAGCTTATAATGAAAAAAATCAAAGGAGGGGAAGATGGAAAGAAAAAAATTTGAAGAAGACCTGCAGCTGATCTATGATGAGTTGCAGAAGCGCCAAAACGAACTGAATGGATATTACAAACTTTTAGAAGATGGTCATATAGAGGCCGCAAAAGTTGTAGAGGCATTTCTTGCTGACTTGGAGTTAAAGGATACAAAAGAGAATATCATGGCGGCATTGACACGGATCGTGAGCCTTCGTGAAGATGCATTGGAGCAAGTTCTGCAAAAAAGCGGCTTGAAGCAGACAGAGATCCTGGATAAGAAAGAGCAGGCCTATATGTTTGTCAGCAACTTCCACCTTGCCCGCCATCAGGCCCTGATCTCCTGGATCAGTAACAAAAAGCTTCTCACGCCTTTCTATCGTACGATCATCTCCGGTGTTGATGCGGTAGGAAGTGCCATCAGCGGATGGCAGAGTGCATGGACGGCACATATCATCAATGGGGTGAACCGTGATCTTTTTGAACTTTTTAACGGTGATGAAGAACAGATCTTTGAAAAACTACAGAGTGAAAACCTGCTTGACCTTGACAGTACGGGTGAAGTAGGAGACCGCTGTTATTCGGTACTGCATCAAGAGAAAGACGGTAGCTACAGACGTGTCGCTTATGCCGAAGCATTCAAAGAAGAGGTAGCACAGATCCGTCACGCGCTGAAACTCTTTATCGATGAGCTGAGAGGTCTCGAAGATGAAGTCTATGATCAGAAAAAAGCGTGGCTGGCGTATCTGGATACGATCTATGATGCATTCGGGCATACCAACCCCGATGAGCTCATTACCTACTGGGCCAATGTGGACAGGGCCTGGATGAAAGTCACCACTCCGATACAGATAGGTCACCCGCTTGAGTACTATGAAGACCATTACCGAAAAGCAGTTGCGCTTGAATGGGATCTTCGTATCGTCAACCCCAGGCTACAGACCGGTTCGCACACCAGAGAGAATATTGTCTCTTTTGCGAAAGAGATGGCTGAAAAGATCGGAGGAGAGGCAGGTAGAATTGCAGATAAGAACATGACTCAGGTCAATGAAACACAGCTCTATATCGGTCAACCGGTACTCTACTACGGAGCGGAGTTCAATGGTCTCTTTTCTGCGCAGGTAGTACCCAACGATGAGCAGGTCTCTGCAGAACTGGGGAAAAAGATCTTTGCCTATGCGGATTTTGTCATGGAGTCCAAAAAAAGCAAACCGGTGATGAAGCTCAGTGTAGAGACTTTCGGTGAAGCGTTTGTGAAGTCACAGCGGGCACTGATCTCTGAAAATCCCGAGCTCTGGCATGAGATCTATGATATCTCTACGATAGGGCATGAGTTTGGTCACATACTCTGGATAGACAGTGATACCGAAATGAAAATGAACGGTACGGGACAGTTTAAAAATATCGAAGAGTTCAAGGCGACCACAGGCGGACTCATGGCGTTTTTCCATAATGAACGAGATGAGATGAAAAGATATATCGTAGAGGACCTCGTTTCCCGCGCAGTGGGATTGATGGCATGGAGAGAAGTCGGAGAGGTACTGCCTTACTACTGTGAAGGGTTGATACATCTTGATATCCTGTTCAGATCAGGAGTCATTATCTATGATGGACAGATTCAGATCGATTACAGCAAATACGATGCGATGAAAGAGGCGTATATCTCTGCCTATGAAAAACTGGCAAGACACTATCTCAGCAAAGAGGATGCGCATATCTATCTTCGTGATTATGCAGAGAAGTTCAGCGGTATCTTCCTCCCGGTAGATGAAGAGATCAGAGCGTTTGTGGAGCATTACTACAGGAGATACAAAGAGATTGGACAGGAGACAGTGGTTTTAAACTAGCTGAATATGCGATTCAACCTATTTTTAGATGAAGCGAATACAATAGTCACTATCAATTTAAAAATGGAAAATCGAGGTGAGTTTTTTTGAAAAACTCTTATAAGCGAAACAAGTTTCGCAAGAGCTGTCCGCTGACAAGTATTAAAATACAGTGCAAGCGAAGAACTGCTAGACTAAAGTCTGATGCAAGCTTTTTACTAAATAAAAAGCTGTGAAATGCTGAGTCGTAGGACGGTGCGTAAAAGGAGCTTGCTCCTTTTTAAATTAGCATAGAAGGAGAGATGATGAAAAAAAGTTTGGTCACATTTTTGATGATGAGTATGGCACTGTTCGGATATGAAGTGAGCAGTGTTGAGGTGGGATTTACCGCATTTAAAACACCAGCGAAAGTCGGTGTAAGCGGTAGCTTTAACAATGTAGAAATTGCCGGTCAAAAATCTGCAGAGAGTATTGAGGCGCTATTGAACGGGTTAAGTGTGAAGATTCAGACCAAAAGTGTCAACAGCGGAAACGAGGGTAGGGATAAAAAACTGGTAAGTGACTTCTTTCACGTCCAGTTCACACATGCTATAGAAGCGAAGATCGTCTCAGTCAAGCCTGACGCTTTGGAAGTGGAGATCACGATGAACAGCAAAAAAGTCACGGTACCTATGCTCTACAAAGTAAAAGAGAACAGTGTGATAGCAAAAGGGTATATAGACCTGGGTGATTTTGATATGCTTCCATCACTGAAAGGGATCAACAAAGCCTGTTATGACCTGCATGCAGGCAAAACATGGCAGGATGTCGAAGTAGGATTTCTGCTCAACTTTCAACCATAGCGTGTAAGAGATCTCTCTTGCACCCTTCTCTCTATACCCCCTCTCTTTAGTAAGCTTTTACCATTTTATTTACATTCGTTCACAAAGTATTGACACAGAATTTACATAACTGTTTTATGATTGTACTATCTCAAAAGCGAGAAATAGAACAGTTTTACAAAGGACAGAAAATGAAAAAAACAGTTATCGCAATGATCGCAACAGTTGGTTTAAGTTCGACGCTTATGGCTATGGGCCCAGGCATGCATGGATGTCAAAGTTCCAAGGGGATGCATGCATGCAAACATATGAAAGGGAAGCATCATAAAAAGAGAGGTAATCTTTATACAATGTTACAGCGACTTGATCTGACAGAGGCACAGCAAAAAGAGCTGCAGTCACTCAGAGAGACGCAAAGAGCAGAGAGAAAAGCAAACAGAAAGAAGATGCAGGAGAGAAGAGAAGCAGGAAGCGCCAAGAGAGATCAAAAAGCTGATCTTAGCAGATTCATCTCAGCAGAGAAGTTTGATAAAGAGGCATTCAAGGTGGTGATGCAGGAGAGAATGGAGAGAAGACTGAGAGTAAAAAAAGAACGCCGTGAACAAAGGATGGAGAAAAGAGCCGAGAACATGGAAAAGATCTTTAATATCCTCACGCCTCCACAAAGAGAAAAGTGGATACAATTAGCTAAAGAACAACGCTAGGGAGAGAGATGTCACGGATCTTGATGGTAGAGGATGATGCCCAGATCACTGAGCTTTTGGAAGCCTATCTTACCAAATACGGGATAGAGGTATTTTCTGTCTCTCTCCCATCTGTAGCTCTTGAAAAGTTGAAGATCGAACAGTTTGACCTGATACTGCTTGATCTGGGACTTCCCGAGATGGATGGTCTTGAACTCTGCAAACGCATCAAAACCGATTATCCAGACCTTCCCGTGATCATCTCGACCGCCCGTGCCGATGTAAGCGATAAGGTCGTCGCTTTCGATGTAGGAGCAGATGACTACATCGCTAAACCCTATGAACCCAGAGAACTGGTGGCCAGGATACAGGCAACCGTCAAGCGTTATGATAGGTTCTCTTTTCACTCCGAGGATGAAGTGTTCAGGGTTGACAAGGTGAAAATGCAGATTTTACAGGAGGGCAGGGTATTGGATCTTACTCTTGCCGAATACGAGATCTTTTCACTTCTGCTGGAGAAAAAACACCAGGTGGTGAGCCGTGAATACATCATCAACACTGTCAATGCGGTCAAATGGCAGAGCAGTGACAGAAGTATCGATGTGATCATCAGCCGGATCCGTCAAAAGATCGGCGATGATATCAAAGCCCCCAGATATATCAAGTCTGTACGGGGTATAGGATATAAGTATATTGGAGCGTAGATGAACCGGCACTCTCTTTTTTTTAAATTGAATATTCTCTTTATCATCGCTCTGATAGCGACGTTGATTGCAGGGAGTTCCTTTATGATGCATATTGTCAAAAAAGAGAGAAGTGATCTTGTGTTCAAAGGCAGAATCATTATGCATGAGTATCGGCTTACCGGACAATCCCCTCTCCAACTCTTTGAAGAGCTCCGTCTTACCCTGGTCGAAGGAGAAGAACGGGCAAAGGTACTTCGACAAAGCCTAAGATCTAAACAGATGCACAGAGCTTCACAAAGAGGAAGGATCCTACGGTATGAGGGACACATGTACCTTTATCTTGAAAATCACGGTATCGATCTTCTGCTGAGAGACGAGAGGTCATACTGGGAGCGTTTTTTTATCCCTTTATTGGTAATGCTGGGTACGATGCTGTTACTGGTCAGTATGTATATTTTGCTGAGAAAAGCCCTTGTGCCATTGAAAACACTGCAAAAAGATATCGAACACTACGGTGAGGGAGCATTAACAAAGTACACTTTTTCGGATAAAAATGATGAGATTTCTCAGGTCTCCAATGCCTTTTACCGGTCTGTTTCCAAGACTCAACGCCTTTCAGACTCTCGCAAACTTTTTATACGCAACCTGTTTCATGAACTCAATACACCGGTTACCAAAGGAAAAATTCTTACAGAGCTTGTTGAAGAGCCCAAAACGAAATCGATGTTAGATGCTATTTTCTCAAGACTTGCCTCTCTATTGAGGGAGTTGGCACAGGTAGAAGAGATCACCTCCGAGAACTATCTGCTCTCTAGAAAGAAGATCCGTATTCTAGACCTGATCGATGAAGCAAAAGATCTTTTATATCTCGAGCAACCCATAAAAACCAATGTGAAAGAGCAGACGATGGTTGCAGATTTTTCATCGATGAGTATCGTCTTTAAAAACTTGATCGACAATGCGTTAAAGTATGGGAAAAATCTGGAGATCATTTATGAAGTGAAGACGCTCTCTTTTGTGAGTGAAGGTGAAGCGTTGAAAGGTGATTTTTATGCATACCTTGAAGCTTTTTCCGATAAAAAGAGGAGTGATACCTCAGGTTTCGGGCTGGGATTATATATTGTCAAGGAAGTCCTGAATATGCACGATATGGGGCTTGAATACAGTTATGCTGAAGGTAAAAACAGATTTACCATAAACTTCAAAAACATCCTCTAACCTCATTTTAGCTATAATCGCAACCAATTATGCCGTCTTTAAAGCGGTTTTTATGAGGATAATTATGCTACTTTTTACTCCTGGACCGACACCGGTACCCGAATCAGTGCGTCAAGCGATGGCGACGCCGACACTGCACCACAGAACACCAGAATTTGAAGCGATCTTCAAAGATGCGAGAGAGCGTTTGATGAAGCTCTACGGCATGGATGAGTGCGTGATGCTGGCAAGTTCTGGTACGGGTGCGATGCAAGCGTGTGTACTCAACCTCTGTGAAAAAAAGGCATTGACCGTCAATGCCGGAAAATTCGGTGAGCGATTTGGAAAGATCGTCAACAGTATGGGGAAAGAACTTGTAGAGCTCAAATATGAGTGGAATACGCCGGCAAGCCTTGAAGATGTCAAAGAGGCACTGGCTGCCAATCCCGATATCGATGCTCTGTTTATCCAGGTCAGTGAGAGTGCGGGGGGACTGCGTCACCCTGTTGAGGAGATCGCTGCCTATATCAAATCGGTAGATGCTTCTATCATGGTCGTAGCTGACGGGATCACCGCGGTAGGGGTCGAGCCTATCGATGTGACCAATATCGATGCATTGGTGACAGGCAGTCAGAAGGCATTGATGCTCCCTCCGGGACTTGCAATGATCGGTCTGAGTAGTGCAGCAGTCGAAAAGATAGGTGAGGGGAAAGACTACTACTTCAACCTTGCAAGCGAGATCAAGAAACAGCAGCAGAATACGACGGCTTACACCGCAGCAACGACACTGATCATCGGTCTCAATGCGATCTTTGATGAGATCGAAAAAGAGGGCTTTGATGCACTCTATACGGTGACGGCAAAAAGAGCAAAGGCAACGCAGGCTGCACTGGAAGCGATCGGCTTTGAGATGTACCCTCAGACTCCTGCACTCTCCATGAGCACTGTTTTCGATGAAGATGCAGAGCCTATCAGAAAACTCCTGAAGACAAAATACGGGGTAAATATGGCAGGTGGTCAGGATCACCTCAAAGGTAAACTCTTCCGTATCAACCAGATGGGGCTGATCCCGGTCTATGAGTCGGCATGGGTCGTAAACAGTATCGAATTGGCACTTGATGAGCTTGGTAGACGTACCTTTGACGGTACAGCGAGCCGTGTATTTAACCAAACCTACTATAAATAATGACAGTTTTTAAACAGAGTGCAAAAACTTACGCTGTCGCTGTGACTGCTTCAGCAGCAGGCTCATACGACTTGTCGTATAATGGAGAAGATAAATGATATTTGAACATGAGATACCGAGCGGTAGCCGTCTCTACTTTGGCAAGAGTGCAAAGATGAAACGTGAGATCGAAGCAATTGCAAGCCAGACATTGGAATCACTGGGTTTTGAAGAGATTGTAACACCACTTTTCTCTTATCATCAACATGATGCATTCGAAGAGAAGACACCACTGGTACGACTTAATGATGCGAGTAACAATGAAGTGACACTGCGTGCTGACTCTACAGCCGATGTGGTACGTATCGTCACCAAAAGACTGGGACGCAGTACCGAGTCTAAAAAATGGTTTTATATGCAGCCGATTGTTACTTTTGCTACCAGAGAGCAGTATCAGATCGGTGCTGAGATCATCAATGGGAAGTTTGCAGAAGTTGCACAGACAACAGCAACACTCTTAGAAAAACTGGATGAGACGCCGATCATGCAGATCTCAAACATCCGTATCCCTCATCTTCTTAATGAAAAATATGGTGTGAGTCTTGAAGTACTTAAGTCGATGCATATTGAACAGATCGTGAAAGCTGACTTGCCGTGGATCGAACAGTTGGTCAAGATGCATAGGGTTGAGGAGCTGGATGATCTTAGCCTGTTCCCTCAAGATATCAAAGTGGAGCTCGAGAAGATCAAAGCGGCTGTTTCCAGCATCAAGTATGCAAAGGTTGTAGTCTCTCCGCTCTTTTATGCGAAGATGAGATATTACGATTCATTGACATTTAGAATGTTTGAAGGCAATACATTGATTGCAACAGGCGGAACATACAGTATTGACGGTGTAGAGGCAGCAGGGTTTGCACTCTTTACCGATGAATGTATCGAAAGTAAACTAAGTAAAGGGCAGTAAGTGAGTAAGAAAGCAGATTTGATCGTAGGTCTCCAGTGGGGAGATGAAGGAAAAGGTAAGATCGTTGACCATATGGCACAGACACATGACTATGTGTGCCGTTTTGCAGGGGGCCACAATGCAGGCCATACGATCGTACTGGATGGAAAGAAGTATGCGCTTCACCTGATCCCATCGGGCGTACTCAATCCGAATGCAAAAAATATCGTAGGAAACGGTGTGGTACTTTCTCCTAAAGACTTTATCAAGGAGATGAGCCAGTTTGGCGACCTGGAAGGGCGTCTGTTCCTTTCAGACAAGGCACATGTACTCCTTCCGTACCATGCACTGATCGACCAGGCCAGAGAGCGTATGAAAGGTGACAAGGCGATCGGTACGACGGGGAAAGGTATCGGTCCTGCGTATGGAGATAAAATCGCACGTGTAGGGCATAGATTGGGTGAACTTCACCATCCTGAAAAACTTGCCGATAAGGTCGTTGGGTTCTTTGAGATGAACAGACCGGTCTTTGATGCGATGGGTGTGGAGACGCCAAACAGAGAGGCATTGCTTGCTGAGTTGACCGAATACAAAGAGGCACTCGGAAAATATATCGTTGATACGACACAGATGGTGTGGGATATCCTTGAGGACGATAAAAAGGTACTCTTGGAGGGTGCTCAGGGTACAATGTTGGATATCGATCACGGTACCTATCCGTATGTTACATCATCGACAACCGTGAGTGCCGGCGCATGTTCCGGTCTTGGACTCAATCCGAAAGATATCGGTAAGGTGACAGGGATCGCGAAAGCATACTGTACGAGGGTAGGGAACGGACCATTCCCGAGCGAGGATCTTGGAACGGACGGTGACAAGCTCAGAGAGAACGGGCATGAGTTCGGTACGACGACAGGACGTCCGAGAAGGTGTGGATGGTTCGATGCAGTGGCTATGCGTCATGCAGTACGTGTCAACGGCGTAGACCAGGTTGCATTGATGAAACTGGATGTACTTGATGGTTTTGAAGAGATCAAAGTATGTGTGGCGTATGAGGTAGAGGGTGAGAAGATCGATTATGTACCGTATGACCTTGAAGATGCAAAACCTGTCTATGAGAGATTTCCTGGGTGGGAGAAAACAGAGGGTGCGAGAAGCTTTGAAGCACTTCCTGAAACGGCACAGTCGTACATCGCAGCGCTTGAAGCGATGATCGGTACAAAGATCGGTATTATCTCGACAAGTCCGGAGAGAGATGATACAATCGTAAGATAGAACCGTATCGTTACGATGGGCTCTTGCCAAAGGAGACTCAGCGTGAGCGTGTAACTTGGACTTGGTTCAAGTTGCGATATAATTTTAAAAATAAGGAGTACTATGAGACTTAAACCGCAACAGACTGGATATGTAGCTACAAAGATCGGTATCGACCTAGCCAATGCTCCTTTTGTGACCCTACCGAAAGGTAAGGAGGCAGTGGTAGAGGCTGCAAAAAAAATCATCGATGAGAACCTTGCCAAAGAGCGTGCTCTGGATGAGAAGGTAAAGTCTATTTTGGAAGAGAATGATGAAGAGATCGAGTTTCAGCACGCCGATGAGAGACAACTCTTCTTTATGATCAAAAAGAAGTTGGCTCCCGAGCATGGTGTCATCATGAACTATGATGACAGATACAACGATCTGGCGCACGTCATTCTTGATGAACTCTATGAGAACTACCTGGCAGAGTATGATGTCAATGAAAACCAGGTCAAAAATGTGATCTTCAAGTCCTTTAAAGAGTTTGCAGAGGCGTATGAAGAGATCGATGATATCGTCTACAACAAGATCAAGAATATGCAAAAAGAGGTGATACCGGGTTCACAGGAGTATGAACTGCTCTATGAAAGACTGTATCAGGAAGAACTAGCGAAAAGAGGAATGCTATAATGAACAAAGTCTCACTCTATTTTGAAAACGGTCTCTTTCTTGAGGCAAAGAGTTTTGGTGCTGAGGGTACAAGTGTCGGGGAGTGTGTATTTAACACATCGATGACAGGTTATCAGGAGATCGCTTCAGATCCCTCCTATGCAGGACAGTTTGTAACATTTACAATGCCTGAGATAGGTAATGTAGGATGTAACGCTCAGGATATGGAGAGCACAAAAGCTCACTGTAAAGGCGTGATCGTGCGCAATTACCAGGATAGACCGTCAAGCTTTAGATGCGAGGAGACACTGGCAGAACTTCTTAAGAAGCATGGTGTACTGGGGATCACAGATATTGATACACGATATATCACTAAAACGTTGAGAGATGAAGGTGCGATGATGATGGTGGCATCCACGGAGATCCACGATCAAGAGGAACTCAAAAAGGTGCTGGAGAGTTCACCGCGTATCGAAGAGGTCAACTATATCGAGCAGGTAAGTACAAAAGAGCCGTATATCCATCAAGAGGCACGTTATGATATCACAGAATTTGCCTATGCAAAGCCTCAGACAAGCAAGAAAATCATCGCTCTGGACTTCGGTATCAAGCGTAATATCCTCAATGAACTGACCCATGCAGGCATGGAAGTGACAGTCGTTCCAAACAGCATCACCTCTTCAGAGATCATCGCAAAGTTTGAAGCGAAAGAGATCGATGGAGTCTTCCTTTCGAATGGACCTGGTGATCCGCTGATCCTCAAAGAGGAACAGGATAAGATCAGAGACTTGATCGCAGCAAGAGTACCGATGTTCGGTATCTGTCTCGGGCACCAGCTTCTTTCTATCTCACACGGGTATGACACCTATAAACTGCAGTTTGGACAACACGGCGGTAACCACCCGGTAAAGAATCTGCAGAGCGGTACAGTAGAGATCACTGCACAAAACCACAACTACAATGTGCCTGACAATATCGATGAAGTAGCAGAGATCACACACATCAACCTCTTTGACAATACGATCGAAGGGGTGAAGTATAAAGATGCACCGATCATGTCAGTACAGCACCACCCCGAAGCAAGTCCCGGTCCACATGAGAGTGCGTATGTATTCCAGGAATTTGCTGAGATGCTGAAATAGATAGTAGATAGCAGGTAGTAAGTAGCAGGTATGGAAAGTATCGCAAAGCGATACTTTGATTTATTGTAGATTGGGATATTGTATCTCAATATTAATGTATAAAAGAGAGAAGTATGAAGTTAGCAATTCTTTTTGGTGGTTCTACCTATGAGCATGAGATCAGTATCGTCTCAGCGATTACAATGAAAAAAGTCTTTAAAAAGACAGAGCTCTCTTTTATCTTTATCGATGCTGAGCGTCAATTCTATCTGATCGAACCGGAAAAGATGAAATCCAATTTTTTCAGTTCCGGTGCTTACAAGAAATCCAAAAAACTTCAATTAAAACAGGGTGGATTTATCATAGATGGACTCTTCGGTTCGAAAGAGGTGCTGTTTGATGCACTGCTCAACCTGATCCATGGAAGAGATGGAGAGGATGGCAAAATCGCATCGCTGATGGAATTTTATAATATTCCGTTTATCTCTCCACGACTGGAAGCATCTGCACTGAGTTATAATAAACTCTATACGAAGTTCCTTGCCCAGAGTCTTGGTGTCAAAACCGTAGCCTATCAGCATCTTTCCAAAAATGAAGAGAGAAAACTCACGATGGATTACCCTGTGATCGTCAAGCCGGTTCGTCTCGGTTCAAGTATCGGGGTAAGTATCGTACATAATGATGAAGAGCTTGACTATGCACTGGATGTTGCTTTTGAGTTTGATACCGATGTGATCATCGAAGCGTTTATTGACGGAGTGAAAGAGTATAACCAGGCAGGTACGTTTACCCGTGAATGGGAACTCTCTATCGTAGAAGAACCGCATAAAGAGGAGTTTCTTGACTTTGAGAAGAAATATATGGATTTCTCCCGTGATTCACAGGTACTATCAGCCGATATCGATGAGGAACTTGCATCAAAAATTCAAGAGACGTTCAAAAAAATTTATGATCCTCTCTTTAAAGGGGCGATCATCCGCTGTGATTTCTTTGTGATAGAGGATGAGGTATACCTCAATGAGATCAATCCTATCCCTGGATCCATGGCAAACTATCTTTTCAGTGATTTTGAAGCAATGGTAGAGAGAGTCGTCAACACGCTTCCGGAAGAACAAAAAATTCAGATCAATTACGACTATATCCACTCTATACAATCTGCAAAAGGCAAAGCCTAATCACCGTCCATAGATGACGGATAAGAAATAGGAGTATTAGACTCCTATAAAGCTTCAGCGTAAAATTATCCATATTTCAGAGTCAATTTATCCTATTAAAAAGCCTGCAACAGCCCAATATACGGGGATTTGTGACATTTCGTATCACTAAAAATTTTATGTATAAGTTTTAAGTAATTTAACATTAATTTAACACTATAATTGTTGTTGAATGTTGTACTTTTACAACATATGAAATTTTATAAGGAGGTATGCATGCAGTCAAACGCAGCATTGGAATATGACTATACCGTCGCAAAATTGTTTACATATACAGCAATTATCTTCGGTTTAGTTGGGATGTTAATCGGGACGCTAATTGCCGCACAATTAGCTTTTCCTGAATTAAACTATCTATTTGGGGAGTATGGTACGTTCTCAAGACTCAGACCATTACATACGAATGTCGTAATTTATGGGTTCACAGTAAGTGGGGTTTTTGCAACGTTCTACTATTCGGCACAAAGAGTAATGAAAGTATCTTTTGCAGAATCGCCATTCTTGATGGCTGTAGGGAAACTACAATTTGTACTATACGTTATTCTTGCAGCATGGATGGTGGTAACACTGTTTATGGGAGTAACTGCAAATAAAGAGTATGCACAGATGGAGTGGCCACTGGATGTCCTAACCGTAGTTGTTTGGGTACTATGGGGTGTGGCTATGTTCGGTCTTATCGGTATGAGAAGAGAAAAAGCACTTTATATCTCTATGTGGTATTACATTGCCTGTTTCCTTGGGGTGGCAATGCTTTATCTGTTTAACAACATGGAAGTACCTACATACTTTGCAGCAGGTGGACTTGGTAGCATGATGCACTCTGTATCAATGTATGCCGGTACAAACGATGCGCTAGTACAATGGTGGTGGGGACACAATGCGGTTGCATTCGTATTTACTGTACCTATCGTTGCTATGGTGTACTACTTCCTTCCAAAAGAGTCTGGACAGGCGGTTTACTCATATAAACTATCACTACTTTCATTCTGGGGATTGATGTTCGTTTACCTTTGGGCTGGTTCACACCACCTTATCTGGTCAACTGTACCAGACTGGATGCAGACAATGGGTTCAGTATTCTCGGTAGTACTTATCCTTCCATCTTGGGGTTCAGCGATCAACATGCTTCTTACAATGAAGGGTGAGTGGAATCAGTTGACTGAAAATCCACTGATCAAGTTCATGGTACTTGCATCTACATTCTATATGCTTTCAACACTTGAAGGACCGATCCAAGCGATTAAATCTGTTAATGCGATTGCACACTTTACAGACTGGATTCCTGGACACGTTCACGATGGTGTACTTGGTTGGGTTGCATTTATGATCATGGCTGCACTTTTCCATATGGCTCCAAGAATGTTCAAAAGAGAGATCTACTCTAAGAAGATGATGGAAGCACAATTCTGGGTACAAACAACTGCAGTTGTTCTTTACTTTACCTCTATGTGGATCGCTGGTATCACACAGGGTATGATGTGGAGAGCAGTAGATGAGTATGGTAACTTGATGTACTCATTTATCGATACAGTGACAGTACTTCACCCATACTATACGATCAGAACAGTTGCTGGTGTATTGTATGTCGTAGGGTTCATTATGTTCGCGTACAACATGTTTATGACGATGACTGCTTCTAAGAGAATAGAAGAAGAACCACAATTCAGAAGCCCTATGGCTGCATAAGGAGGTAGAGTATTATGTTTCATTGGTTAGAAAAAAATCCATTCTTCTTTGCAGTAGGAGTGTTTATTGTAATTGCGTTTGCAGGTCTTATCGAGATCGTGCCTAACTTTGCCGAAGCATCAAGACCGGTTGTGGGGCTTAAGCCTTACTCTGTACTTGAACTCGCAGGTAAAGAAGTGTATAAAAAAGATAACTGTATTGCTTGTCACTCACAGTTGATTCGTCCATTTAAGTCAGAGACTGACAGATATGGTCAGTACTCACTCTCTGGAGAGTATGCGTATGACAGACCGTTCCTTTGGGGATCAAAAAGAACCGGTCCGGATCTTCACCGTGTAGGAAACTACCGTACAACAGACTGGCATGAAAACCATATGTGGGAACCGACAGAAGTTGTTCCTGGATCAATCATGCCTGCTTATAAGCACCAGTTTACAAATATGGCTGACATTGAAACAGCATATGCTGAAGCTGTTACAGTAAAAAATATCTTTGGTACACCGTATGGTGATGAGTTCCAACCTTCACAAGAAGCGTGGGAAGCACATAAACCAAAAGTACTTGAAGAAGCGAAAGCTATCGCTGCTGACATGAAAAGTCCTGAGGTAAAAGCTGCTCTTGAAAGAGGAGAAGTACCTGAGATCGTAGCGATGATCGCATATCTTAACAGATTGAAGTAAGCAGAAAAAATGGACATCAGAGAACTTCAAGGCTATGCCAGTTTCTTTATGACCATCTTTTTGGTGATAATGTTGTATGGGTATATCATACATCTATATAGAAGTGAAAAAAAGGGCGAACGGGATTATGAAAAATACGGGAATATTGCGATAGACGATGAACTAGACAGCAAACCCGTAGATGAAAAACCCGAGGCTCAGAGTGAAAAGAAGGAGCAAAACAAATGAGTAGTTTGATGATAAAAGCTTTAGCTTTTGCAGCAGCATTGATCGTTGCAACCTTGGTGGTTGTAAAACAGATGAATGTTAACCTGGATGACCCGATCAACCAGTTGACATTATTTGGTGCTGTTGCAATTGCAGTACTTACATTTGGTGTGGCTGCAAAGTATGTCAACCAAATGAAGACAGACAAAGCAGGTGGTGAACTTGCAGAAGACAATTGGGACGGTATCGGTGAGTATAAAAATGAACTTCCTGGAGGTTGGGCATACTCTTTCCTTGGTACATTGATCTGGACAGTATGGTATTTCCTATGGGGATATCCACTTAATGCATACAGCCAGATCGGTCAATATAATGAAGAGGTAAAGGCTTACCAGGTGAAGTATGAAGAGAAGCATGCGAATCCGGATCAGGCAACACTGAACCAAATGGGTAAATCGATCTTTTTGGTACAATGTGCACCATGTCACGGGATTACCGGTGACGGAATGAGTGGTAAAGCGCATGACTTTACAAAAAGAATGACCAAAGAGCAAGTACTTGATGTGATCAACAATGGACAAAACCAACTTGGCTACCCAATGGGTGCAATGCCTGCAGGTATGGCAAGTGGTGCTGGTGCAGAAGCGATCGCTGAGTATGTGGCAAATGGGATGAAAGGTGAAGCACCGGCTGAGTTTGCAGCATGTGTAGCATGTCACGGACCGGATGGTAAAGGTAATAACGGTATGGCACCAAACATTGCCGAATATGATGATGTATTGGTTCAGAATGTGCTTAAAAACGGTAAGAAAGGTATTATCGGTAAAATGCCATCATTTAAAACAATGATCACACCTGTTCAAGAAAAAGCATTGACTGTTTACCTTCAGTCATTACAGTATTAAGAAGGAGTAAGCATGGCAGAAAATACAAGTAGAAGTGTATTTGGTTTACACGGTGTTACGGGAATGTTGATTGCGACAGTATTGTTGCTTTCAATTCTTGTGTTCCTAACATACGGTGCAATTAAAGTACAAAGTGCAAATGCTACAAATGCATATGACCCGACTCCAATTACCGGTAGTTTGGATAATGTAAAGATGAAGAGCAAAGATAACGCAGAATTTGCCTTCCAAGATGCAAAATAGTAAAAGGATAAATGATGATTACTATTATGGATAAAGTATTGGGATGGGGTATGGTTGTTACTGCGATCATTACACTATGGGCAGTCGTAACTCCTAACCACCTATTTATAGGATAATTTATATGAGCAAAGTACAAGTAAGGGTCACCTTGCTTGCTTTGTTGCTTCCACTACTTCTTAACGCAACACATATTCTCCACGAAAATATTTTAAAACCTCAAGCTTCGAAGATGATTGAGGAGATGGGCAGTGAGCTATCGGCAAAAACAGGCATAAATGCCTATGTCGTTGCAACAAATGAATCCTTCCCTGAAAGATATAACTTTGTAGAGTACAGTAAGAAGTATGAAAGTGATATGAGCAAGCCATATGTTCTGTTTATTTTTGCACCCTATGCAGTGATTACCGAGGAGTCGGGACAAAAGGGTAGAATTGCCTTTATCGCCTCTTCAGATGAAGTAAAAAAACTGTATGATTACGATGAAGTAAGAGATGCCGCTATTGATATCGTAGCGGTAAAAGACAAGAACAGTGATGAGGATAAGCACAATATCGGTGTAGTACAATCCTACTCGACATTGGCAGACCAGATCGCAGCGTCAAAAGGTCTCAAAATGACCACGACGATTCCTGATGAGACAGGGTATATCATTACGATACTCAAAATATTTGTCTATTCGGGTTCTATCTTTGTCTTTTGGATCTTCTTATTGAGACCACTGATCAAGAGGATAAGAAATGGCAAACAATAAAGAAAAAACCTACTGGCCGCATATGATACTCGGTTTTTTTGTTCTGGGTATTACCTTGGGATATTGGACTGTAAAGTCAGCCTCTTCCCTTCCGGTCCAGGAATCAAACGACTATATGATGAAATATCAGGCGGCGGATCTGAATATCAATGAAATCATAGAGAAGAAGATAGCATTTGATAGAGCGTATAAGATCGAGCTGCTTGACAAAGAGACGATGAAGATGCCTGGCGATTCGTACTCCAGGATGGTACAGGTAGACCCTGTAAAGCTCTCTCTAGGGGCAAATACGTTTACCTATATGGTCACCAGGCAAAACGGAAGTGTTGTGGTCGATGCAGATATTTCATTTTTATTGACGAGACCTCACAGTAGAGAGGATGACCTGATGATTGAGTCAGTGCCATATAGCAGTAGTGAATATATTGTCGAAGATATCAATATCACAAAACCGGGCCGCTATACACTTCAGCTTCGTGCAAAGGTTGGTGATACGATAGGATACTCAGAGATCCCTGCGTATCTTAAACCCTAAACTATGACGATCTAGATCGTCATAGAGAAGATTCTTTTTTCCGGCTGTGCAGCCACCAATCTCAGATCAAACGCCATACAGACATTTCTTACAAACATACGGCTGGACTCTTTGACCACAAGCTTCTCTTCATGGATCTCGATAAGACCGTCTTCCTCCATCTCTTTGAGACGTTCAAGGATTTCCGGCATCTGATCAAGTTTCATATGCTCTTCTTTCCATGAGGTTTCAAGGTTACACATGAGGTTAAGGATATGTTTTCGTACGATCAGATCCTCCTCGGTAAGCAGGTGCCCTCTGAATACAGGAAGTTTGCCTTCGTTTACTCTCTCGATATAGTCCTCTACGCGTTTTTCATTCTGTGCAAAGCTGTACCAGCTGTCAGAGATCGATGACATGCCCAGGCCGACCATCAGTTGTGTCTTTCCTGCGGTATACCCCATAAAGTTTCTGTGAAGTGTATGGTTTTTCATCGCTTTGTAAAGCTTGTCCGTAGGCAGAGCGAAGTGATCCATACCGATCTCTTCATAACCGGCTTCAAAGAAGAGCTGTTTCCCCAGTTCATAGAGCTCTCTTTTGTACTCATCCTTAGGCAGGTCGCTTTCATCAAAGCCCCGCTGTCCTACCCCTTTGATCCATGGCACATGGGCATAGCTGTAGTAGGCGATACGGTCTGGCATCAGTTTGACAGTGTTGGCGATCGTTGTTTTGATATTTTCTTTGTTTTGGTGCGGCAGGCCGAAGATGATATCATGGGAGATGGACTCATAACCGGTTTTTTTGGCAAGCGTATGGATCTTCTCTACCTCCTCAAAACTCTGGATACGGTTGATCGCTTTCTGTACCGTCGGGTCATAGTCCTGGATACCGAAACTGGTACGTCTGAAGCCCAGATCATAGAGAGTTTGAAGCTGCTCTTCTGTTGTGTTGTTCGGATGGGCTTCAAAGCTGTAGTCATAACTCTCCGGACGTTTCGCATAGGCGAAGATACCATCGATCAGACGTTTGAGGTTAGCTGCCGAGAAAAATGTCGGAGTTCCCCCTCCAAGATGTATCTCACGGATAATCGGTGTATCTTCCAGTAGCTCAACATAGAGTTTCCATTCAGCAAGCAACGCATCGATGTAGGGATCCTCTACGGAGTGTTGTACCGTGATATGCTTATGGCAGGCACAGAAGGTACAGAGATTTTCGCAATAGGGCAGGTGAATATAGAGACTGATACCCTCAGCCTTGTTACTCTCATCAAAGGAACGTTTTACCGTCTCTTTCCAGTCCGCTATCGCTATCCCCTCTTTATCCCAAAACGGTACGGTCGGATACGAGGTGTATCGAGGACCAGGGATATTGTACTTTTGTATCAGTGCTGTATTTTGAAGCTCTGCCATCACTATCCTTCCTAACTTTTTAAATCCTATGATTATATCCAAAAGGCACTCTCTATATCTTTAGATGTCAATATGGGATAGAGTGCCTAAACTTACAATGGCTGTGATATACTACACCCTATGATGATAACGATAATGCAACAGAAGCGATACCGACCATGTTAAATTGCAGTGAACTCCATGTCTATCCTACTTCCAGAGCGCTCAGAGAAGTGAGTGCAGCACTGAAACAAGATGAAGGATTTCTGCCGACATTGATGCGTATGGATGAGTTTGAAAACCGGCTGACTCTACTTGAGGGAAAAACACAGGTTGATCCGTTGCAGCGTATACTCTTCTTGAGAGAAGCTGCCAAGTTTGAAGCCTTTGAAGGGCTCAATATCGATCTGGACCTGATCCGTTTCTTTACACGTTCCGATGCGATCTTCAAATTTTATGAAGAGTTGGCAGCGGAAGGTGTCGGATTTGAGAGACTGCGGGAAGCAGATGCCTATGCCGAGTTTGACAGGCATCTGGATATCCTCGAGAAGCTTTTGGAGAACTATCACCATATACTCCAGAAAAGAGGGTTGACCGATAGGGCATTTATCCCCGCAGCCTATGAGATCAATGAAGGGTTTATCCAAAACTATCAAAAGATAGAGGTGCATCTGGAGGGATATCTGAGCCGGTTTGAGCTTGAACTGCTTGAAAAAGTCTCGCAAAGTGTACAGTTGATCGTCCACTACACTACCAGCAGGTTTAACCGGAAAATGCAGGAGCGGTTTGCAGAGTATGGTGTGACGATCCCCCTGGATGATACCGATCTCTCGATAGATTTCTCTTCCAAAATTATTTTAAAAGAGCTCAAAAACAGTACCAGGATCAATGCAGAGATCTTCCAGGTAGGCGAACGGAGTGAACAGGTTGCTCTGGCATTCGAGAAGATAGAGCTGATGGTGCAGCAGGGGATAGCTCCCGAGAAGATTGTCTTGATCCTGCCGGATGAGAGTTTTAAGGCCTACTTCTCCCTCTATGATAGGTTCAATAATCTCAACTTTGCGATGGGATATGACTACAGTGATGGGAGGGTCTATCGGTCTTTAGAAGTACTCTCACGCTATCTTGGAACCTTTGAACAAGAAGAGGTAGTGCTGCTGCAGAAGTACGGGGTGGATCTGGAGAAGGTGAGAGCGGTGATACCCTCCGGAGTATGTGATGTCAAGCAGTTCACTCAGACATTGGAGGCGCTCAACCTGTCGGATATCTCTCTGGAAGAGACGAATGACAAGAAGAGAGACTCCAATGAAAGGGTCTATGAGAAATACCTGCAGTTTATACATACCTTCCGAGAGGAAAGACTGCGTTTCAAAGAGTGGCTCTATCTCTGGATGAAGGCACTGAGCACTATTACACTGGATGATGTAAGAGGCGGCAAGGTGACAGTCATGGGGGTACTTGAAACCAGGGGTGTGAGCTTTGAGGGGGTCGTGATCGTGGATTTCAATGACGGTATCGTCCCGGCCAGTTCCAGCAAAGACCAGTTTCTAAACTCCTCTGTCAGGGCCTTTGCAGGCCTGCCGACACGGAGTGACAGGGAGTCCCTGCAGAAGCAGTACTACAAGCGGCTGCTGGAACAGGCAAAGGAGGCAGTGATCCTCTACAGCAGCAGCGAGAACAGACTGCCTTCGAAGTTTCTGTATGAACTGGGACTGCAGGAAGCCAGGGAAGCGGAGGCTTCACTCTCGCTGCTCTATAGTGAGCCGAAGCAGACTATTGAAGGGCAGGATCCCGTAGTCACTGCGTTCGATGCCAAAGCCATTACATGGTCGGCCTCCAGGCTGAAAACCTTTCTTGAGTGTAAACGCAAATACTACAACCGTTATATCCGGAAGATCGAGGCGAAAAAAGAGGAAGAGCTGAACGAAGGGGCTTTTTTGCACACGCTTCTGGAGTATCTCTTTCAGGAACGGAGTCACTACTTTTCTGCCGAAGAGATGGAAGAGAGACTCTACCGACTTATGGATCAGCTGCTGCCGCAGGATGATGCCAAAACCAACTACCGAAAACTGCTCTGGAAAGAGAAGCTGAAAGGGTTTATCGCAAGTCAGATCGCCCATTTCGAGTCCGGATGGGAGGTGGTAGAGCGCGAGAAGGAGTTTTCAGGCGAGATCGGAGGATTGCGCTTTAAGGGGCGTATCGACCGTATCGACCAGGATGCGACGCGCACACTGGTACTTGACTACAAAAGCGGCAGTACAACAGAGGCACAGAAGAGCCGGAACCTTGAGACGCTGAAAGATTTTCAGATGAGTATCTACCACCACCTGCTTGAGAAAAAGTATCAGAATGTCTCGCTGGCATTTGTCAAACTCTTTGAAGCAGGGAAAATAGATGAGATCACGGCACTGGAGGAGAAAAACGAACTTCTGGCTGAGCATATCGTCGAACTCAAACAGACAAGCGCTTTTGTGGCAGAGAAGTGTGAAAAGCTCTCTATCTGTACCTACTGCGAATACCAGTTGATGTGTGAGAGAGGGGAGTACTTATGATAGCCAGTGGAAGTGGAGACTTTAGTCCCACCCAAAAAATACACTCAAACTTACCGCATGTTGATATGGAAGAAAGCTACCAGTTCATCACTTTTAGAACCAAAGAGAGTGTAGATAATTATGTAAAAAAACTACATGAAGGATCAACAGTCGAAAAAGTAAAGCAGTATGCTATTGACAACTATTTGGACCGATCTCAAAATGGTGCATTTTTATATGGTAAAGTGGTCGCTGAGATTCAAACCTATTACCAAAGTTACGACAAAAAACTCTTTGACCTTATCGCTCTTACTATTATGCCAAACCATATTCATATTCTTATCAGACAAAAAAGTGCTCTCTCAAATATCTTAAAAGTATTAAAAGGTGGTTCTACACATATAGTCAACAAGACATTGAACAGAAAAGGTCAAATATGGTCGAGTGACTATTACGATAAGCTGATACGAGATGAGGTACATTTTTCTTTAACCTATCAGTACATCAAGAATAATGCTTCAAAAGCGGGTTTGACAGATGCAGAGGAGAGGTTTTATGGATGTTATGAATAATAATCAAAGATCTTGTTTTGTATTTAATATAGATAGTGGGGTGGGACTAAAGTCGCCACTTCCTTTAGAGGCTATCAATATACATTGTTTTGGAAGTAAAGACTTCAGTCTCACCCAAATAACAGATCCAAGCTTACTTCATCTCAATGGTAGGGGAAGAGAAAATGTCTAATACACAAGAGCTGAAAGATTATCTGATAGGTGATGATGGATTTTTACTTGATGATATGCATAATGGAAAAACGATTATGCTATCTGGTGCCTGGGGTGCAGGGAAAACTCATTTTTGGCAGAATGAGATAGAGCCAACACTATCAGGAAAACTGCAAGAAGATGATAAATCATGTACTTATATAAGTTTGTATGGAAAAGATAGTTTGAATGCATTGAAACAGGAAGTATTTATCAAAGCTTCATCTGAAAGTTCTTCTCTTTCAAAAGAAGTGGCTACTTTTGGCTTTGAAGCTCTTTCCAGCATAGAGGAGAGCGATCTTGCAATAGGAAAAGTATTAAGTGCTGCAAAAGGTTTAAATAATTATAGAAAAAGTACAAAAGGTATAAAAAGACTTAAGGATGGCGGAATTATCTGTTTTGATGATTTTGAAAGAAAGTCCAAAGAGATTGATTTGAATGATCTTTTTGGATTTATATCTCAATTATCGATTGAATACCAGTGTAAGGTAGTCATTATATTAAATAGTGATGTTTTTGAAGGTGAAGAGAAAAATATTTTTAAGACTGTCAAAGAGAAAACGGTGAACAAGTTTTTCCATTTTGAACCAAGTATTGAAGAACTCTTTTATCTGATAGCAAATGATGAAAAATATACTCCTTTAGAAATATATAAAACAGATATTTTAAAAGCAATTATAGAAACAGAAGAAGTAAATGCACGTATTTATATTCAGGTTTTAGATAATTGTTTAGAGTGGATAGATAAGGGATATGGATATGAAGGTTTAAGAACTTTAGTTTTAAGTACAATTTATTTCATAAAAACGAATAGTCTTTTTGGTTATCCTCAAGTAATATATGATAACAAAGGATCTATAAGTGCTTTAAAGTATAAAGATTATTTAGATACTTATACACTTATCAGTAACTATATTCATATCCATGGATATGAATATCGAGATATGCAAAAGGCAGTACTGTATGATAGATTAGTCATAGAAGTGCAAAACAAATCAAAACATTCAGTCACACAAGAAGCAAAGATAAGTAATTGGCTCAGTGAAAATTTTGATGACTTATATTTATTCGTCAAGTACGGATATAAGTTATATGTTACAAATCATATTAGTCAGGAAATATATTTAGAAATTACAGAATTTATAAAAACAGGGATACTCTCTAAAAGAGATGAGGTAGAAGCATGAGTTTCATATTTTGTATCGAGAATATTCTTTACCGTGTAGAAAAAGGAAGTGGAGACTTTAGTCCCACCAATAACAATATATGGGAAGCTCAAACATACTTACAAATCAAGCATTGGGGTGGGGCTAAAGCCTCCACTTCCAAAAGGAGCAGTGAATTATGAGTTTCAAACCGTTTTTGGCCTATTCGGCGAGTGCGGGGAGCGGGAAGACCTTTGCGCTCTCTGTACGTTACCTCTCTCTGCTCTTTATGGGAGAGTCACCCGGTGCCATTCTGGCGGCGACCTTTACCAACAAGGCAGCCTCGGAGATGCGACAGAGAGTGGTGGATTCACTGCGCAATCTGGAGAGAGATGAAGCATTCCTGGGTGCGATCTGTCAGGAGACAGGGTTAAAGAGAGAAGAGTTACTGGAGAGACAGCCTGAGGTATTGGCAAAGTTTCTTGCCTCGACTTCGCATATCGTTACACTAGACAGCTTCTTCTCCTCCATTCTGCGTGCTGCAGCACTCGAAATCGGGCTAGAGCCTGATTTTGTGACAAAAGAGCAGGGGGATGATGCCCTGGAGCGTCACTTTTTGGATGAGGTGCAGGCACAGGGGCTGCTCTCTTCGCTGGTGAGACTTGCGATGGATATCGAGGATAAACGCTTTACCAAGATCTTTGACCTGATGCAGGGCTTCTATACGATCGATCCGCTTCTTCCTGAAGCAGAGAAGGTTCAGTACTCTCTGCAGCGTATCGAAGAGGAGTGCGAATCGCTGAGGCTGGAGATGATCAGGGCACTCAAGGATGTAGGAGCAGCAGCAAGATGTCTCAAGCAGTTCGAGACACAAACTGTCAAAGAACTCTTTGGTAAAAAACTCTTTGAGAACGAGTTTCTGGGCGAGCACTCATGGTTCAAAAAGAGTATCAACGACGAGATCGAAACGGTTTATGCCCGGCTCAAAGAGGCACTGAAGCGCTGGGCCAAAGCGAAGGAGCAGATAGTGCTCTACCATCTCTTTGAGATCTATGACTACTATAAAAATGCCAAAATCACCAATGCCAAAAACTCAGGGATTCTGAGTTTTGATGATCTTACCTATTTTACCTATAGATTGCTGCACGAGAGTATCTCCAGTGAATTTCTCTATTTCAAGATCGATGCAAAGTTCAAGCATATTCTGCTCGATGAGTTTCAGGATACTTCGACCTTGCAGTTTCTGCTGCTGAAACCTCTGATCGACGAGATATTTGCGGGGGAGGGGCAGAGTGAGTTCAAGAGCTTTTTTTATGTGGGGGATACCAAGCAGTCGCTCTATCGTTTTCGCGGCGGGGTAGAGGAGCTCTTTGACAAGGTGGCAGAGCATTACGGTATCACGATCGAACCGATGGATACCAACTACCGAAGCTGTAAACATGTGATAGAACAGGTCAATCGCTGGTTTGAACCCTGTATGACAGGGTATATACCTCAAAAGAGCAGGCCCGGGGCCAAAGAGGGCTTTGTTGAGGTTGTAGAGTCCGATGAGGTGATCGATGAGGCGGTAACACAGGCTCAGAGATTGATCTCGTTGGGTGTGGATATCGATGAGATCGCTTTTTTGGTCAGTACCAACAAGGATGGGCAACAGCTTCAGGAGGCCTGCGAATATGCAGGTATCGATACACTGCTGAAGACCTCCAGTTCACTTAAAAACATCCCGAAGATTGCTGCCCTTGTCAGAATGACGGAGTATCTCTATCGCGGTGAACGCATTGATGCCGAGGCACTGTTGGGGCGCGTTGACAACTCATTGGAAAAGATCGATCTGAGTTGGTATACCCCGTTGATGCAGCCCTTAAAGGTGCTGGACAGGCTGGTACGGGAATTCGGTTACTTCGAAGAGGATAAAAATATCCTGAAACTGTTGGAGTTTGCAGGAGGTTTTGGGGATATTCCTACATTTATCGAGGAGTTTGCAAGCAGTACGATAGGGGTAGCAGAGCATACTGTGCACGGGGCCAATATCATGACGATACATGGCTCCAAGGGGTTGGAGTTCGGTTATGTGATCGTTCTGGATAAACTGACCCGTACGAACAGTGACAAGTCCCCGCTGCTCTTTCATTATGATGAGAATCTTTCTGTAGAGGAGATCCGCTACAGGATCAAAGGTAGGGATCATTTTGATGCGGACTATGCGCGTTTGATCGATGCGAGAAAGCGTTCAGAGACCAAAGATAGGAAAAATGTACTTTATGTGGCACTGACCCGAGCAGTGGAGGGGATGATCGTTGTACGCAAAGAGAAAGATTCGATCTTTGATGAGATCGGTCTTTCGACGATGAAGATCGGAGAGATCGAGGTGTCACAGCCTGCATTTGATAAGGGGAGACAAGAGAAGCAGCAAACTTCAGTTGTAATTAGCCATTATGGTACCCAGGAGAGCGTCAGAGAGCAAGAGGATGAAGAGAAAGATCTCCAGGCACTGCTTTTTGGATCCGCACTGCACTATACCTTGGAGATGCTGGCAGGGTTTGATCTTTCTAGCCTCTCAAAAGCACTGGTTTCCATGCAGAACAGGTATGGACAGCAGCTGGATAGCGTCCAGATGACACAGATCAAGTTACGTATTGAAAGGCTGATAGGAAATGAAGCGTTTCAAGAGATCCTGCAAGGTGCAAAGATAGGTAAAGAGAGAGCGTTTGCTTATCATGATGAGCTTAGGCAGGTAGATCTGCTTTTGGAGTATGAGGATCGCTGTCTGGTGATAGACTATAAAAGTTCCAAAAAATATCATCTCAAGCATCAATCACAGGTACAAGGGTATAAAAAAGCGTTAGGAAAGCTGACCAAAAAGCCGACAAAAGGGATGATCTGCTATCTTTTGGAAGAGAGTGTGGAGTTTGTAGAGGTATGAAAAGTGGATATGTCTTCTGTATCTCAAGAGCCAATACGATCATATTCTGTTTTAACTTGAAGCGTAATATATTATAATACATTATGAGAATGAAAGTTTTGATCATTGAAGATGACAGTATTGTTGCAATGCATATCAGAGAGACTGTTGAGGGACATAGCCATGATGTCGTTGGTGTAGCGAAAAGCGCGGAGCATGCACTGAAGCTGGCTAAGGAGACGCCGCTTGATCTCGTGATATCAGATATCAACATCGAAGGAGAGATCGATGGCATCGAGTGTTGTAAAATGCTCCAAGATACCTATTATAGCTCAGTTATTTTAGTCAGTGCGTATAACGACCAGACGACATTACAAAATGCTTCTACTTTAGACTTTACAGGGTATCTGATCAAGCCCTTTCGTGAAGATGAGCTGACCACACTGCTTGACCTTATTGTGCTGAGAGAAAATGATGAAAATCGTTATAAAAGAAAAAAGATCAATGAAGTCTACCATTACTGTCCGACACATCAGACCTTTTATCGGAATGAAGAGGTCCTGGAACTTACCCAGAAGGAAAAAACCTTTCTGGAAGCGTTGATAAGAGCAAATGGTGCGATTGTCTCTTACGAACATCTGTCGGAAATGATCTGGTATGGTGAAGAGGTGAGTGATGAAGCCCGAAGACAACTCGTCTACAGACTTAGACACAAACTACCGGACTTTCCATTGAAACTGGTGAAAGGTATTGGGTATAAACTGGAGGGTAGATCCTAGCGTAAAAGTACGCGTATCCATCGCTTAAGGATACGGTAAAATACAATTTTTTTTAAAATTAATAAGAAAAATTATCATTGTTACGTTTGTATAACATTGAGTGGTTACTATATATGTCGGGGAGAGGAAACCAGCATAACTTCTAGGGGAAGAGGGGTGCCGCCGGTTATAACGATTTATCTTTACTATCTAAACATTAGACTACAAAACTATAGACACTATTCATATATTATTATAGATTGCTGATGTATACTCTTCTCTCTCCTTAGAGTTTATCCGTCTGTAAAATCGAAAAAATCATAAAAACAGTTATTAAGCTTAATTAAAACTTAATTTAAATAAAATTTAAGAATAACTCGATACAATCCGTCCACAAAAAGCATGAAAAGCGTCATGGAAAGCAAACTACGTTGCTTTTTTTAGCTTTGGAACCGACACGGTTATCTGAATATGAGACCGCATAGGGAAACAATAAAACAAGGAAACATCATGAAAATGACAAAAGTCTTAAAACCTCATGAAGTACAAAGAGACTGGGTTCTGATCGATGCAGAAGGTAAAACTTTTGGTCGTATCCTAACAGAAGTAGCAACGCTTCTAAGAGGTAAGCATAAGCCATCATTTACGCCAAATGTAGATTGCGGTGATTATGTAGTGATCATTAATGCTGAAAAAGCAGTATTCTCTGGTGCCAATAAATTGGAAGAGAAAGAGTACTTCACTCACTCAGGTTACTTCGGTTCTACAAAGAGCAAAAAACTTGGTGATATGTTGGAAAATCATACTGAAAAACTTTATAAACTAGCGGTTAGAGGTATGCTCCCAAAGACTACACTAGGTAGAGCAATGCTTAAAAAACTAAAAGTGTATGCAGGTCCTGAACACCCACATACTGCACAGATCAATAAGGAGGCGTAAGAATGGCAACTGTCTACGCAACAGGAAAAAGAAAAGCAGCTATCGCTAAAGTATGGTTGACACCAGGTAATGGTGAGATGAGTATCAACGGTAAAACACTTGATCAGTGGCTAGGTGGTCATGAGACGCTTAAAATGAAAGTAAGACTACCACTTGAAGCAACAAAACAGCTTGAGTCTATGAACATCAAAGCAACAACGCTTGGTGGTGGATACTCTGCTCAGGCAGATGCATTGAAGCACGGTATTACGAAAGCACTTGTAGAGTATGAGCCGTCTTTCAGATCTATCTTGAAGCCAATGGGTCTTCTTACTCGTGACTCTAGAGTCGTTGAGCGTAAGAAACCAGGTAAGAGAAAAGCGAGAAGATCTCCTCAGTTCTCAAAAAGATAGTCGGTCTTTTCCGGAGAGTTTCTCTGGAAAAATCCTTTCGGTCACGTTACCGTATCTTTTTTACAAGAGGTTTTCACCTCTTGTCTCTCCCCATTTTATATTTTTACACTATTTTCCCAACTTTATAAACAGAAAACTGTTATGATTCGCCTAGATATATGAATCAATGAATAACTTTCATACCCATTTAAAGGAGAATTGTGACGATCTGGAAATACCAGGAAGAAAAAGAGACGCACATCTTAGTAAAATTCTATAAAGAGGATCACGGTGAAGGTGAATACCTTGGTGACCTGGATGAAGAGAGTATCAAGAAGCTTATCTTGGAAGTAAAGCCTGATGTGAAGATAGAGCAGGCCTATGGAACACTGTCCTATTTCGGACTGCTGCCGTTACTGGTCTTCAAAAAAGAGCGTTAGCCGAGGATAAAGTAGGCTCCAGTCGCTAAAATGATTCCTGCAACGGAACGTTTAATGATCACACCAATATTGTTACCTATCTGACAGGAGCTGCACTGAGAGTATTTTTTGGCTTCATACTGCGCATAGAAAAAGAACCCTACCATCAAGACAAAAATCGTCGGAAGTATGAATTTATCCACGGTATAGAGTGTCTGTATTGTCTCTTTTGAGAGATCAAAGAGCGGCGCAAGCAGGGTAAGTCCCATCACAAAAAGCAGTTTGTCCGTGAAACTGACAAAGTAGTCTTTTTTCGAAAAAGCAGGACAGACCTCTACCTGTGGGACAAGACCGTTGTCTTTCAATGCTTCGAGTATAGCGTCCCGATGTTCTTTGCTTACTTTATCGAGAAATGTCCCGCCAAAGAGATAATCTACTTTGCGCTGGAATGTTGCAGCATATTGTTCATCCTCAATATCGATAGATCTCTGTTTACCGTTGCGGTCTTCATAGATCACTTTGATGCGTTGTGCACGGGGTATTGTTTGTGTGATCTCGGGGTAATATACCGTACTCTCTACAGAGTCAAACTCCCCGTAGCTTCCGATGATCCTTGGATTGATATATTCGCTGTAGCTTCCATCTTCCTCTTTGATAACGACGATATTGTAGGGATAGGCGATCTGGATCGCAGCCAGTGCATTGAGGTCATGTTCGATCATCGTATCTTTGATATCTTCTATCACATCCCAAAGGGTCTGATTGAAAGAGCGTACATCTGTACAGGCGACATTGACCCGTTCATCCGGGTAGACAACAAGTTTTTGTACCATAAGCAACCTTATTCAACTATTTGTAAAAGCTAATTTTCAATAGATAGTTTTTAAAAAGAGTTGGGAAAGTTTGTTCACTCCTGCCATGAGGCAGGGGTGCACAGATTAATGGCTTTTGCTTACAACCACGATCATCTTGAGGTTGATCACGATAAATCTGATGATCTGCCAAATTACGCAGGTTCTCAAAAATCGAACAAGTTTTGTTGGTACCATTGTTGTAAAGTTTTGGTCGTAGGCACGAATTCTCTCTTCTATCTGTTGCATTTTTTTCTCCTAAATGATTTATTTTTATTTCAATGCATAGGGAAAAGCCAGGCTTCTCCTCCGTCATTTTATTCTGGAATCAATGTCCAGCCCGGCTTGAGTTTAGCTTTGTAGATGAACATATGGTGCAGGATATGTTTGATCCAGTGTCCCGCAAGCCCTATCTCACCGAAGGTATAGTCAAGGTCACGTCCCAGTCCAGGGTATTTGTCAAAGTCCGGTACGACCGGGTAGACCGTCAGTGCTGCTGCTGTACCGGTAGTGAGACCCTTCCCTGCTGATGCCACACACGCCGCACCCATTTCAGCCATGGAAGCTTCATGGAGATGTGCATTCTCACCTTTTTGGATCATATCACAAACAGAGTGTGCTACTGCTTTACCGATGATACCGGAAGGCATACCTGTTCTTGGTGGTGTCGGGTTGATCGGAGTGCCGTTTGGTGAACTCATCGGTTTTGAGATCAAGTGCGGCGGTGCAAATGCAATACCACACGCAAAGATATTTTTATAATCAGGGTTCTGATAGGTTCTTGGCCAGTCACTCGCTTTCCACTCTTCGTAAGGTTTTGGCGTATAATCCGCATCTACTTTCAGGAATCCGTTCGGAGCAAAGAGCTTGTCGGTCATATCCGATCCGTCTTTATCATAGGCTTTCAGTCCTACCCCTGCAAACGGTGGAATCAGCATCGCAAAGTCGAACTCCATCTCTCCGGTACTACCGTCAAGCAGTTCATATTCAAGTCTACCATCTTCTACTTTGCTTACATGCGCACCGATCGTCCATGGAATCCCTCTTTCTGAGTAGAGTGATTCTGCAAAGAGTCTGGAGCTCGCAGCATATCCACCACGTTTCATATGAAGCCCGCCGATACCGAAGTCACCCAGGAACGACTCATTTGAGATCCATTTGATCTCAAGCATATCCCTTACACCGGCTTTTTTTGCTTCATGTTCAATATTGAAGATATATTCAAATGCAGCTCCCTGACAGGTACACATACCGTGCCCTGTACCGACCACAATTTGTTGTTTTTCCCCTGCTTTTGCTTTTTCAAAGATCTGTTGAAGCTCCAGGTTCGCATGGATCGCGTGGTCTGCAGTACAGACTGAGACCGTATGCTCACCGATACCGCCTTTTCCGTCACCCAATCCAGGCGTAGCATCAAAGTTCAGCTTAGGCCCTGTGGCATTGATCAGGTAATCATATGTTACCTCTTCTGTGGTCCCCTCTTTTCCTTTAGCAGTATATTCAATCGTAATATAAGGTGTATCACTCTCAGTTTTTCCATTCGGATGAATAGAGACCGCTTTTGCCTGTCTGTAATCGATCCCCGCTTTACTGTAGACAGGTGCAAGAGGGAAGACGACATCCTCTTTTGTCATTTGACCAACACCTACCCAGATGTTGGAGGGAATCCAGTTCCATTGAGAGTTTGGCGTGACGACGACTACTTCGTGTCCCTCTCCTAACCAATTTTTTGCAAATGTTGCAGCAGTGTGTCCTGAGACACCACCACCCATAACTACCAAACGTGCCATATCCTTCCTTTTGTGTAAAATTATTAATGAAGATTAATTCTATGAAATAAAATGTTAAAAATATATTAATTATATTGAATTTCTAATATTTCATTAGGTAATATTTATTTTGATAATATTAAATATAATTAAGTATTATATAGAAACCACTTTGCAGGGTGAAATGGGTGGAGATAGAGGCTAATAAATAGTATGCTACTATTCTGACTTCATTGATATATTATAGAGAAGCGAGGAGAGGAGATGCAGTCATTGAAAGATCTATTGTTGACTCCGGTACGTGCGATAAGGCTGCGTTATCTACCGTTACTGCTGATATATTTTGCCTATGGTTCGAGTGTATTTGTTGCCATTGCAAGGGATTTCTGGGTAAAAAAAGAGTTAAGCCTCAGTGCGGAAGAGCTATTGGCACTGAGTGTCTGGCTGACGGTACCCTGGACGATCAAGATGATCTTTGGACAGTTGGTGGACTCGGTCACTCTTTTCGGTTCAAATCGAAAAGTCTACGTTTTTATCGGGGCACTCCTTATCACGATCAGTACACTGATGCTGATCGATGTGGTAGGAGAGCACACGCTGCTTTCGGCTTACAGTCAAGAACATATCTATATCCTCGCTTCTGTGATCGGGGTAGTGGGGTTTGTGATGCAGGATGTCGTGGCTGATACCATGAGCACGGAAGTGGTCGATCGTACCCAGAGCCCTGAAGAGATCAAAAAAGAGCTTGCGATGATCCAGGTGCTTGCACGCCTCTCACTCGGTTTTGCTATATTTGTTATGGGGTGGCTAGGGGGTGAGCTGGCAGGCATCTATAGTTATGAGACGGTCTATACCCTTTCGCTTTTTATTCCTCTGCTTTCCATCCTTGGAGTGGTGTTTGTCAAGTTGAATCCCGTACCTGCTTCACCGCTCAATAAGCAGGTACTCTTTGGAGGATTCGCCTTTGCAGTATTTGTAGTTTTGATAGGGTACAATGATATTCCCTACTCCCAGGAGATCGTTTTCGTCATCTCATTCGTTGTTGTGCTCTATCTCCTTCGTACCCTGATCGAGGACCTTGATGCAGATACGATCCACCATATCAAGATGGCGATGATCGTGATCTTTGTCTACCGGGCCATGCCGAGTGTCGGACCTGCACTGCAGTGGTGGGAGATCGATGTACTTGGATTCGATGAAGCCTTTTTTGCAAAACTGGCGATGATCGGTGGAGGGATCGCACTTGCGGGTATGTGGTTCAGCTCAAAATTTATTGTCAACCAGTCGATCTCAAAGGTATTGATCTTCCTTACTGTGATCGGAACGGTTCTCTCTCTGCCTGTACTTGGGATGTATTATGACCTGCATACGATGTTGGGAATAGATGCGAGAACCGTGGCACTGGTAGATACGGCGATCGCCTCTCCTTTTGAGTATATCGCCGGGGTATTGATGCTGACGCTTGTCGCGATCTATGCACCTGAAGGAAAGAAGGGGACCTGGTTCGCCCTGATGGCATCACTGATGAACATTGCACTAAGTGCAGGGGGGATCTTCAGTAAATATCTTAATAAACTCTTTGTTGTGACGCGTGAGGTCAAAGAGAATGGTGCGGTGATCGTCCCTGCAAACTATGATGAACTCGGAATTCTGCTTTGGACGGTCATCCTGATAGGACTGATCGTACCGATCGTAACCATATGGAAGTTTAATCCCGATCCGAACGGGAAAAAGAGGCGTTCTTCCCGTTCCTATGCTTGACAGTAGAGCGAAACTCTGCTATATAGTAACCAGACTTTGTTCTCGTAGAGAGACAAAAAAGGAGATCGATGATTATACTTTTTGATCTGGACGGTACCCTGATCGATTCGACTGAAGCGATACTTGAAAGCTTTAGGATGGCGTATGAGAAACATGGAGAAACTGTACCGGACAGTGAACTTATCAAAGCTGAGATCGGACATCCTTTGGATGCGATGTTCTCTACATTGGGAGTAGAAGAGGAAAAGGTATGGGATTATGTAGATGCCTATAAAATGCACTACCGTACCATCTCTTGTCAAAAAACAATCCTTCTACCCAATGCCAAAGAGGCGGTAGAGTTCGCACGTCAACACGCAACGTTGGGTGTGGTCACCACAAAAACAGCCAAGTACTCCATTGAGCTCTTGGAGCACTTGGGATTGATGCACCATTTTGAAGTATTGATCGGCAGGGAAGATGTGGAAAATCCAAAGCCGCATCCCGAACCGATCCAAAAAGCGCTCAAGGCGTTACCAAACGGTGCAAAAAAGATCTGGATGGTAGGAGACACCTGTATGGATATGCTTTCTGCTAAGGAAGCAAATGTTATAGGTGTTGGGGTCACATGCGGTTATGCGGATGAAGTGAATTTGGTCAATTGTACGGATCACATTCATTCAAATGCATTGGAAGCGGTACGATTTATAGCAAACCGATAGGTGCAGCTTAAATATATTATAATTTCAACCCGCTTTAAGAGTCTCATGACTACAATAGGAAAAATATTATGATAGAGCCCTCTGCACAACACTACAAATATACGTAGTGTTATCTAGAGGGTTTTATTATATAGATAGGAGAAAACATGACAGAGATTAGATGGCACAGCCGTGCTGGTCAAGGGGCGGTATCTGGTGCTAAAGGTCTAGGGGACGTTGTTGCAACGACAGGTAAAGAAGTTCAAGCATTTGCACTATACGGCTCAGCAAAAAGGGGAGCTGCACTAAGAGCATATAATAGAATTGATGATGAACAGATTTTTAACCATGCAAAATTTATGCACCCTGACTATGTCCTGGTAATCGACCCTGCATTGGCATTTACTGATAATATCGTTGAGAATGAAGCAGATAATACAAAATATATCATTACGACACACCTCAGTAAAGAGGAGTTGGTCGAAGGTATTCCTTCTCTCAAAGGTAAAGAAGACAGAGTATACACAGTTGACTGTGTACAAATTTCACTTGATACGATCGGAAGATCAATTCCGAATGCTCCGATGCTTGGTGCATTTGTAAAAGTTTCAGGTATGTTTGAACTGGATTATTTCTTGGACAATATGAAGAGAGTACTTGCAAAGTTCCCTCAGAAGATCATTGACGGAAATATGGCAGCGATCACAAGAGCATACAACGAAGTGAAGTAAGAAAAGAGGATTAAGCATGCAAGATTTAAATTTATTAGCAAATGACAACAGAGGACAGCACGAACTAGAGAGTGGTGGTGATATGGCTGGTTGGCATGAAGTCACACAGGGAAGTATTCTTCCTTCATTTGAAGGTGATGCAACAGGTATTGCCCACATGAAAGCTGAAGAGAGATCATACTCTAACCACAACTCTTACACTGCAACTGTTGCATCGTGGAGGGTAAAAAAACCTGTATTCAACATTGATGTATGTATCGACTGTCAAAACTGTTGGGTATGGTGTCCGGATAGTTCAATCCTGTCAAGAGACAAGCAGATGCTTGGTATCGACTATGACCACTGTAAAGGGTGTGAGGTATGTGTGGAAGTATGTCCGACAAACCCTAAATCACTCCTCATGTTTAGTGAATATACTCCACTGGATGAAGCATTGTCTGAGTGGCCAGAGAAAAAGAAAAAAGAGAAGTAAGGAACAGGTATGGCAGAAAAATACGATTTACAAGAAAGAGAAGTATGGGATGGTAACTTCGCTGCTTCTCAAGCGTTGAGACAAGCACAGATCGATGTTGTTGCGGCATATCCTATTACGCCTTCTACGCCGATCGTTGAAAACTACGGAAGCTATGTAGCAAACGGTTATGTAGACGGTGAATTTGTTATGGTAGAGTCTGAGCATGCTGCGATGTCAGGGTGTGTAGGTGCGTCTGCTGCAGGTGGTCGTGTATCTACTGCGACATCTTCACAAGGGTTTGCATTGATGGCAGAGGTACTCTACCAGGCATCTGGTATGAGACTTCCGATCGTACTTAACGTGGTAAACAGAGCATTGGCT
Organism: Candidatus Sulfurovum kebritense; assembly: GCA_047689535.1. GTDB lineage: Bacteria > Campylobacterota > Campylobacteria > Campylobacterales > Sulfurovaceae > Sulfurovum > Sulfurovum kebritense. Next base: position 10,943 of record JBEWPZ010000006.1, on the reverse strand, counting down.
TCTCCACTGAATGTACGTGGTGACCACTCGGATATGTATCTAGGTAGAGACTCTGGTTGGATCCAGTTTGGTGCATTTAATGCGCAAGAAGCGTATGACTTGGCACTTTGTGCATTCAGAGTAGGTGAGCATCATGATGTTAGACTTCCTGTAATGGTACACCAAGACGGATTTATCACATCGCACACAGCACAGAATGTATATCCATTGACGGATGAAGCGGCTTATGAGTTCGTAGGTGAATTCAAGCCGGTAGATGACATGCTTGACTTCTCAAGACCGGTTACATACGGTGCACAGACAGAAGAAGATTGGCACTTTGAACACAAAGCAAGACAACACAAAGCATTGATGGATTCGCGTCCTATCATTGATGAGGTGTTCGCTGACTTTGAAAAAGCATCGGGTAGAAAATATAACAGAGTTGAGTCTTACAACATGGAAGATGCTGAAGTAGCGATCGTTGCACTTGGTACGACGGTTGAGACAGCAAGAGTAGCAGCAGAAGAGCTAAGAGCTGAAGAAGGGATCAAAGCCGGTGTGGTTGCGGTCAGATGTTTCAGACCGTTCCCATTTGATTTGGTAAGAGATGCTTTGGAAAATACTAAAGCTGTTGCTATCTTGGATAGATCAGCACCGGGTGGTGCAATGGGTGCATTCTACAATGAGGTTTCTGCAGCATTGTATACAACACCGAAGAGACCGCTTACAACAAACTTTATCTATGGTCTTGGCGGACGTGACTTCTCTATTGATGAGGCAAAAAGAATCTATAAAGAGCAGAAGGCACATGCTGATGCAGGTTATATTACAACAGATATCCAACAGTTCTCTGGACTTAGAGGACCGAACCTTGGATTCTTCCAAACGAAAAGAGGTTAATTATGGCAATTACATCAATTAAAAACTTAAAAGAATTTTCAACGAACAATGACAGGTTCGAAGGAGCACATACGCTCTGTCCTGGTTGTGCGCACTCTATGATCGTTAGAGAGCTTATGAACTGTACGGATGACAATCTTGTGATCTCTACCAATACAGGGTGTCTTGAAGTATCTACAGCGGTTTATCCATTTACTTCCTGGGATACTTCCTGGATCCATATCGGGTTTGAGAACGCCGCAACAGCTGTTTCCGGTGCTGAAGCGATGCATAAAGCACGTAAGAGAAAAGGTACACTAAATGACAATGATGCTCCGGTAAAATTCGTAGCATTCGGTGGTGACGGTTCTACTTTTGATATCGGTTTCCAATGGCTTTCCGGTGCAGTAGAGAGAGGTCATGACTTTACATATATCTGTCTGGATAATGAGAACTATGCGAATACGGGTGGTCAAAGATCATCTGCAACACCTATCGGTGCGACGACTTCAACGGCACAGGCCGGTACACACTCTTACGGTAAGAAAGAGAAGAAAAAAGATATCGTAGCGATCATGGCGGCACACGGTGCTCCATATGTGGCACAGCTTGCACCGAACAAGTGGAAGTCTATGGCGAAAGGTTTCCAAAAAGCATTAGAGACTGAAGGTCCATGTTTCATCAACACGGTATCACCATGTTGTACAGAGTGGAAGTTTGATCCAAAAGATACGATCGGTATCACTGACTTGGCAACAGATTCATTGATGTTCCCGGTTTATGAGATCATTGACGGTCACGAGCTAAACATTCTTTACAGACCGAAAAAGATCATCACTGTTGAAGAGTATATGGGTGCACAAGGTCGTTATAAACACCTCTTTAAACCAGAGAACAGACATGTGATCGATCAAGTTCAAAAAGATGTTGATGAGTACTGGGAATACCTGCAGAGAAGAGAAGAAGCAAGAATCTAATCTCTCTTCTGATTTCACAGCATTTTCGGCCGAATGGAACTTCTTCCGTTCGGTCAGCTACTTAATGTAGCCTTTCTCACTACATAAACTCCATTCGACCAAATCTACTGCAAACTCAAAAGAAATTTTTCAGATTCTTAAATAAACAATTTGTAACTTTTATAAAAAAACAGGTGAGAAAAGTCGATTTTTAAAAAATTCCTAACTCCTAACTCCTAATTCCTAACTATTTCCGTTATAATTTGAAAAATCATAAGAAGGAAAATTTTATGCCATTACTGGACAGTTTTACCGTAGACCATACCAAAATGAAGGCCCCTGCGGTACGTGTAGCAAAGAAGATGAGCACTCCTAGCGGTGACCCGATTACAGTATTTGACCTGAGATTTACCCAACCGAACAAAGAGATGCTCTCCGAGAAGGGTATCCATACATTGGAGCATCTCTTTGCAGGGTTTATGAGAGAACACCTTAACAGTAAAGAGGTAGAGATCATCGATATCTCTCCAATGGGATGCCGAACCGGTTTTTACATGTCACTGCTGGGAACGCCGAAGAAAAAAGCGGTGGCAAAAGCATGGAAAGCGTCGATGGAGGATGTGTTGGGGGTGAAAAGCGAAGGAGATATCCCTGAGCTGAATATCTATCAGTGCGGAACCTGTAAAATGCATTCGCTCAAAGAGGCACAGGAGATCGCCCAAAAAGTATTGGATGAAGGTATCGGTACGATGAGCAATAAAAAACTGAAAATGAGTAAGAAGCAGCTTGAAAAGGCAGCAACATGCTGATACTTATTCCGGTAGAGGGTGAAAACGGCGATCAGTCCAAGATCACTACACTGGCAGAGATGAAAAAATGGGCACTGGTAGACTTTGATGAGGGAGAAGCGAAGGCCATCTCTTTCCATGATGACAGGACACAAACCGGTGCAGACTGGATCGATTTTGTCATCCTTGAAAACCGTTTTGAAAATGCTATGGATTTTATGAATGAGGGGATGATGTGTCTTGCGCGCCGTGAAGAAGAGACGCTTGAGGAGATCCTCTCGGCATTCAAGTTTAAAGAGCTGGATGAGATCGGCTTTTAGCCGAGAAAGGAACCATAAGCGTGGGTAGTGGATATGATGCATCGCTAAGAGGAGAAAAAGAGGTGATCGTCACCGAAGACGGTTCAAAGACACTCTACTCCAAAGAGTTCGACCAGGCCTACCACTCTACAAAAGATGGTGCCCTGCAAGAGTCACTGCAAAAGCATGTGATTCCCGCTTTTGCGCTGCAAAAATCCAAAGATCATTTGACGATTTTGGATATCTGTTTCGGTCTGGGGTATAACACCCTTGCTACACTCTACTATGCGAAGTTGAACCATCTGGATACAAAGATCCATATCCTCTCTCCGGAGTTTGACCGGGAGCTTGTGGCGTCACTTTCAGCATTTGAGTACCCCAAGGAGTTTGATATACTGAAACCTATCATCCGGGAACTCTCTGAAAATTTCTACTATGAAGATGCACAGTTCAAGATAGAGGTCCTCATCGGCGATGCGAGAGAGGTCATCCCACAGATCAAAAAGAAGATGGATATCGTCTACCAGGATGCCTTCAGTCCCAAACAAAATCCGCTGCTTTGGACCAGAGAGTATTTCAGGGATATTCGGGCGATCTGCAATGATGATGCGATCATTACCACCTATTCGACTGCCATTGCGACACGTATGGGACTGCATGAAACCGGCTTTGAGATCTTTCTCTACTATGGCGAAGATGCAAGGCGCTCAACCATCGCGAGCCCTCGGATGATCGATGGATTGGAGTATGTCGATATGGAACTGAAACAAGAGAGGAACAGGGAGGCAAGAAGCCTCAAGGATGAGGAGTTTCGTTAAGCGCTACACCTTCATATAGAGTGCCAGCCAGAGTGTACCCTTTTGGGTAGAGAGCACCTCATGGGGTGTATGGGCACGGATATGGAGAAACTCTCCCTGATGTAACGTTTTCCTTTCGGTACCTATCCTGAGTGTCGCTTCTCCCTTGAGGAGAATGACCCACTCATCCACCTCTTGACAATACTGTTTGGGTTCAAGTCTATCTGAACTGACGATACGGCTGACAGTGAGCTTTTCATTCTGGAAAAGTGTCGTGAAAGATTCTCCATCAGTGGGTACTTCGTAGTCAAAGAGATTCATCAGTAGCTCATCTGTATCGCATCGACTTCATCCCACCCCATGGATTTACTTCTCTTCCTATGTGCGAGGATATGATCGATATATCTTGCGAAGAGGTCGGTTTCTATATTGAGCGTGGTCCCCACTCTGTAGTGCTTCATCAATGTCTCATTGAGTGTATGCGGGATGATGGTCAAACGGAAGCTCTCCTCATAGACATCATTCACGGTCAGGCTGATGCCGTCTATGGTGATCGAGCCTTTCGGTACGATATGTGCGATATATTTGGGGTCAACTTTGATGATAAAATCCGTCGCATTTTCCCTTGGCGTGATCTTGGTTACAGTGCCGATACAATCGACATGCCCCTGCACGATATGCCCTTCAAAGCGGTCATCCATTTTCATTGCAGGCTCCATATGTACTTCCCCGCTGATCTTTGATTCATCGATGATCGAGCGTGTTTCGTCTGCCAGTTCCAGGTCAAAGCCGTCACTGTTGACCTTGATGACAGTAAGACAGACACCATTGATCGCTATGGAGTCTCCCAGTTTTGCTTTATGCCTGGATCGGATCGTCAAAATGTTGTTTCGATAGCTTTTGACAGTTGCGATTTCTCGGATAAGACCTGTGAACATCAAAAGCCTCGCTTTTGTTGAGTGAGGAGTGCGCCCGAACGAAGTGACAAGTGCCCTTGGGGTAAGGAGTGATGAGTTAGGAGTGACGGTTTGCTTTTTTGCAAAAAGCTTCTATTTTTCATAAGAAATGTCCCCTTATGGAATTTGGATATAATTCGGATATTATAACGAAAATGAGTGAAGAATTAAGAGTGAAGAAGTAAGAGTAGAGGTATATATAGAAGCATCATCCAATGATGCAGACCGAAACTCCTAACTCCTCACTCCTAGTTCCTAACTCCGAAACGGAGTTTTGGCAATGAATTATGAAGTAATAGTCATCGGTGGCGGCCATGCGGGCATCGAAGCGGCATTGGTCTCTGCGCGTATGGGTGTGAAGACACTGATGGTGACGATATTGGCTGAACAGATCGGTGCTTCATCCTGTAACCCTGCCATCGGCGGATTGGCAAAGGGGCACCTGGTACGCGAAGTCGATGCCCTTGGCGGTGAAATGGGAGTGTGTACGGACAGAACGGGTATTCAGTTTCGTACACTGAATGCTTCCAGAGGCCCGGCAGTGAGAGGGACCAGAGCACAGATCGATATGGATGCCTACCGTATCTATATGAGAAATGTGGTGCTCAATACGGAGAATCTTGATGTCAAGCAGGAGATCGTAGAGGGACTGATCATCGAAGATAATGTGGTCAAGGGTGTCACCACACAACTGGGCAATGAGTATATGGCCCCTAAGGTGATCATCACAGCCGGGACATTCCTGAACGGGTTGATCCATATCGGTGCTAAGAAACAGGTTGCCGGAAGACAGGGAGAATTTGCCTCTGTAGAGTTGGCTGAGTACCTGAGAGGACTGGGGATTGAGATCGGACGCTTGAAGACAGGTACCTGTGCAAGGATCGACGGAAAAAGTATTGACTTCAGTGTGATGGAAGAGCAGCCCGGTGATGTGCCTCCGCCGCCATTTTCATTCCGTACGGACAAAAAGACGTTTCATCCTACCCAGCTGCCGTGTTATGTGACCTATACCAATGAGACAACCCATGAGATTATCGAGAGCAACTTCTACCGTGCACCGATGTTCTCCGGTCAGATCGAAGGGATGGGACCAAGGTATTGTCCAAGTATCGAAGACAAGATCAACCGTTTCAGAGACAGACCCCGTCACCAGATCTTTGTAGAGCCCCAGACGATGGAAGCGACGGAATTTTATATCAACGGGATGAGCACCTCCCTGCCTACCGATGTGCAGCTGGAGATGATCCGTTCTGTTGAAGGGATGGAGCATGCGAAGATCGTACGTTACGGCTATGCGATCGAGTATGATTATATCTACCCGACAGAGTTGAAACATACGCTTGAGACCAAAAAGATCGAAGGGCTCTACTGTGCCGGACAGGTCAATGGTACGACAGGATATGAGGAGGCGGCTGCACAGGGGCTCATGGCGGGTATCAATGCGGCGCTGAGCATTCAGGGTAAAGAACCTTTGGTGCTCAGACGTGATGAAGCCTATATCGGGGTCTTGATCGACGACCTGGTGACGAAAGGGACAAAAGAGCCCTACCGTATGTTCACGAGCCGTGCAGAGTATAGACTGCTGCTGCGTGAAGACAATGCCGATATGAGGCTTTCACATTATGGTCAGGCACTTGGATTGCTGGATGAGGTGTATCTCAAAAAGTTTGAGGCGAAAAGAGCAGATATTGAAGAGGCACTGGCTTTTCTGCGTGAAAACTTTGTCACACCGACCAAAGAGTTCCTTGTGCAGCTTGAAGAGATCGGCGCGGTCAAGATCAATGATAAAACAGCGTGGATCGATGTGATCGGCCGTGGTGATTTTGACAGAGAAAAACTGATCACACTGCTGCCTGAGTTTGACAAGTACAGCGATGAGGTGATAGAGCAGATACTGGTCGAGGCAAAATACAGCCGTTATATCGAAAATCAGCTCAAGCAGATCGAGAAGATGAAAGATATGCTCAAGATCAAGATACCGGAAAACTTTGAGTTCAGAACGGTCTCGGGCCTGAGTAACGAGGTGGTGGAGAAGCTTGAGAATGCAAACCCTCCGACCCTCTTTGCCGCATCCGAGATATCAGGTATCACACCGGCTTCCCTGGAGATACTGCATGTCCATATCAAGATGAGACAGAAACAGAAGAGTAAATAAAACCTCTTTGTAATCTCCATCTCCAACCTGTTCCATATCGGAAGAGATTGTGAAAGAATATAAGAAATAGGTGCTCGTCATTCTGAACTTGCACTCCAAGGGCATTTTCTACGGGCATTAGAATCTCCTAAATTTCACTGTTATTCGATGAGATCCTGAATCAAGTTCAGGATGACAGTGGTGAAACAGTCGTTCTTTCACAATCTCGGAAGATATGGAACATATCCCATACCAGCAAGTATAAAATCGCTACAATAAGTGATGGGAAGAAGTTAGTCTAGCATCTACATATTTCACAATTACGAATGCAATTTTTAAATTTAATCTCTCCTCATCCTGGTGACAATGACAACTTATGGGCATGATCCCAAACCTCTGCATGCAAATGGGTAGGTTCAGGAAACTTTAAGCCTAAAGCTAAGAGGGCTTATACACTAAAATATATCAAAACAACAAAAAGGGGGAAGAGAAAATGAGCACAAAACAAAACATCATAGGTACGCTACTGATCGCTATACTGGCATTTGTACTGGGGGCATGCAGCTCTACGTCGAAAGCACCGGTAGAGACAGTAACCATCCAGGCCCAAAGCTCCCAACAGGTGAACTATCAAGCTAAAGAAGGAGCTGGCAGCTATAGCTGGAAGCAGGTATCCGGTCCAGAGGTGAGTATAGCGGATAGAAGCAGTTCCACTCTAAGTTTTACTGCTCCTGAAGTGACCGGGGAGATGACGCTTGTATTTGAACTGGAAGCAGTCATCAATGGTGTGGTTCAAAGAACTGAAGTGAGAGTGATCGTGTCGCCTGCGGATAGTGGCGGTGATGACAACACTACTGCCGGTGGAAATGATGATAACACCACAACAGGTGGCGGAGATGATGACAATGCAAGCACAGGCGGGGATGACAATGTTACCGAGCCTACTGTTTCCCTGCAGTCTCTAAAACTCACCGTAGCCAAAACTTCACTAAACAAAGATGAAAACACCACAGTCAAAGCAGAAGCCACCTATGCAGACAACACCACAAAAGATGTGACAGACAAGGTGCAGTGGGTAGTGACACCAAGTAGTGCAGTCAAGGTAACAAGCTCTACACTTACTGCACTGCAAGACAAAGCTACTACACTCAAAGCAAAACTAAACACAACGCTCTCAAACAGCATAGACCTAAATATCATATGGAGAGTAAACGGACATACGCTCCCACCTGAACCGGATAAAGCGCTTAATGACTCTACGCTACTTGGGATAGATGTCAATAACAATGGTGTCAGAGATGATGTGGAGCGGTGGATATATAACGAGTATAAAGATAAACATCCTATACATATCGATATTGCGATGCAGGCTGGGAGGGCTTATAAGAAAGTGCTTGAGACCCCTGAGAAGGCGAAGGAAATTCATGATGAAGTTGTGGCAGCTGGTGATTGTGAATCTTACTATCGACATTGTGTAGATGATGCGAGTATAAATGCAAAAAGAATATTGAGTAAAGAAGGGGAGATTGTTAATAAATATTTTAGATCAAAAGTCTTTAATACGACTGAAAGAAAGAACGCATATTACGAATACAATTCTTTACTTAGTGGAGACACTTATATTATTCCTTGGTGCAGTGAAATGAAGCAACTATGTGATTTTGACACAAGTAAATACGAAGAGTAATAGATGAATAAGTTATTACTATTATTTCTTGTTTGGCTATATCCTGTTATAAGTTTTTCTGCAATTGACGAGTGTAAAACGGATATTTATTATGGGAATGGTATTTTGGCTGAGGATGAAGATGCAAGAAAGATTGTTAAAGATATTCTTAGACCCAACATCCAAAAAGAAAGGTTCAATGACGATGAAACCGAAATGAAAAAACATATTGGCGAAGTGGGCTATTCCTATAACCAAACAAATGGTTTCATTCTTGATGGATTGGAGACCTATTTGCAAAAGCTTAACATTCAGTTATTTGTCGATGCATGGAGTCTTGCTCATGGGTATATATCAAATCATCTGGAAGACTACATTGGACATTATAATAAATATGCTGCCCGTATTCGTGATGGACACCGTGTATTGGTGGTTGCCCATTCACAAGGTAATTTGTTTACCGATGTGATTTACAAAAGACTTGGTTCTCAGAGTAAGGAGGCTTGGATGCAGCAGTATTTTGGGGCTGTATCTGTGGCTTCACCCATGAATGCTGATATCTCAAATGACACCGAACGGATTACCTGGGATAACGACATTGTCGGTAGATGGGTTGCTCATAATGGAACTTCTGCATCTGATGAAGTGATAAATCCCATACGGAGGATTGAATGGGAATATGGACCTTGTTTGATTACGGAGGAAAATTGTACACTTCCTCTGCCAGCCCCCTATGCAAAAAAGAGTGATATAGGGAAAGTTGTTGGCGGAAGCAATAAACCGCAAAAGATCATTTATGAAAAAGAGCAGTATTTCTACCATCCTGACCATCTTGGAAGCTCAAGCTTCGTAACTGATGAGAGAGGTAAGGTCTATGAACACCTAGAGTACTTTCCGTATGGGGAAACATTTGCTCATGAGCATTCAAATACTCAGGTGACGCCGTACAGGTTCACAGGTAAAGAACTGGATGAAGTAACTGGGCTTTACTATTATGGGGCTAGGTATTATGACCCGAGGACCTCTGTGTGGCAGAGTCCGGATCCGATATTAAACCAATATATGTTTGGTGAAGGCAATGGTGGTGTATATAATCCATTTAACCTAAAGCTCTACACATATACATATAATAACCCTGTTACCTTGGTTGACCCTGATGGTCAGATAACCAAGCTTGCAAAAGCAGCGTATAATGTTTTATCCAAAACATATAAACATGGAGATATTAAAAAAGCTGGTAAAGATGAGCTTTTAAGTATCTATGATAATGTTTCGGAATTAGTTGATGGTGATTTAACTGCAGATGATTTCTATGCAGCTGTTGATTTATTTACAGGTTTTGGTGGTGAAGCAAAAGATGCTGCAAAAACAATTAAATCATTCTCAAAAAATGATGAATTTGTTGATTTGGCTAGTCCACAAAGACGTAAACATATTTTAGATGGTGATGCAACAGGTGGAGGCCATCGATCTGGGACAGGCAAGCCAGGAAAAAGTGAATTTCCAAAAAGTTGGTCGGATGATAAAGTGATGCATGAAATTTCAGACATTGCTACTGATCCTACTTTAAAAGCACGACCAAGTCGTGGGGGAAGGACAATTACAGAAGGAACCCGTGACGGTATCGATATAAGAGTCGTTCAAGAAAAAACTGGCGATATTATTTCTGGATTCCCTACTAATGTTCCAAGGAATCCAAAATGAGAAACAATAATTATACTGAAATAGAAAAGTTGTTAATGGATTTATTAAACTTGTTAACAGATATTTTTAATGAAGATGAAATTCAAGAAGTTAAAGAATTTATAGATGTGGGAGAATATGGTTTAGCATTAGATACATTAATTGATATTATTGTTGAAGAGAAAAAGCAAGTTTCAGAAAACGTATTAGAAATAATATATAAACTTGCTAGGATTATGTCTTTAGATGAAAAAACAATTCAAGAAAGAATAATGCACCAGTAGGCGCCATAACAAAAAGGAGAAAAAGAAACAATGAAATCTATTGTAAAACTTATTCTATTTCTCCTAACTTTTTTAGTAGTAGCACAAGCAAACACACCACCACTTACATCCTCTTATGATCTCTCTGGTTCCACATTTCCCAATGTGGAATCCATACCTAAATCTGAAATAACAGAAAAGCAGAATCCACCGCTAGGTGAGAAGTATTCCAAGCCAGACTACGATACAATAAAATCACTCTATCGCTGAGTTTCAGCGTGTTCTTTTTCATGGCATGGGGCCAGGTATTATGACCCTCGCACCATGATTTTCCTATTATTTATCCTGATAGAAATATATACTTTCATAGAATTATACATATATGTGCAATATCTGAAGATATAAAATGTAATATTATACTTTCTTGAATTATTATCAAAGTTTATTGTTTTTCGAAGCAAAGGTCCTAGTTGTAGTAATTTATATAAATAGCCGAGTTATTAATGCTTTTTGCATTAATATGTGGATATCAAAGTTTTT
>JBEWPZ010000035.1:0-21469 GCA_047689535.1 Candidatus Sulfurovum kebritense | reverse complement strand
ACTTAAAAAAAGTACAAAGTGTACAATTATTTTATTTTCTGTAGATTTTGTCGAGAGTGCTGAGAAGTTTTACAGCATTTTTACTGTTTTCAAGCTCTGTGAGTACATTTATTATTTTAAAAGCATTTTTGTTTTGCTCTGCATATAAATTCACTATACTGTCTTTTTCTGGATTGTGATCCTGTAGCAGTGACTCCATTTGATTCAATATTTTATTAATCCTATGATTCACTATTTTTTTAGACAATGAGTTCATTATGTTCATGTTATCCCCTTTTTTTATTTAAGTCGGATAATAGTGAAAAATTATTAATCTTCAAAACTATAAAATATTGCATATTAAGGATAAATCTTGTACTTTTACAAATATTTTTACTGAAAGTGATACAAAAAGGCAACTTTTGAAATTTGAGCACAATTTGAGATATGATTACCAATCGAAACAGTTTGGTATATCAATCAAGACATTTGTGGGGTATGAAAAGGGGATGAGTGGCGAAAAAAAACAGTTATTTGCATTGGTAGTGGGCAGTTACGGGAAAGGCTTCATCGACGCTTCTGCGAGCGGTATTATGCTGAACAGAAGTGGAGAAGAATATCTTACAGTAGATAGTATTGATGAGTTTTTTGGTTTTAGAAAAGAAAATATACACAGATGGAGATCAGGGAAGCGCATAAACTTACTGAAATGCTTACTGAATACTCCGGTGCACTTCGTATACCATATGAGGGCCCACAGGGATATGGTGAGGGCCAGCAACGCAATAGTGAACAGGGGAGGATCTATAAGTTATTTGCCAGGCAGGACTATTTCTATGTTGAACACATAATCTGATGTTCTAAACGTATCATCATTTTTCAAGATAGAACCATACAGCAGCAACGGTCTTTTATAATCAGTCTCGTACATGATCTGCTTTGCAACGGACTTTGCGGCAACAAATTCAACGTGGAAAGGATTCGTTCCGAAGTACCTGCTTTGATCTTTCATCATTTGGCAAATGGCATCTATTCTGTAATTGTCAGTTTTAGGGTTTGATTTTGAGGCAGTAACCTTCTTGCATTTGATATAAACCTTTGTACCCACAAGATCCCCAGGGAACGCCTCGATCTCATCAATATATGTCTGCCTTGCACTATCCAGGTACATCTCTGCGTGAAGCAAGTCAGTGATAAGCGCTGCTATTATTAAAAAAAATCTCATTCTACTATCCTAAAATATCAAACTTTGAATTATGCTTACTGGAAACACAAATAAACGGTTTTCCGAGTATCTCCCAATACAGACCCTCTCTTGTAGGGTTAATATCATCATACTCTTTGTTTATGCTTGATAATTTAACCTCTCCGTTCCCTAAGAACTGTACCTGCTTAATTCTCACTATATCTCCATATCTCACCATGTAAATATCATCAGAATAAGCTACGTTTCTCCCATTTACCATGTCGATAAACAGTAGATCATTTTTCCCGTAGTAAGGCTCCATATCGTTACCTTGCATTTTAAATATCTTGGTGTTCTCATCCACTTTATCAAGCACGTCTTTTTGGAATAATCTTTTATCGATATTTACAACCTCGTCATCTTCTCCCAACACTACTTTTATGCTGATCATGTTGTCTCTTGTTTTGATCTCCGGGAACAAGTGGGCATATTTCTCCCTGTTCCTGCGAATTTCATTTTTTGCGATCTTTTCTTTTTCAATGGGGTCGAAAAAATCTTGCACTGGGACATTTGCCATCTCTGCAGATAGGGAAATGATCTCCGGGTCAGGAGTTCTCGACCCGTCACGGTACTTCGCAATAGATTCTTTGCTTATTTTTCTTCCCATCTTTGTAATGTATTCCGCCAAGGCAAGACTCGTGATTTTTTTTTCTTTTAAAACACTGTCGTAAAGCTCATGAAACATGTTTAAGCTCCTAAGTTAACTTATGTTCGTGTACAAATTGTACTAATCTAAAATGTATATAGTGTACATATGTTAAGTAGCTGTTAAAAGTACTTAATGTACAATACCATCATGATGAAAGAAAAAATAAAAACTATTCTTCTTGATCATTATGGTGCAGACATGGTCAATAGCATACTTTCCGGTAGAAGAAAGCCTAACCTTGAAGTTATTTGCGACATAGAAGAAAGGCTAAATATACCTGCAAAAGCATGGAAAAACATAAAGTCCTATATGGAAGAACCCGACAATTTTGAATCGACTTCAAATCATATTTAGCCAATTATAGGCTTATATAAGAAAATAGTCTAGTACAAATTAAAATAAATTTATACCCAAGGAGGAAAAACACATGCTGGAAGATATTTTTTACCCGGTAGATCATATTTACATTAGGGCCCAAAAGGTGGTTAAAGACTACAAGGACAAACATTCTAAAAAAATATCGTGGGTAGCGGAAGAGTTGAATACAACAAAGGGATATTTATATCAACAGTTAGATCCAAACCGAGAGGGAAAGCAGCTTAGTGTTGACAGGGTCATCCACATTACAAAACTTACAAAAGACCTGGGCATCATTGAAGCAATTGCAGATCACTTTGACTGCATTATGGTCAAGAGAATGAAAGTTGAGACAGAAACAAAAGACATAAACATGCTTGTTGACATTTCAGCACTTGAAAATCAGGATGTGTTCCGGGAGGCAAAGAAAGCTATTATGGATGGGCATGTTGATGAGCACGAGAGGGAAAAACTTGTTGAGGAGCTGAAAGGTGCACAGCAAGCAAACGCTCAACTGCTATACGCACTGGAAAACATGTAGTGCCTACCTAGAGCTATCTCCCGGTTTGGGATGATGGTTTTATGGTGGGTATGGACCTCCACGACCAAATTTTGGTCCATACCCTAAGTTTTAGTTGCATTATGTACAACCGCATAATTGTACCAAAAATGCCTATATTATTCAAAACAAAGAGCCTTTATCATTCCATCCCTGCTCTTTCCTCCTACGGTCTGAGGGGTGGTGCAATGATAAGGCGTAAGTACTGTAGGAGGTACAGAAATGATAATGGACAAAAATTCACTACTTGCCCACTACAATGGCAGATACACCGGGCGTTTCAGTAAAAAACGCTTCGAGGTATATGTGTATATCGCAGAAAATCCAAACATGACAAGACAAGACTTAGCAGACACTAAAGAGTTAAACCAACCGATTAACTCTATTTGTGGGCGCGTGAAAGAACTTGTTGACGAGGGATTGGTTGTAGAGATCAAAGAGGAGCCACGAAATAGGCTTGTTGCGGTATTGCCGGAGGATAGTATTGGAGAAGATAAGCCTACCACGATCAAGGGCGTGCAAATTCCCACTGGAGTAAACAAGTGAGTTTTAAGATCATAGGCAAGGCTTTTGACATACCACTTAAAGCAAACGATAAGCTTGTATTTTTAGTGCTATGTGAATATGCAGATGATGATACGTGTACATGCTACCCGTCTTTATCAACTATCGTGCGAAAAGCATCTATTTCAAAGGGTGCATTGTCATATTCTCTTAATGTTTTAGAGAACCTTGGGTTTATAAAAAGAGAGCATAGAAAAAGAGATAATGGAAGCAATACATCAACGATATACACTGTATTTGCTGATACTGTATTAGACGAAGAGAGATACAAAAAGAGACAAGAGTTAATCAAAAAGCCTGGTTCAAATAATGAACAAGGGGGGCTAGTTCAAGATATGAACAACCCTAGTTCAGATAATGAACAGGGTAAGGGGGGGCAGAGTTCAGATAATGAACAACTTGAACCCTTAGCTAATTCTAACCCTAAAGATAACCCGAAGCTAACTATGGCGGATTTTCTAAAAATCTGGAATAAGACAGCAGAGGCATGTGGACTAAGTAAGATCGTTTCACTTACTGACTCACGAAAAGAAAAAATCAGAAACAGAAAATCAAAACTACAAAACTTTGACTCTATTTTCTTGCAGGCTTGTGAGAAGATCAAACAATCAGACTTCTTAAAAGGCGTGAATGATAGAGGATGGAAAGCAGAATTTGACTGGATAGTACACAACGACAATAACATTTTGAAGATCATTGAGGGTAATTACGACAACAGAGGTAAGGCCGGAAATGTAGAAGTAGGATCTTTAGAGTGGGAAAGGTTACAGCGTGCGAACCAGGCAAGCAATGATGATGTTATTGAAGCGGAGGTGGAATAATGAACGCGAAAATGAATAACGAAGATATATACCTGGCAAATAAATACAGACTGGCAAACGTTATAGGCCTTGATGCAAACATAGCACAGCATAACGTGGCCCTTACAGATGCGATGCAGAATATTATCGACATGGAAGCTTTTTTAGAGTACTGCAGGAGCAACAGGGAGTCTATCTCCTATGCCACAAAGGTTGAGAAGCTAGACATACTCTCCACAAGATACAAAAGGCTGCAGCTTGAAGCGGACCTGCCAAACGATACGGCGAAAAGTTTCTCTAAAACCATTTGCGATCTACTCATGACACATAAGACGCACATCAAAAATGCAATTATTGAAGGTGTAGACAGGCCAATATCATCCATAAAAGGCCGAAATAGTGCAGTAGTTGGCGCAATATTTTCAGACAAAGAGATAAAGGCGCTTTCCGGACTTAGAAAATCTCCATCACAA
The DNA here is from genome assembly GCA_047689535.1 of Candidatus Sulfurovum kebritense. Lineage (GTDB taxonomy): Bacteria > Campylobacterota > Campylobacteria > Campylobacterales > Sulfurovaceae > Sulfurovum > Sulfurovum kebritense. The sequence goes on along the minus strand of JBEWPZ010000035.1, from coordinate 16,842 downwards.
ATAATTTCAATGCTTGAAAACGGGGATCTTGAAGAGGCACTTGTGAAACTGTTCCTAGATAGGTATTTAACAAAAAATAGAGCAGCCATGCTTACCCCAGGACAACATAGGGTAAGTGCAATGATCGGTAAAGTGTGGGGTATGTAATGACTGCGCCACTAATAAAAAAACATGATCACCTTCAAAAGAAGATGGAAGAGGTAGGCTTTACGATCAACAATATCTTGGTGATGGTTAAAAACAATGCGGTGACCAATCAACACTATATGAAAAATTGTGAGTTTACGATATTTGCACGAAAAGGTGGCAGCAAGGGGCTAAATGATTTTGGCCTAAAAAGTGCCATGATGGTAACTATGCCTTTCGGAGAAAATAAAATCCACGATACTGAGAAGCCGTTAAGCTACGTTAAAACTCTCATATCAAATAGCACAAAGCCGGGCGACATAGTCGCAGACTTCTTTGCAGGAAGCGGCAATGTGGCAAACGCTTGTGTTGATCTTGGGCTTGACTTTATCTGTTGCGAGATAGATGAAAAGTGGCATACGCAGGCAGTAGACAGGCTCGAAAGGGCCAATGGAAACGTAGGGCTTTTTGCCTAAAAAATTAAAAGGAAAAATGTGAAAGATAAGAACGGAACAATATTGAAGATCGGCGACAAGGTTAAGGTTGATGGTGTGGTTGGCATGTTGATGAACTTTAACGGTAAATCATGTTATGAGCGTGATGGCATCAGGGTGCCACTTAATGAGATAGATACAAATTCAATAGTAAAGGTAGCATAATGTACAACAAAGTAATTCTAGCCGGGAACCTGGCACGTGACATTGAGATAAGATACACGCAAGGAGGTAGTGCGATCGGTAATACTGCCATTGCCACCTCACGTAAATTCAAGTCTCAAACCGGTGAGCAGAAAGAAGAAGTACTCTTTATTGATATTACGTTCTTCGGAAGAACTGCTGAGATAGCCAACCAGTACCTCAAAAAGGGAAGCAAAGTTTTAGTAGATGGAAGACTGAAGCTTGACCAGTGGACAGCACAGGATGGAACCAAGAGAAGTAAACACAGCGTCACAGTAGAGAACCTGCAGATGCTGGGAAGCAGAGATGAGGCACAAGGTGGATACAACAATGCACCGTCAAGCGACAGCTATGCACAGAAAGCACCATCGTATGATGCCCCTTCTCAACCACAGAGTGCACCACAACCGCAACAACAGCAGCAGTCAAATCAATCCATCCCAGAAATAGACATCAGTGAAGATGAAATACCGTTTTAGGAGGCAGGAACATGGGAAAAAAAATATGCAAAAAATGTGGTGAAGAAAAAAGCGTTATCGAGTTCTATGTTAAGAAGAAAGCAAAAGACGGATACCACGCTACCTGCAAGGAATGTCAAAAGGCACAAAAAAGAAAAGCGTACCAGGTAGACAAAGAAGTGGAGAGAAAGGGTAAAAAGGCTATCAACCCATATTTCCTTACAAGACATAATCCAGGCAGTGATTATTACAAAACAAAAAAGAGGGCATAGGGATGAAAATTATATCAAATGCACACGCGCCGTTCCTGGCGTTGTTTATATATATGGCAACACCAAGCGGGGTAATGATTCATAAATCTTTTAAGCCAATCAGTGTGGCCAAGAAGAGAAGAAAATGAGTCACACGAGAATCCCTATCCGGTTCAAGGGGTTTGATGTCACAGCCAAAAGAATGAATACCGGAAAAGAGAATATGGTCAAAGCATACAAATCATATGTTGAGACTGAGAGCGACTGCAAGGAGGCAGTTGTGGCACTAGGGCAGTTAAAACGTGGGGTGAGAAGGGGTACCTTTTCAAAAGATTACATTATCAATAAACTTGAAGACATAGAGGAGATATTAAAAAGATGAGGCCATCGATTAAAGAACTATGCGGGCTTGACCCGGCCATGCTTGTAGGGGTACCAAAAGATGAGGCAGATGCGAATATCATAGACGCGCTTCACGCTGCAAAAGATGAGATCGCGATAAGAATAAATGAGCTAGATAGAGAGATGGGTACATACAATGAAATTTCAATCCTTAATGCTCGCATGAACTACATCAGCAAGGCCATCCTTGCACGCAAAAAAGACCTCGAAGAGATGGGAATAGAGTACAGGAGGACAAAATGACAGTTCCAATAAGGTTCCCAGGATCACAAAAAAGTGGAATAAAGAAAGATGATGGAAAACCAAGGTACTCACTTATCCCCCCTAAACCACTTGAAGACATAGCCGAAGTATTTACTTTTGGGGCGAAAAAGTATGCAGATAAGAACTATCTTCTCATTGAAGATGAAAGCCGTATCATCGATGCACTCATGAGACACACTGATGCACTAAGAAGAGGTGAGTATATCGACAAAGAGAGCGGCAAGCCTCATACTGCACACATATCATGCAATGCCATGATGCTGCAGGAGAGAAGAGAGTATATGGAGTCATTAAATGACAGCACCGATTAAAAGCTATACAAAGGAAGTTCAACTGGATAAAGCTAAAAAGCATAATCCAAAGAAGATCACCGGGCAGGACCGGAGAGACTATATCGACTTCATAAGAGAAAAATCTGGATGCAAATGTCAAATACCTGGCTGCAACAATAATGCCCAGGATATTGAGCACCCGGAACGCGGAATAAGGCGTGATGATCGATACATCATTTTAATATGTAGATCATGCCACCTAAAGGCAGACGGACATACTAATGTATCAGAAGATGAAAAAAGCCGAATCAAACTAGCAGGGAAAAAAATTGCAAAGCAGAACTGGAAAGACTACAATCATTAAGATTGTATTACCTATCTACTATCATGATGGTAATAAAAAGATCATGATAGGTCTTAATGAATATGAGAGAATGAACGAGTTTGCCAGAAATAAAATGAAAAAGTGGTATTACCAGATGGTAAGGGCTAGGTTACCAAAAAAGAAGATCGAGGGATCTTATAAGGCACATTTTATGATCTATTATAAAAATTCTCAAAGCGATGGTCCGAACATCTACTCCATAGCTGATAAGCTTGCAATAGATGGGCTGCAGCTATATAATACATTGAAAAACGACAATGTACTTCACTATCTTGGTGGCTCTTGGGAGGTTGCCGGGAAAGATACGGATAACCCTAGAGTTGAAATTTATATACAGGGAGCATAGATATGTATGTTAGCGCAACGAATAGGCACACGAAAAGTAGGATCAAGAGGGATAAGGTTCTTTACAGGTGGCTAATGATCAATGGTGGCGGTAGCTTTGATGATGGCATTAAAGCATACAGCGAAGCCGTGTGTATGGCAAAGGATACTGTATCAAGGATTTATTTTCACCTTGTGAGTAACAGGAGGTTTGCAAAATTCTACAGAGAGACAGATTGCAGGAGGCTATACCGAAACTATAAATCTTTTGTAACTGCGGTATCCAATATAATATCGACAAATCATGAGAAGAGAATGAGGTTTGATCGGTATTGTGTATTGAAAAAGATTATTAAAATGTACCGTGTTTGGAGCTTAAAAAAATAGCCGTCATTTGATCTATACTAAAATAAAAATCAGGATATAGTATGGCAACAAACGACATTATTGAAGTACCAAAACTTGATGCAGACGAGCACACTAAACAATGGTTTAAGCTGGAAGGCGGCCCGCAGTTTAAAAATATAGGTTTTATCGCAGAAGTAGGATACTCTGAGACAGTTGGAGTTGAGCCATCCGGCTTATCCGGAGAGACGCTTATGCCAGGATCTGTCACAGAGGATGATCGCGGTGATGCGTACGTGCTTCAAGACTCATATTTTTCCTATAAATTCAGTGTTGTTGGTGACATTACATACAGCACAGCAAATACGTGGACTACTTGATATAAATGAGGCAATTAGTACACAATCATGACACCAGTATAAAAACATTTGCAAAGCTGTTAAACGACAACATAAAGCGTATCCCTAATATCAATGGAAGCCCAGAGCTTGACTTGTGTAGCCAGGATGGCGGCAGTGATATTGTGTCAATTACCAGAAGTAATTTGGCTGGAGACATTGAAAAGCTTATCAAATCGATAAACAATAATGGCAATACTTCAGATAGCTTTTTACCTAAGATAATGGTGGCACAATCGAATATCATTCAACCGTCAAGCTTCGGCAGAACAATGAAAAAGTTTCAGATGCACGATGCTATAAAGCTTGCAAATGTAGCAGACCCTAGCGATACGCTGCTTCTAACCGGGCAGATGTTCACCTATGAGACACCGATACAGATAGTGATACTTACGAGGTCAGGGTATGCAGCTAAAGAATTGGCGCTGCATACACAAAACATACTTGCAAACAATGAGAGAATAAACTATAGGCTTAGACTTTATGACCCAAATAATACCACAGAGCTTCACGCGGTAGATGATTATGGTCACATTAAGATTGTCGGAGCCAAGTCTGCCTCATTCTCTGAGTCTACAGAGAGGGAAAGCGGTATTGTCGCACTGGGAACAGAACTCATGCTTAGGGAAAACTTCTTCATGCTCAAAGAAAGCTCAGACATTATGACAAAATGGAAAGTGCTCATTGAGGGGGAAGATTTATAGTGGTAGTTTCTGTTGAGAAAGATGGAAAAAATATCATACCGCCGGAGTTCATAAGGTATACTCTTGTTACCGGGTATATCTATGAAATACCGTTGATCATAGAGATCGGTTCAGACTATCACCTCCTAAATGATAATGATTTTACTATAGGTGAGAGCTATAAGGTAGTTACAAGGTACGGGAAAGAGATCGAACTTGTACTATCTGATATTGAGCCAAATTCAGATACCGTAAGCAACCGTAACTACACAGGGTATACGTTCATGCACGAAGAAAGCTATAATCTTTCACATAACAAATATAGCCCTGAACACAAGGTATTTGGGATAAGCCTAGAAAATTACATAATAGGCAGCAACAACCAACTGAAAATTGCCATATTTGAGCTAAGAAAAAAGGGCCTATTTCTATCTGTAGACAAAGATTTCAAGATAGCACCGAGACACGTAAAAGAGTATGATAATGAGGAAGATCAGTACATTATACAGCAGGTAACAGCGCAGAAGATACACTTACACCCTCAGCGTAAAAACTATTCTGCTATAGAGCCGGACGGCACACTTACAAGGACTGAAAGTGGTAGCGATATTCCAAAATATATACCAGGAATAACAAACAACGAGATCAAAGGTCTAAGCCTATTCATAACGCCTCGCTTTATAATCCAGTCAAGCAATGAGAACAGTCATTTGCAATTAGGACATGAGGCAACCTTCAAAGAGCAAAAATATTGCATTATTGAAAAGAATGTGATCTTTATGAAAAACAGTGCAAAAAGCGTGATCACGATAGGGAGCGTGTAGATGGATATTAGAGCCGGGAAGATAGCAGAAGTAAGTGATCGCTTTGTCGATGTTGAACTTTACAATCCAACTCAGTTGATAAGAAATGTGGTAAAAACAAGCAGTCTCGATCTGGACGAAAGAGAAGAGGAACCGCAGATAAACATAGGTACAGAGGTTTTGGTGCTAATCGATGATTATGGCACTGCATACGCTATAGCTTCAATGTCTCAGGGGATAGCTATTGCAAAAAACAAGACAACGATCATTAGGAACGAAACAAACAAGTTTTTTGCAGTAAATACGCTTATATCAGGGGATGGCGGAGAAGTCGGTGGCGTGGCTGATATTTACTCATCAAAAATCAAACTCAGAAATGACACCGGAGAGCTTTTTGATCTCGTGTCTCAACTATGCCAGGCGGTGGCGGACACCACACCAACAGGAGGATCAAGCGCAGGATCTGCAAATGCACAAAAAGCAACCGCACTTGCAATAAAGGAAAAGATAGACTCCTTTAGGTAGCACTTTAAAATCACTGCCGCATAAAAGCTACAATCTAAAAAACGATGAAAGGCTTTTTATGCAACTCCCAAAACAGAAACTCTCAAAAGCGGAATTGTTAAAATCACCGCTTGTTAAGGAGATAGAGAAATACCTTAAAAATCTCTCCTTTGAAACAGTGGAAACGAATAACCACCGGGTGTACCGGAACCCATCAAGCGGTAAAAATGCAATGCTTTACAATTTGGCACTCCAGGGCGGTACAGAGCTTACGTTGTGGGTATCAGCTAAAGCAAGCGTAGTGAGGGTTGAGATAAACAATGATGTAGTAGAGTCGGCTACAGCCTCAGAAGAAGCGGCAGGCATTACTCCAAGAGAGATAGCGCAAGAGATCATTAAAAAAATCCATGCAGAGCAGACGGCAGAGTTTAAGGTAAAGATCGATCAGAGGAAGATCAATAAGCTTGTCAATGATTTGCAGGACGATGAGACTGATAGCGACGAGTTCTCAAAATTGGACGCACTAAAAAAAGACCTCACAAAAGGCAGCGGGAAATTTGTCATTATCAATGCGGACGGCGAGTTTCATGCTCACGGTGGCTCATGGACTAAAACTAACACTGAAATTGTCGTATTTGATGAGCTTGAAATTGCGCAAGAGATTGCACAGGATAAATATAAAGTAGTAAGGATCTAAGTATGCTGAAATATGTACAAAAAGTAAGGGATGAGCTTGTAGGTGACAAGGTTATTTACCAGAAGACAAACAGTGTTGCTGAGACGCTAAACCAAAATGACATTTCATATCCATTTATGGATAGTGTAGATAACAGTGTTTTCCTGGACAGTATTACGGCCACAAACGGCCAGATGCTATGGAAAGAGATGAACAAGATCGCAAAGAAGTTGTCTTCCAAGCTGAACAATAAGGTCCAAACAGAGGGAAGCCGTTTTGTGCTTCACAACGGCTTCAAAATCACCGGGTTTGGAAGAGGAGAGAGTCATAAGTATATTCCGTTCACCCTTACAATGGATGACGGTCAGACACTTACGGCACTTGCAAAGAACGTTAAAAATCTAAGGTCTTTCAATCCAAAGCAGCCATTGGAGATCACCCATTGGTTTATCAACAAAAAGGACGCTACAAGGGCTATCTATAAAAACGGCGATACCACAATCGACGAAGCTACTACCATTGCAAGACTTAAAGCATTGATCGAAATGACTCATGCAAAGTTTGTGGCGAATAACCCCGACATTGCAACTGGTAGTGCAATCCAGGACCTAAAAGAAGAGATCAATGCCATGACAATCGATCTTAATGATGTTGTCTATGAACCTGATAAGTCTTATGGTGAGAAGATACAGGACATGGAAGCTCGTAAGAATACAGAATCAAAGACGGAAGAGAATAAAGAGGCAACCAAAGAAAAAGGTATCAAGTATGACTATGTTGTTACACTCCCGGAGGGAACCAAAAAGTATATCAATACGATTAGAGAGTCTTTTCTGCAAGATGATGTATTGAAGACACTTAGTATCGATCTTCAAGTGGGCCAAGTATCAGAGGACGCAATCGCAAGAAGAAATGTAGTGATTGAGGGTGAAAGCGCATCCATCAAAACAAAGATCAAGCAGTACATTGAATTTTCGACAATCGGTTATGACAAGATAGAGGGAAAAGAGGGCGCACGTATGCCGGCAGTTGCATTGATCAGAAATGCAGAGTTTGTAAAAAGCAAGACCGGGGTAGACTACACGATCGAACATCACCAGAACGCAACTTTCCTTACGGACAGAGAAGAGTTTGTTATCCAGGAAGATGGAAGAGGGTACAACCTGCTTAGAGCAAAAGGCAAATATGAGACATGGAGCGTCAAAGAGCGTTGGTTGATCAGTGATATGACAAGAAAAAGAGTGATCGAAACTATCAATGAGGCACTTGAAAAAGAGGCTAACAAGCAGGAGTTAGGTGCAGCGGTCCAGGAGCCTAAAGACAACAGCGAACAGCTTGAAAAACTGAAAGTGATCAAAGGATTTATCGGGGGATCTCAATACTCTATCCTAGAAGATGCCGTAAACAGCGAAGATAATGAGTTTGAAGAGGTGATCAATAGGCTGCATCAAACGATAACGACCATGCCAAAGACGTATGAGCAGGACGGCAAAGGGGATAAGGCAGTAGCTTACCTGCATTACTTCAATTCCGATAGCGATTGGTATATCACGGAAAAAGATATGGAAGATGAGCAGCTGCAGGCGTTCGGACTTGTATCGCTTCACGGTGGTGAGCCGGAGCTTGGTTATATCAGTATCGAAGAGTTGAAAAGTTTGAATATCGAACTTGACTTTCACTGGGACAACAAAACGATTGGTGAGATCAAGGGTCATGATGTGAAAGAGAGGCTGAGAGAAGAAGAGGCAAGCGTACAAACACCATCATTCGACATCAAGGCAACCACATCCGAAGAGTTTGAGCAAAAACTTGATGAGCTTGCAGAGCAGCTTGAAAAAGAGGGGATCATCTATCAGTACGAGGAGGAGTTGAACAAACTCGCGGACCAACTCACAGAACTTATGAAAGCGGAGAATGAATAATGCTTAGTTTCAAAGAAAAAAGAGCTATCCAAAAAGAGATCAAGGCACACTATGAGAATTTGGGGTCGGGCGAACTCGGCTTCAAGGCAAAAAGAGAAGTGCAAAAGGCTATCAAGGATCTTTATGTGAAGCTTGGTGAGAAAGCGGATCTTGAAGCAGGCATAGCTGGTGTTGAAAATGAACTCGAAACAATCAGGTCCGTACTTGAAAATAAAAATGCTACCTACGAAGATTATAAACAGCTTGAAGAAGCTGTCAGCGTCGTCGAGAAGCACGAAGATCAGCTTGCGGACAATATGCTTTATCAGGAAGTTATCAACCTACTGGAAGACCTGGTGGATGATGGAACGGTAGCAGATAGTATTTTTGGCGGCTTAAACAAGGATACTATCGATATGGATAAAGCCAAAAACAAAGTAAGAGAGTTCATGACATACCAGGCGTGGAAAAGAGCTGTTAAGAAGATCGACCCACATGCAGAGTTTACCGGAGACAAAGATATTGACGGAGCATTCAGGAGAGATGCTTATGATGCTGAATGGGATGGAGAGGTGGGCCAAATCATCATGATGGATAGTGCGGCAGAGGAGTGGGTAGATGTTTAAAATAGGCGAATTCGCCATATACTACAGAAACTATGACGACGGGTACACCAATAGCGGGACCTGGCACAAGGTATCATTTGCAGAGTTGCCCAAAAGACTTGATCGATTATCTCGCATCTACCAAAAGAGGGCACTGAATGATTAGGCCACTTTTTGACCAGGTGCTTAAAACTAAGTTTCCATGGAGGTATGTGTCAGAAGATTTTGGGCATGCAAAAAGTATTAGCCGTGCCGTGCAGCACACTAATGAACTGGGCCTTGACTCTAATTGGAGAGGTGCGCCGCTTGAAGTTGTAAACAAGGTCAATGCCTCACAAAAGGAGATATTTAATAGATACCCAAAACTAAAAGAATCCGTAACATATCTGGGGAACCTAAGAGGGGCGAAGTCTCACTTTAATATGATGGGGTATAAGGTAGGGAAAAACGCAATACCAACAGATTATGTGGCCTGCCATATGTCTCTTGTTGGGGGTGGCGACACAGTAAGTGCCACGGCTTTGATAAAGTTCGACAAGATCACCAACGATAGACACGACACAAGCAACGGGTACTATGTAAAATCAGATAAAAGCAGAGTAGAGGTATTGCTTGCACATGAAATGGGCCATGCAATAGAATACTGGATAAGCATAAATAACCCGACCATGACCATAGATGGGGCAGATCAAAGCTTCATAGAGATCACAGACCGTATCTACAAAGAGGAAAAATCAAATATTGGGGCAAAGCTATCGAGGTACGCCAAAGAGAGCAGATACGAAATGGTGGCCGAAGCTTTCTCTGAATACTACACAAGCAGCAAGCCAAGACCTCTTTCAGTAAAGATAGGTAAAATTATCGACATGTATTATAGAGGTAAGCAATGAGAGAAGCACCAAACGACTACAAAACAAACCTTATAAAAAAGATGGAAGCCGGATGGGGTGAAGTTGTCGGAGATCACATGACAAACATATTTCACGATGGCACAAACGAAGAGGCGAAAGACGTTTTTGACCTCTATTTGCTAAAGAAAAAGATACTCGAAAACACTAAAATATCGGAACCTAATAAGCACTTTAAAATAGGTTAAAAAACAAGCCCCTCTTTACTTTAAAATAGAGTAAAAACAAAGGGGCGCTCCTTGATTAGAAGACTCTACGATAAACTACTTTCAAAAACAAAACCGCAAGAAAAGCAGCCAGAGATACAGGATGCCTTTAACGATCTTAACGGCAATGCACTAGAAAACCTACCCACAGTAGATCAACTCAAAGCTATTCTTGATGATGAAACAATCGAACCCAAAGACTTGCTTATTGGAGACAAGCATCAAAAGTCAAAAAGGGTTACTGATAACCATAATGCGAGAGAGATCATTGCAGCACTTGATGAAGATGGGCGTGAGCCTACAGAAGAAGAGATAGAGCAACTTAAACGCTATACCGGAGAGGGTGCTCTTAGTGGTTCGCAAGATGAGTTTTACACTCCGAAATATTTGGCAAAAGCAACATGGGATCTCATGGGAGAACTCCCGGCGGGTGCACAGGTGCTTGACCCAAGTGCCGGGGTTGGTATTTTCGGCCAGAATAAGCCAGATAGTATCACCCTGCAATCGGTTGAATATAACCCTATGAGTGCAAAGATCAACGGTTATATTACAGGTGATGATGTAATTCATTCAAGCTTTGAGGAGCATAGCTATAAGATAGAAGACAACTCACTTGATGGAGTCATTACAAACGTTCCTTTTGGTAAGCGTGATATGGGCCTTGATATGTCAGAGAGGTTTAGTGACGTTGCACGTTTGGAGCATTATTTCATTCTTAGATCATTGGAGTTACTTAAATACGGTAAGAGAGCCGTGTTTATTGTGCCTACCGGGGTGATCGAAGAGAAGAAGACAAATATCAAAGAGAAGATACTGCAAAAAGCTTCTTTTGTGGGAGGTATCAGACTTCCAAACAAAGTGTTTTCACATACCGGGGCGGACGTAACGGTTGATATTCTTATCTTTGAGAAGCATAGAGAAGACGCATACAAGGCGATCGCTAGAAAGATGGTATCACCGGATAGTATGGATACTATTGTATACCATACTCCACACAACAGCCAATTCCTCACAGGAAAGTATTTTAAAGATAGCGGTAAGAAGTATACACTGGGCCACTTCCTAAGCTCAAAAGAGTTTGAAGAGAGCAGACTATTTACCGGAGGGGTAAGAGGTAACAAGACGATCACCACTGACGATATGGAAACGATCAAGAATAAGATCGCCTTGGCATCAAAGGTAAAGTTCTCCAACAAAGTAGACTATAACGACATTGTACTATCTGACGAAACTATGCTTATCGACTCTGTCAACCAGGAAAATCTTGTCAAGTCGAAAGAGATTGAGCTGTACTTCACGGAGTATGCAAGATCGCTAAGGGAAAAGGGTACCTCTACTGTGTCTGATCTAAAAGAGTTCAAAGAGAAGTTTAATGGGTTGGCAGATGATACAAGCGGTATACTGCTTAGAATCATGCGTACAAACAATGAGCTTGTTATGGCCTTGGCTTCAATCAATTTCATTAGTGAGATCAGCAAGGTATCTACCGATATGGTCAAGGCATTAATCCTACTAAAGTCAGTCGGGGTAAATAGAGCCACCTTTAAAAGTGACAAAGCATTTTCAAGGCTAAATGACACCCTGAAACGTATCGAAAACATGAAGAACAAAGCAAACTTTAGAAGTGGTGCTGAAGTTGCCGATCATGCAGACTATAACAAATACATCGATAGTGTGATCAACAATGCAAGACTTGCTATTACGACCCTCTGGGATACAGAGAAAAATGAAAAGGTGCAAGAGCAGGAATACTCACGTTATGACAGCTACTTTGACATTAAGGCAAAAAAGGGAGAATTGAGCCCAGAAGATGTACTTACAGTAGAAGATGTTGCACTATCCGGAAATGGTTCATTTACGTCTATGGCACATATTGCACCGCATGGAGCAAGATACAATGACGTAAAAGCCAAAATAAGCACGATGGAGTTCGATGAAAGGTATGGACTTAGCAAGGAGCAGTTTGAACAGAAAAAAGGGGCAATGCTTGACAGCATAGAGGCCAAACGTACCCATGTATCAATTTCAGATGTTGCACTGACCAATGCTAACCTAAAATATATGATCGATGAAGAGAAGTATTATAAGGTCCAGGAGATACAAAAAGACGTTATTGAAAAGATGGACTTCCTGTATATCAACCCTGACAATATTCTCAAAAAGCTTGGAGAGGATAAGGATCTTGAATTTGAGTCAAGCGTATCTATTTCTACATTCGGAAATAAGGACGCATACAGAAATCTAAAGAAGCTTTACGATATGTACCCAGAAGAGGTGCTTAAAGCCACAAAGATGCCAAACTTTGAGGCACTTCAAGCTTCACTTAGAAACGCTCTATACAATACGGACAAATTTGGACTCACGGGGGTATTTAGAAGCGAGAGAACACTATTCCAACAGCTAAAACCTCTGATCATTAAAGCTTTGGAGGAGTTGAAGACCGAATATGACATATCAGTAGAGACGCATGTAAAGCAAGACCATGAATTGGCACAGATGATCTCTGACCATATCAATCAAGACGCAACGATTGATAGAAGAAACACAAGCAAAGAAGCACATACACACCTATCTTACCTAAAAGGGTATGTAGAGGACGAAGTGCTTGAAAGTAACCATGGCTATCAAAATGAAGACATTAGGCACTTTGGTGCCTCCATGAGTGGTGTGATCGGTCAAGACACCGGACTGGGTAAAACAAGAACGATCTTTATGAGTGCACTAAGCGCAGTGGTAAATAACCTGGCTAAACGTGCTATCGTTGTGGTACCTACTGCAGTATTCGATAAGTGGAAAATGGAAATTGCAATCGGAAGAGAGGATAAGGACGGCAATAAGATCGTTAAACCTATGCTAACAGATAGGGGCCTTGATCTTGTTTCATTTATCGAGACAGACGGAGGTAAAAAAGCATGGACGGCATTTACCAGGGACGTAAACAAGAGAATTGCAGTAATGCCACACTCTACATTCTCACTCTTCTCATTCAAGCAAGATACGATCAATGATCTTATTGGAACAACCAAAAAAGAGGCAGAAGCAGAGGGCGGTAAGGTGGCGGTCCCATCGGCAATTCCAGAATTTAGCAGCAAAGATTGGTCTACAGCATTTAAAAAGCCCAAAAACTCAATAGGATACTTTGAGGATGGCGACATCGAGTACCTTACCATAGATGAAGCACAGATGGCAAAAAACAGCGCTACGGGCGGGAGAGGATTTAAGTTTGCGCAGCCTGTGATCGGCAGCGGCTATCCGGTCCGTGTGAGAGTTGCAAGTGCAATCATATCCAAGGCACACGGAGGTGCCAACAGGGGTACAGTATTAGCAACGGCTACACCGTTTACATCAAGCCCTTACGAGATTTACACCGTACTTAGAACATCCGGGCAGCTGCACAATATCAGATCGTTCATGGAGTTCCAGAACATGTTCATTATGACTTCAAAAAGAGAAGTGCCCATGGTAACACAACCGGATATGTATAATACTGTGGAGGTATTTGACGGTATATCAAATATCACACTCCTTAAAGCAAACGGCCTGGACTCAGTGGTATATAGAAACGCAGAGGGCGAGTCACAACGAAGCGTGAACAATATAGACAAGTCAGCGCTGAAGCCAGATGAAACACTGCATGAAGTACATGCGGATAGTACCGATGATCTTGAAAATGCAAGACAGGATCTCTTTGATCGTTACGAAATGTTTAAAGAGTACAACAAAGCAGAGGAAGACAGTGACGAAAACCTAATAGGTGATATTGAGAGCAGAATCCTTGAACAATACGGCCTTAATATGGCAGATGAAGCGCATAAGCTATATGTACAGTCAAAAGGACAGACATTCAGCTTTATCGATAATTTAAATAAGCTTTCAATCGGTGCGGATTTTGCTAAAAATGAAATGAGGTTTAACGTGAGAGGCGTAAATGCCGAAAAACTTGAAAAACTTGTTACATCTATCCGTAAAAAGAAAGTGGAGTACACTGTACTGAAAGAGATCAAGGTAGATGGTGACTTCATTAAGGTAAAAGAGAAGAAAAAGGTACCGCTTAGTGAGTATGTGGACTCAGTATTTAAAACCAATATGCTAAGAGGTGGTGAGCTTATTATCCCGGTGATCGATGAAGCAATCGCAAAGCAGGTCACTAAGGAGCTTGGAGACAGGGAAAACCTACTTGATATTGATGATTACCCAAAATATAAAGCACTATTGGCAAATATCAGAGAGGAGCTAAACAAAGATAGTTCAGCGAAGCAGATCATCTTCTCAGCTTCAATCGCAGGTACACGTATCATTGAGTACTTCATAAAACATCTATTCAAGGACTTGAAGCTTAAAACAGCTAAGACCATGAACGCAGTTGACGCAAGTGACGGTGGAGCTACACAAAGTGATAATGAGCTTGGAGCACTGGCGCTACTTCAAGAGAGCTACAATAACTCGACAGAGCCAACGGTATTGATTTATACAGAGAGAAACACAACCGGAGTAGACTTCAATAAACGTACTGCTGCAGTACACTTGGTGGATATTCCTTATACACCTGATGTATGGCACCAGGCAAAAGGTAGAGGGGTAAGACAGGGTAACGTGATCAGAGACGTACAGGTATATACCTATGCAACAGCCGGAACGCTTGATGATGCTAAAATGAAGATACTTGAAGTCAAAGCAGGGTGGCAAGAGGACCTAAAGACTATTGATAGCAAAACACTTGAATATAACGGTATCGATGGTAAAGCGATCATTGAAGAGGCCACAGCAAGGTTTGGCGGTATTCCAACACCGGAACAAATTGAAATCATCATGGAAGAGAAGAAAAGCCAGGCCCTAAAGATAAGGGGCGTAGAAGCAAAAGCTAAAGAGAAGATTTACAAAAGAGAGGTGGAAGACGTTTTAGGCATGATCAAGGCTATCGATGAAGATGATCACAGGCTTAGAAGCAAAATTGAGAATTTTGACTCAAAAGAGGCAAAAGATAGACAATTTGATCTGCAGAACATCAGTCAAACTACATTCCTTAAAAATGTCAAAAAGCTTGGTGCCGGGTTATTTAATAACAAGATCATGAGCGAAATAGATTGGAGAGCTTATGCACTGGGGGAAAAGTCAATCAGTGGGCTTGAAGAAGAAATCGATCAACTCAAAGAGAAGCTTATACCAAAAGACGGGAATATCGATAGTTACAGACCTTTCAAAGGTATGTTGCTACCTCTATTTATGGACCCTGAGAGTGATAGAAAGTGGAGAAGAAGCCAATATGGGTCCGTGATCTCACCGGAAGAGTACAATGAAAAGCATGATACCGATAAAGATAGATACCAGGACTTCGCACATACATTAACACCAACGGCATACAGTGGGTATAAAAACCTTATTGAGTCTCTATTCAGCCAGGCAAAAGACACATTCATAAGAAACGTGAAGAGATTGGCCGGAGCAAAAGGCGCATTGAAGCCGTCTGTAGAGCTATTGATCGAACATACACAGGATAGAGCAACGGCAGAGAAGCTTCAAGGCGTGGTAGACGGTACCCATGAGTTCTTTAACGGAAGAATGGACGATATTGTCTCAAAAGATGATATAATCCAGGTATACAGAGAGCACGGACGCTACCAACGTTTCATTGAAGTAGACGGTGAGTATTGGTCGCAATATGGCAAAAAAGACATTTCACAGTTAGAAAAGTATGATCAGGTCATCAAAGGTGATAGCTTACATACCTCATTGTTAAGCAGTATAGAAAAAGCAAAAAACAACCAGAAAAAATCAATCTGGGATAGATAAGGAAGAGGCATGAAATTAGAGTTAGATAATGAGATAATGGAGGCCCTTGGAAGCATAAGCGACTGGGGCAAGTTTTTTGATGAAACAGAATATAAAGCCTGGAAAGAGTTGATCAAAGAGCACCATGCGAATGATGAAACAGATTTTCTATACAAAGTCCTTGGCATTGCATACGTGCCTTGTATCAACTTGGTTACAAGTGATGATACAAAGCACCCGGCAATCCTTGAAGCTATTGGCCTGAAAGGTAAGGACGATGATTATATTTGCAGAATTGCCTATATGCTATATAAAGATGATAAATTCAAAGTCTTCGGAAATCCAACCGTTACAGAAGCACTGAACCATATCAGCATAAATGGCAAAGATGTAGCACACTCTTATTTCGATATGATGTAAAGCGGCACCTCCTCACCGCTTTACATTTCATCCCCTAATACTCACAACACCCGCCCCACCCAAAAAACATATAATATGTACAATATAGGTATTTTCCATTAAATATGTCATCTTTTTTAAAAATTAATATTATATTAAGTGTGCAATATGTACAATCTGTAATATCGAATATTTGGGAGGTGTACACATGCCATCAATAATAAAAAAAATGTCTAAATATTTTTTTGACATTGGGCTTATAGCGTTTTCAATAGGTCTTTTTGTGCACTTACTTGATCTTATCCTTGTATGGTTTATGTCATGGGATATGGGAGGCAGGCCACTGACTTCCGGTGTCAATTCAATGATCATAGGCGCAGGGCTTATGATTGCTAGTGTCGGCATAGATTATCACTATAACGTAAAGGGTGGACATGAGTAGAGAACTGTTAGAAAGCGCGATGATCGCAATTGAAAGCATGGATG
>JBEWPZ010000068.1:0-4111 GCA_047689535.1 Candidatus Sulfurovum kebritense | reverse complement strand
AGATATGGAAATCGACAACAACGTTGAGAAATTAAAGGAGCTGCGGCAGAGTGTCACCATGATTAATGGCATAGGAGAATGGTTTTACACAAATGATCTCACAGATGATCAACTTATTAATGCTTATGGTGCCGGATATACACCAATACCGTTTTAGGATGCAGAACATGAAAAAAGAGCAAAAAAAAGAGCAACAAAATACGGCAGATCGTCCAGGAACTACTAAAGAGATCAGGACAACGAGAGATGCTATTCGAGGATATGGTTATAGCCTTGGAACATCAGGCGGGTTTGGAAATCCGTTCATGCAATAAAAGGTAATAAAATGGAAAATCATCTTATGCACAAGCCACCGAGACCTACGGAGCTGATCCATGGAGCAATGAGCCATGGATGTAAAACAGTATCGGATTTATCAAAATATAAAAGGGGGGGAGAGATGAGCATTGTAAAGGCAGTAGATACCCTGGGCACCATTGCGGGTACCACAGGCGAAGATTTTGTAGCAAAAATAACAGAGTGGAACAAAAATAAAGCATATCCGTATACACCTATTCATATCTATGTTTCGCAGGATGGAGTAAAAGACAACTCCGAAGATGTGGGAAAAATCACGGATATGATCGAATCACACATTCAAGATGTTATCAAAAACGATCTTGACCTTGATGTTGTTGAGAACAATAAAAAGACGGTTGCAGAGATCGGGAAGTATCTTGTCGAAACAAGAAAGATACAGACAAGCCCGCTGGCAAAGGTGACAAAGAACTATACTCAACATGAAGCAAAATTCAAAGAGTTCAACGAGAAGTTTACAGAAAAGATCGATGCGATCAAAGAGGTTGAGTATAAAAAAACTGAAAATGCGATAAAAAAGCACATTGAGCAGGCAATAGAAGAAGAGGAGCTTGATCGGTATCTAAACCTTGATATGTTCAAAGACTTTGTGGAGAATAAACGTAAGACTAAAATCTTTACGACAACCGGAAAGCTAAATAAAGGCATTAAGGATGCAGCTGCAGAGGCAATCAGAGTTGCATACGAGCCTATCAAGCAAGAGATCGAACTAAAAGAGCGAAAACAGTTACAGACAAAGCAGTTTGAGGGTTACCTTGAAAATATTGTTGCCGAGGGAACCAATTATGTGCTTGAAGCAAGTATCAGCTCATTAAACAGGCTGAAAGAGTCTGTGTCTGAATACTACCCGGACATTGAAGAGTCTTGCATGTTGTCGATAGACAACAAGATCGGACGTTGTGAAGCAAATATCAGAGCAAACAAAGCCGAATCGGAAGCGGAATCTATCAAAAATGCTGACGGCGAGATCATGGCAAGGGTTGAAGAGATCAAGGTATCAAGCCAGGATATGCTGACTGATATTGATGCGCTAAAAGAGCATCACAAAGAGTTGCAAGGTATCTATTCAAAGCTTACTTATGCAGAGAACCAGGACAAAGTTAAGAACCTGGGAGCATCTATCAAGCAACGTATTGTAGACATGGAAACAGAAGACCTACAAGCACAAACAACATATAAGCCAGGACCGGAAACAAGTAATGAGCCGGAAGTAGGCAGTGAAGAACTGCATACTTACGGTATATCTATGAAAATTTTAGAACCACTTGCATATACAGAAGTACAAGCAAGTAGCGAAGAAGAGGCGAAAGAGAAGCTGATCGAAAGATTTAAAACGCACCTATCGATGGTTGATTTGGTGATGAAGTAAGGAGGAAATCATGCAAAACTTACCAGAAGAAACAAATATTATGACAACGAAGAGTGGACTTATCCCATCAAATATCAATGAGGCCATGCAGCTTAGTGAGATCCTTGCAAAGAGTGAGATCGTACCGACAGACTTCAGGGGTAAACCGTCCAATATATTTGTGGCGGTCAACTGGGGTATTGAGATCGGATTATCTCCTATGCAGTCCCTACAGTCTATCGCGGTGATCAATGGCCGTCCTAGCATTTGGGGTGATGCGGCGTTGGCACTTGTAAGGGGCAGCGGAAAGCTTGAATACATTCATGAGACACAGACAGAACGTGAAGCTACTTGTGTAGTGAAGAGAAAAGGAGAACCGAGTGAAGCAACATACAAGTTCAGTATGGAGGACGCTCAAAGAGCCGGGCTGCTTAGTAGAAATGGTCCCTGGAAGCAATACCCTAAGCGTATGATGCAGATGAGAGCCAGATCATTTGCCCTAAGAGACGTGTTTACGGATGTGCTGAAGGGTATCGGCCTTGCAGAAGAGCAGGAAGACAAGATGGAGACTGACGTACTACCTAAGCAACCTACTACAGAGGAGCCTATCGATCCACTTTCAAGAGATGACAATAAGTCGGAGCCAAAACAGGAAGAAGATGTACATGAAGCCGAAGTTGAAGAGATACAAAATTACAGCCTTGATGATGTAAAGGGTGTATATATGGACGCTTCACCTGAGCAACAGGGGAAAATGGGATCAGTGTTTGAGAAGTATCCAAATTGGAGGAAGTTCACAGACGATGATCAACCAGCTATCAACAGCATGTACCACGAGCTAAAGGCGGTATAGTATGCCATGGGAGATAAAAAATATCGCCGATGAAACATATTTCTCATACGGAAACATCTTCAATGGGTTTGAGTCTCCAAAAGATCGACATGAAGAGTTAGTAGTATCCAACTCTTTCATGAAGAGCGTGTTTAAAACAAATTTACACCATTACCTTACCGTAGGTTGTGACGAGATCGATGATGATCTTCAAGAGATTTTTGACACTGGTAGCGCCTTTCACTGCTATGTGTTAGAACATGATGAATTCTATGATCGTTACCATGTAAGTAATGTGAAAGATGCAACAAAAAACACAACCCGTATCGGAGAGACAGAGTTTATCTTTATAGAAGCTTCTCACAGAGCCATTGAAGAGAAGTACCCGGAAGTGCTTGACGGTGAAAATGTAGAACTTACAATAATAGGTGAGATAGATGGCGCGAAGGTTAAGTGCAAGATCGACAAGCTGAATATCAAAAAAAGCGGCACGAGATACATATCGGTTGAAATACTTGACCTAAAAGGTGTCTATTTTGATCACTTCAAGCTCAAAAAATCTCCGAGTGGTGAACGTTGGGAGCTTAGAAAAAAGCTGTCAAACAACGACTATGATCTACAGGCTTATTTCTACACAAAGCTTGTGGAGGAGTGGCTGCAATCGATCAATCAACACTGCGAAGTATCATTCAGCTTACTTGTAGCAAGCAAAGAGACATATCAGGTGCAAAAATACCGTGTTGGACCAGAAATGATGGAGACCGGGCGCATTAAATATGAAAGTGTGTGGCCTGACATTAGAGATTTTGTATTGTTTGGTAAAGATAGATTGGTAGATGAAGAGGTGCTGTAGTGGGCAGGGTTGAGAAACATGCAGAAACAACGCCACAAAATCAGATGAACATATCCGGGCAACTGAATAAATACTATCACGCGATCCTTGCGGAAGCATTTGAGAAATGCCCGAAAATTTCATTTAGAGAATGGAAAGACGATCACGGCAGTGGTTGTTTGGTGTTCTATCGAGGCGAAGAGCCTTTTGGTGATTACGATTGTGTAGCAAGCCCAAAAGGTACGCCATTTGAGCAGGATACATCACTGAAGACTATTTTCAAAAATATGAATTTGAATTACGGTTTCGATGAGAATGGAAAAATATCAACGACAGAAATTACAACTAAAGCACTATGCCTCCATATAGAGTTTATCACAAAGATACTCAATGAGAACGGCGTAACGCTTGATAGTGACGATGCGGAATGGGAACGCCTAAAGCAACAGGCCGGAATATATTAAAAAGGGAAATAAAAATGGCAACAAAGATTTTTATACACAGAGAAAAAGGATTCGAGATCAAGGTACAAGCCAGGAAAGGTAAATTGCAAGTAACTAAAAATGGGTTCGTGCAAATAAGTACCAAGTATGGGTTCTACAAAGGATGCAACGCTATCACGCCGGAAGCACTCCATGAAGATTTCAGGGAGGCATGACGATGGCTAAGGTACCAACAAAGGCAAAAAAAGCGTTTGCACTATCGTCTATAGTTGGCGCACTCATGATGTCTTCAAACAACG
>JBEWPZ010000067.1:0-4329 GCA_047689535.1 Candidatus Sulfurovum kebritense | reverse complement strand
TAAATAGCCGAGTTATTAATGCTTTTTGCATTAATATGTGGATATCAAAGTTTTTTGCATATGACAGTTGCGTAGGGTAGATAACCACGCACCAAAAGAGAGAGATGGTGTGTGATTGCAAAATTTCGGAAACCCTTTTGGTTGTCCATCCCATAGGAGATATGAATTGTGAGGGGCCTGTAGGTAACTCACAGAGTATTTTGCATCCGATTTGGGATAAAAAGAGAAGAATAGATAACAGTTTTTTAGCTAACTTCGGTATAACGACATATAGAGATAGTAAAACAAGGATGATAGATGTTATATTATTATGCAAACAGCGGGCACAAGATCGGTCTGGACAGAGTCAAAAGAGCAGTAGCACTGTTAAAAGCGTTAAATGAGAAAGGCGTGGAGACAAGACTTCTGGTCAATGACTTCAGGGCCGGACTGGCAGCCCGAGAGCTTGGGCTGCGTGACTATGTGACGATCGAAGGTGTGATGGATATCGATGCGATCGCCGATACGGGTGATAGTATCATTATGGATACGCCTGAAGATGACAAGGGGCGTATCGAGAAGTACTGTTCAGACTTCTCCCATGTATTCCGTTTTGCCAATGGCCCGGAGGATGAGATACGTGTAAGCGAGGTACTCTTCAGACCTGAGTGTGACGAGGAGAGCTGTATCGAGGCACTGATCGTAGACAGTATGTACGAGAGTGAACCCAAAGAGGAGCGGGTACTCTTCTTTCTCTCAGATGCGGACTACGACAAAGAGATACTGGGCCATAGAGAATTTTTTCAGGATTCTGGGATGGAGCTGCTGCTTGGAAACTACTTTTTTGTCAAATATGAAGATGAGTTGGCAGCACTCTTTGAGAGGCTGCATGAGGCCGAAGAGTATGAGGAGCTGCTCAAGAGCTCTTCCCATATCGTGACAGCATCGGGACAGACTGCTCTGGAAGCTCATGTTTGCGGTGCAAACGTTGTCTATATCAAGACGTCAAGAGAAGAGATCATTCCCCTCTCGGTCATCAAAGGGCTTGATATACCGGTAGTTGAAGGCTTTGACAGAGCTGCCTATGAAGCTGTTGACAAAAAGAAAAAAAATGACAAAACCCTTCCTGTTTCTCTGGATCTTATCGCAGAAAAATTGATAAAAAAACTTAAAAATTAGTTTAAATTATGATAAATATTAGGAGTTCTAAACTCCTAATTTACCGTTTGTAACAAAATTCCCCCATCCATAATTTTTTTTTGAACCCAATTATATTTAAATCTAATATAGACTATAATAAGTGGTTAAATTTTACAAACAAGTTAAAAGAAAGGAGTAAGTATGAAAGAGCAAGGTCGTAGAGACTTTATGGGTATGGCTCTTGGTGGTTTCACTGCATTGGGCGGCTTAGGTGCACTCTATGCAATGAAGCGTAGCTGGGATCCATTACCAAGCGTAAAAGCTGCAGGTTTCACTACAATTGATCTAAGTGCTGCACAGGAAAATGTGCTCAATATAGAGAAATGGAGAGGGAAGCCGATTTTTGTACTTAAAAAATCAGCGGATATGAAAGCAGATGACAGAGATGTGGTAGTCGGCTCTGATAGATTTCTCGTTGCTATTGGTCTATGTACACACCTTGGATGTATTCCGGCGTATCTACCGGGTGAGAAAATATTCAGATGTGCCTGTCACGGTGGGGAGTTCGACCCTTCAGGACATGAGATATTTGGACCGCCGCCAAGTCCGCTGGAGATTCCACCGTTCAAACTTGATGGAAAAACGATAGTGCTTGGCGAAGAGGGACCTGAGTTTAAAAAGATGAAAGACGCTGGTCTAACAGTATAAGGGAGAGAAGATGGCAAAATTTGATGAAAACGCAAGACCATTTTCTGAGAAATGGTTAGACGATAGATTAGGGGTTGTAACACTTAAAAAAGTACTATCAACTGAGTATTGGATTCCAAAAGATATCAATTTCCTTTGGGCAATGGGTATGGTACTGGCAGCAACATTTGGATTGCTTCTTGTTTCAGGAATCTTCCTTTTAATGTACTATAAGCCGGATACGGCATTGGCATTTGATTCTGTAAACTATACGATCATGACAGAAGTAGGATACGGATGGCTATGGAGACATATTCACGGTGTAGGCGCATCGGTTGTATTCCTGATCATCTATATCCACATGTTTACAGGGATCTACTACGGTTCCTATAAGAAGGGTAGAGAGATGATCTGGATCTCGGGTATGCTTCTTTTCGTGGCATTCTCTGCTGAGGCATTCTCCGGATATATGCTCCCTTGGGGACAGATGAGTTACTGGGCAGGTATGGTTATTACAAACCTTTTCTCAGGTGGTTCGCTTGAAGCATATGGATTGGTTGAGTGGATTAGAGGGGATTATGTTCCTGGTGATGCATTCTTGACAAGATTCTTTATGCTTCACGTACTTCTTTTACCATTGGTGATTATCGGACTTATCGTTCTACACTTCGGTACATTAAGAATTCCACACGTAAATAACCAAAAAGGTGAAGAGATCGACTTTGAAGAGGCTGCAGAGCTTTACAAAGCAGGTAAGAAAAAAGAGTCTAAAGTTATTCCATTCAATCCAGTATTCTTGAGTAAAGATGTCTTTGTTATGGGTATCTACTTTATTCTCTTCTTCTACCTTGTCTTCTATCACTTTAACTTTGCGATGGATCCGGTGAACTTTGATCCGGCAGATGGACTAAAAACACCGCCGCATATCTATCCTGAGTGGTATTTCCTATGGAGTTATGAGATCCTTAGACCATTCCCTAAAGATCCGGGTCTGATCGCATTTGCTATTGCTCAGGTGATCTTCTTCCTGTTACCGTTCCTTGACAGAAGTCCTAATGTTGCTCCGGCAAGCAAAAGAGGCCTCTTCAGTGTATGGTTCTGGTTGATGCTGGCTGATGTACTTGTACTTACAGTGATGGGGAAACTACCTCCGGAAGGTATTTGGAACCAGATCGGTCTAGTAGCTGCGCTACTTTTCTTTGCACTTTGGGTTGCATTACCATTTATCACAAAAGCAGAAAAGAAACTATAAGGAGTAGAGGATGAAAGAACTAAAAATATTAGGAGTTGTGGCAGCCTTTACACTTTTGCTTTACTGGGGTGTGGAGCCGTTCGCACATGGACAGATGCACAAGCATGTTGAAGGACATGGTTTTGTATATGATGGTACTGCGGATATCGAAGGTGCAACATCTGCTGAGAAAAAAGAGGCAAAACAAGCCTTTTGGGGTGAAGTAAACGAGATCGCAAAACTTGAAGGTAATGCAGCAGCCGGTGAAGCCGGTTATGCGATGTGTATGGGATGTCACATGGAAGGTGCCGCACCGATGGGCGGTGTTGTACCTCCAAGCCTGGATCATGCAGGTGCACTGTATGACAAAAAATACCTGATCGCATTGATCAAAGATCCTGCAATGGCGATGAACACCGACCACAAGTTTGCAGATACAATGATGCACCCTATGGGGCCGGTGATGACAATGTTTATGGATAACCAGTCTATCGCTGACGTAGTGGCTTACCTCAAAGAGAAAAAAGCGGCTGAGCCTACGACAAAAGAGGCATTTACAGAAGCGTGTGGTAGATGTCACGCAATGCGTTATGCAAAGATGTCTCAGCTTGGTGATACACCGAGGTTCAAGTATGAAAAAGATGCATTGGCGCATCAGATCAAAGTACTTGAAGCGCAAGATGGTGTGAAAGGTTACATGGGTAAACTGCCACCGGATCTTTCGATCATTATCAGAGCAAGAAGTGCACACTTCCTTGAGACATTTGTTGAGAATCCTCAGACACAGCTTCCTGGTACATCTATGCCAAGAGTCGGTCTAAACAAAGAGGGATACGAAAAGGTTGAGGCTTATCTTACTGAGATCGGTGATCCTAGTAAGCCAAAAAGAGAGGAACTCGGACCATATGTTCTGATCTTCTTTGTGGTATTCTCTTTCCTTGCTTTCCTATGGAAAAAGTATCAGTGGAGAGACTTACATTAATATGACGCAATAGGGCAAAGCCCTGTTTGAGCCTACAGCGGTGCCTTTGGCACATCGCTTTCGGTTCCGAACCTACAAACGCAAAGCAGTTTGCGTTTGCTTAACGGTTCTCATGCTGACGCTTTGTCCTCTTCGGCAGAGTGCCCGCGCGACTGGTCGCTTTAGCGGCTAGCCGCTTTTTAACTTCATTTTTCTTTTTAAAATTATCATAAATTTTTGTATAACACTTGACAAATTCATTTCAGCATGTAAAATCTACTTACTACTTACTACTTACTACTTACTACTTACTACTTACTACTTACTACTT